>JBFHNV010000038.1:0-34114 GCA_041593595.1 Gammaproteobacteria bacterium
GTAGGCGGCAGGGACGCCGCCTCCGAGCCCCCATGGACGGGTTCACGGCGGGGCGCATCGACCCATGCCGTCCTCCGTATTGCGAGATGTTCGTAGCAGCATTCGGAACACTGTTTAGAGCAGGTGCAGCTTCTGCATCTGGTGGCGCAGCGCGTGCCGGCTCAGGCCCAGCCGCTCCGCCGCCGCGGTGTGGTTGCCGCCCGCCGCCTGCAGGGCGCGCAGGATGAGCCCGCGCTGGAACTCGGCGGTGAGCGCGCGGAAGTCGCCCAGCGGCGCCTCGCCGGCCTCGCCCGGGGCGGGGGCGCCCGGCGCCGGGTGCTCCACCTCGCGCATGATCCGGGGCGGCAGGTGCTTGACCAGGATCTCGTCCTCGTCCTCCAGCGCGAAGACCCGCTCCAGCGCGTGCTCGAGCTCGCGCACGTTGCCCGGCCAGCGGTAGGCCAGGAACACCTCGCGCACCGCCGGCTCGATGCCGCGGATGGTGCGGTCGTAGCGGCCGTTGAGCTTGCGGATGAAGTGCTCGGTGAGCACCAGCACGTCCTCGCCGCGCTCGCACAGGGGCGGGATGTTGATGGAGACCACCTGCAGCCGGTAGTAGAGGTCCTCGCGGAAGCGGCCTTCCTTCACCTCGCCGAACAGGATGCGGTTGGTGGCGGCGATGAACCGCACGTCCACCTCGATGGGGCGCACGGCGCCCACGCGCCGGAAGCTGCGGGTGTCGAGGACGCTCAGCAGCTTCGCCTGCAGAACCAGGTCCAGCTCGCGGATCTCGTCCAGGAAGATGGTGCCACCGTTGGCGGTCTCCACCAGCCCGGGCTTGTTGGACTGGGCGCCGGTGAACGCGCCGCGCTCGTGGCCGAAGAGCTCGGACTCCATGAGGTCGCGGGGGATGGCGGCGCAGTTCACGTCCACGAAGGCGTGCCCGGCGCGGGCCGACTGCTCGTGGATCATGTGCGCCACCAGGCCCTTGCCGGTGCCGGTCTCGCCGTAGATCAGGACCGTGTGGGTGGGGCTGCGGGCGACGCGGGTGACCAGCCGGCGCACGGTCTGAATCGACGCATGGTTGCCGACGAGATCACCCGAGTAGCCGGCCATGGGTCGGTTCCGCGGAGTGGTTCAGAGTGTGATTCGCCGCCAGGTGCCTCGACATGGGTTGTCGTCGCAGAAGTGCAGCGTCAGGTCGCCGGTCGCATACAGGGCCGTGGAGATGGTGGTCGCGTCGCCGTCCTGTCCGTGCCGGCACAGGCCGGTGCGCGTCGCGTCATCATGGGACGCCATGGTGGCCCGCGTCCAGGCCGGCATGTCGGCGCGGGGCAGTGCGGCGAGGGCGCCCTCGAGGGTCGCGAGCCGGGCCGGGGAGGTGCCGATCATGGGCTCGCCGGGGCGGGTGAGGTTGGCGTCGCGGAGCGCGTCGCCGGTGAAGTGGTTGGTGCGGGAGACGGGCGCATCGCCGGCCGGCTGCTCCACGCTGATCCGTCGGTGGCCCAGCTCCACCGCCGCGCGGCCGCCCTGTGCATCACCGAGGAGTAGCGAGCCGCCGCCGGCATGCGCGATGCCGTGCATGAAGTCGATGGCCTCCGGCACGGTTGCGCAGCGCGCCAGCACCTCGGTCATGAGGAAGTAGCGGCCGAGCCCGATCCCGTGGTCCCAGGTGGTGATCTGGGTGTCGGCCAGGGCCAGTCCGTCGGAGTTCATGCCGCTGGAGTAGGCGCCGGGTGCGCCCAGGCTGCCGACACAGAGCACCCGGCGCCCGCCCCAGTCCGGGTCCTGGTGCAGGAACACCCGCTGGATCCCCTGGTGCTCGCCTCGGAAGTCGCGGTTCTTGCCCACCCACGCCGCGCCGTCCGGGCCGGCCGCCGTCCAGGCGCTGCAGCCGTCGCTGGCGGCGCCGGGCGCCCGGGCCACGTCCCGGTCGACGACGATAGCCAGGTGGAGATAGGCGAAGAGCGCGTCCGGCGCGAGGCCGAAGCCCTCCGCGATCCCCTCCATCTCGGCCAGGGACCGGGGCGCCACCTGCTCCGTGTAGGCGCGGACGAGCTGCAGGTAACGCTGCACCTCGGGGGTCGCGAGGAGGCCGGCCCCTTCGCGCAGGCGTCCCTCGATGGCGGCGCGCACCGACGTGATGGTGCCGTCGCTGCACGTGGCCTGGGCGAGGCCGCGCCGGCGCGCGTCGCCGGTCAGCTCGAGGGGTGTCCCGCGTTCGTCCATCAGCCGCCCTCGCGCAGCAGGTGACAGGCCGCGGTCTGGCCGCCGCCAAGAGTGACCACCGGCGGGGCCATGGTGCGGCAGATGTCCTTGGCCAGGGGGCAGCGGGTGTGGAACTTGCAGCCCGGCGGGGGCGCGAGGGGGGACGGCAGGTCGCCGGCGAGCCGGATGCGCTGCGGGCCGCTGGCGCCGTCCACCCGGGGCACGGCGGACAGCAGGGCCTGGGTGTAGGGGTGGCCAGGGGATCGGAGGACGCTGCGCGCCGGCCCCTGCTCCACCACCTCGCCCAGGTACATGACCGCGATGCGATCCGAGACGTAACCGATGACGGCGATGTCGTGGCTGATGAAGAGATAGGTGAGGCCCAGCTCGCGCTTCAGATCGCTCAGGAGCTGGATGATCTGGGCCTGGATCGACACGTCCAGCGCGGACACGGGCTCATCGCAGACCAGGAACTCCGGGTTGAGGATGAGCGCGCGGGCGATGCCGATGCGCTGGCGCTGGCCGCCGGAGAACTGGTGCGGATAGCGTCCCACGTGGCCGGCCCGCAGGCCCACGTTCTCGAGCATGGCCACCACCCGGCTCTTGCGCTCCGCTCCCTTCGCGATGCCGTGGATCTCGAGCGCGCTGCCGAGGATGTCCAGGACCGTTTTGCGGGGATTGAGCGAGGCGTAGGGATCCTGGAACACCATCTGCATGCGCCGGCGCATCCGCAGCAGGCCTTCGCGGTCCAGGGCGGTGACGTCCACGCCGTCGAACAGGACCTTGCCCGAGGTGGGCTCGTGCAGCCGCAGGATGGCGCGGCCGAGGGTGGACTTGCCGCAGCCGCTCTCGCCGATGACCCCCAGGGTCTCGCCGCGCCGCACCGTGAGGCTCACCCCGTTCACCGCCTGCACCAGCGCGCCCGGGTTGCCCGTGAGGGTGCCCCAGATCCCGCGCCGGGAGTCGTAGTGCTTCACCAGCCCCTCGAGCTTCAGCAGCGGCGCGCCGTCCTCGGGGCGGGGCGTCGGGCCTGGGACGGCCTGGGCGCTCACTGCAGCCGCTCCTCGATGCGGATGCAGCGCGCGCCGCGCCCGCCCGGCAGCTCGTGCATGGGGACCGGCACCAGGCAGGCGTCGCGGCGGTAGGGGCAGCGGTTATGGAAGCGGCAGAACGGCGGCAGGTCCACCAGCTCCGGGACCTGGCCCTGGATCGGGCGGATGGTCTCGCCGAGCCTGGACAGACGTGGGATCGACTGCAGCAGTCCCTGGGTGTAGGGGTGGCGGGGCTCGTCGATGACCTGGCGCGTGGGCCCGTACTCCACGATCTGGCCGGCGTACATCACCACCACCCGGTCGCAGTGCTCCGCCACCACGCCCAGATCGTGGGTGATCAGCACCAGGCTCATGCCCAGCCTGGCGCGGATGTCGGCGATCAGGTCCAGCACCTGGGCCTGGATGGTCACGTCCAGGGCGGTGGTGGGCTCGTCGGCGATCAGCAGTCGCGGCCGGCAGGCCAGTGCGATGGCGATCATGATGCGCTGGCGCATGCCGCCGGAGAACTGGTGCGGATACTCCTTCAGGCGCGATTCCGGCGAGGGGATGCCCACGAGCTTGAGCATCTCGAGGGCCCGCTCCCGGGCCGCCCGGCGGCCGGCGCGGCCCCGGGGCAGGGTGTCGTCATGGGCGCGCAGCACCTCCTCGATCTGCTCGCCCACGGTGAGGGCCGGGTTCAGCGCCGTGAGGGCGTCCTGCATGGTCATGGCGATGTCGCGCCCGCGCAGGGCGCGCAGCTTTGCCGGCGCGAGCCGCGTCAGCTCCTCGTCCCGGTAGCGGATGGAGCCGCCCTCGATCCATCCGGGTCGGCGGATCAGGCCCATGACGCTGGCGAAGGTGACGCTTTTGCCCGAGCCCGACTCGCCCACCACCCCCAGGCTCTCGCCGGGATAGACGTCCAGGCTCACGCCGTCCACCGCGGTCACCAGCCCCTGGGCCGTGCGAAAGCAGGTGCGCAGATCCCGGATGGCCAGGATCGGCGCCTGCGCGGCCGGCGTGGGCGCGGCGTCAGTCATGGAACTTGGGGTCGAAGGCATCGCGAAGCCCCTGGCTCGCCACGTTGATGGCCAGCACCAGCGCCAGGATGGCGAGCCCCGGGAAGGTGCTCACCCACCAGGCCTCCAGCATGAAGGCCCGCCCGTCGGCCACCATCTGGCCCCAGGAGGCCGTGGGCGGCTGCACGCCGAGCCCGAGGAAGGACAGGCTCGCCTCCAGGATGATGACGTTGGCCATGCGGATGGTGGCCACCACGATCACCGGCGAGAGGATGTTGGGCAGGATCTCCCGGAGCATGATGCGTCCGCGCCCAGCGCCCAGCGCCCGCGCCGCCTCCACGTACTCCACCTCACGCGCGGCGAGCGTCTCGCCACGCACCACGCGGCAGGGGATCACCCACTCCTTGTAGGCCAGTGCCAGGATGATGTTCTGGAGCCCCGGACCCATCATGGCCATCAGCGCGATGGCGAAGATCAGGTACGGGAAGCCGAGCAGGATGTCCACCAGGCGCGAGATGACCACGTCCACCCAGCCGCGGAGGTAGCCCGCCGCGAGGCCCGCCAGGATGCCGGCGGTGGTGGCCACCAGGATGACCATGAAGCCGATGAAGATGGACACCCGCGCGCCGTAGATGATGCGCGAGAGGATGTCGCGCCCCAGGGCGTCGCAGCCCAGCAGGTAGGCCCACTCGCCACCCTCCTTCCAGGCCGGGGGCTGCAGGCGGCGGAACAGATCCGTCTCGGCGGGATCGTGGGGCGCCACCCATGGCGAGAAGATCGCCATCAGCACGAAGGCCAGCACCAGCAGCGCGCACCCCGCCGCCAGGCGGTTGGCGGCGAACAGGCGCAGGCTCCGCGCCATGGGAGACTCTTCGCGCTGGACGGATGCCTCGGCCAGCGTCCCGGACACGGCGCTCACAGCTTCACCCGGGGGTTGAGCACCGTGTAGAGCAGATCGGCGATGAAGTTCAGCACCACGTAGGTGATCGCGTAGAGCAGCACGGCGGTCTGCACCAGCGGGTAGTTGCGCACGAAGATGCTCTCCACCACGAGGCGGCCGAGGCCCGGCCAGCCGAACACCGTCTCCACGATCATGTTGCCGCCGAGCAGCGTGCCGGTTTCCAGCGCCGCCACGGTGACCGTGGGGATGAGGGCGTTCTTGAGCGCGTGGCGGAACAGGATGCGCCCGCGGCTCAAGCCCTTGGCCTCGGCGAAGCGCACGTAGTCGAGCGTGAGCACCTCCAGCATGGAGGCGCGCGTGACCCGCATCAGGATGGCGGCCATGGGCAGGCCGAGGGTCAGGGCCGGCATGATGATGTGGGACAGCACGTTCACGAAGGCGTCGGGCCGCCCGTGCAGCAGGGTGTCGATGAGCAGCAGGTGGGTGATGGGCTGCACCTGGTAGTCGAAGTCCACCCGGCCCGAGACCGGCAGCAGCTGCAGGTTCACGGCGAACAGCAGGAGCAGCAGGATGCCGAACCAGAAGCCCGGCATGGACACGCCGAGCAGGGAGGTGACGGTGGCCGCCTTGTCGAAGATCGTGGACTTCTTCACCGCCGCCAGCACGCCCAGCGGAATGGCGACGACGACGGCGAGGATCAGGGACACCAGCGTGAGCTCGATGGTGGCCGGCAGGCGCTCGACGATGACGTCGGCCACCGGGCGCCGGTGGAAGAAGGACAGGCCGAACTCGCCCGTCGCGGCGTTGCCCAGGAATTTCACGAAGCGCTCGTGCACCGGCAGGTCGAGGCCCATGTCCCGCCGAAGGGTCGCCTCCTGCTCCGGCGTCACCTGCTGGTCGCCCAGCATGATCTGGACCGGATCGCCCGGCGTCAGCGTGATCATGAAGAACACGATCACGCTGACGCCGAGCAGGACCGGGATGAGCTGGGCGAGGCGTTCGAGCAGCTTGCCGAGTCTCATGGCCGGTCCTCTCGTGGATCAGGTCCCGATGCCCGCGGGGGCTACTTCACGCACGCGTCGTGCAGGTTGATGCGGCTGTCGGCGCTGGGCTGCCAGCCGGACAGGCGCTTCGACACGCCGTAGATCTCCTGCGGGAGCCACAGGAAGATCCACGGGGCCTCGTCGTTCACGATGGTCTGGGCCTCGTGGTAGAGCGCGATCCGCTTGTCGCGATCGAGCTCGGTGCTGGCGGACTTCAGCAGCTCGTCCACCCGGGCGTTGGCGTAGCCCGCGGAGTTGCCGCGCCCGCCGGTCTGCAGCGTGGGCTCCACGATGTCCGCCGGGTCCAGCGACCCGTTGCCCCAGGAGGTGAACCACATGTCACCGGTCTTCTCCGGGTCCTGGCGCCACTTCTTCACCAGCAGCGAGCTCTCGCCCACCTCCACCCTGGTGCGGATGCCGGCCTTGCTGAGCACCGACGCGATGGCCTCGGCGGTGTCCTTGAACGGGCCGTCCACGTCCAGGGTCACGTCGATGCCGTCCGGATGGCCGGCCTCGGCCAGCAGCGCCTTGGCTTTCGCCACGTCGTACTCGTAGGTGGGGAGATCGGCCTTGAAGCCGAAGGCGTCGGGGCTCAGCACGCCGTTCAGCGGCGTGGCGGTGCCGCTCAGGATCTTGTCGATGATGAGCTGCTTGTTGAGCGCATGGTTGGCGGCCTTGCGCACCTTGGGGTTGTCGAAGGGCGGCCTGGTGGTGTTCAGCGCCACGAAGTAGGTGCGGGTGCCGCGCACCGTCTTCACCTGGGTGTTGGCATTGCTCGCCACCTGGTTCATGGAGTGGGCGGGCAGCTCGTTGATGATGTCCACGTCGCCGGCCAGCAGCGCCGCCACCCGCGACGCGCTCTCCGGGATGATCTTGAAGATCACGCGATCCACGCAGGCCTTGCCCACCGGTGGGATGTCGGTGGCGCCCCCGTAGTAGCCGTCGAATCGCTCCATGATGACGGAATCGCCCTTGCGCCACTCCACCAGCTTGAACGGGCCGGTGCCGTTCACCTGGGTGGCCAGGCCCTCGCTGCCCACCTTCTCCACGAAGGCCTTGCTCACCACCTCCTGGAACGGGAGCATCGCCGGCAGGATCGGCCAGGGCTCGGCGAGGGTGAAGCGCACCGTGTCCGGGTCGACGATGTCGACGCTCGCGAGCGGCCCCAGCAGGCCCTTGCGCGGGCTGGTCTGGCCGCCCATGGCGTTCTCCTGGGTCAGGCGGTCGAAGGTGTACTTGATGTCCTGCGCCGTCATCGGGCTGCCGTCGTGGAAGGTGACGCCCTTGCGGATCTTGAACTCGAAGGTGGTGGCGTCGATCTGCTGGTAGGACTCGGCGAGCTCCGGCACCACCTGCATGTTGCTGTCCCGGGTCAGCACCCCGTCGTACATGTTGCGGATGATGGTCTCGGTCTCGCGGTTGCGGTGGTTGGCCGGGTCCAGCGTGAGGGCGTCGGCGGAGAAGCCGACCCGCAGCTCGGCGGCCCCTGCGGTGGTGGATGCGCTCCCGGCGGCCAGCGCGGTGGCGATGACGCCGGCCACGGTTGCGGTTCTGATGGCGTTGAGCATGACCTCCCTCTCCCTATTCATGGTTGTGATTCGGAGCGGCTGTTGCGGAGCCTGCTTCCCCACCGTGGAGGAGCAAATGGTGTGCCAGCGCTGCCAGGGCGCCGCAATTCCTTGCGGGTCAAGGAGTTCCGCGGACCGCCTCGGGGCGGCGGGGTTGCCCGAGGGACCCGTCGCGTGATTCTCACACCGGGGTGTTGGGATTCCACGCGCGGCGGACGGCCACCGTGCCCGGGCCGGGCCGGCACCGAGGACCGATACGCGTGCCCTGGCGGCGGCCATCCCCCGCCGGGCCGGATCGAGGGCGAAACGGGCGCTGTCAGCCCCCGGGCGGCCTGTAGTTCACCTGCTTCCCGCAGGCATCGTCGAACTCCTTCGGGGTCATCAGCGCGACGGTGCGCACCGCCACCGCTCCGGAGGCGCTGGCGTTGAGGCTCAAGGCAGCCGCCGTGATGGCGTCCGGCAGCTCGGCGATGATGCACGCGTCGGCCTCCCCGAAGGCGAAGTGGAAGCTCTCGAGCTTGCCGCCGGCGTCGCTGAAGAGCTTCTCGATCGCCGCCGCGCGCTTCGTCCCGCCGTCCTTGAGCAGGCCCTGCTTCCCCTCCGCGGTGAACGATGCGAGAAAGAGATACTTGGCCATGACGTCACCCCCTCCGGTCGATGTGTACACCCGCGACCGGGGCGCCCGGCGGGCGCGCCCGCGGGCCCATTGTCCGCCTCACGCTGGTGGGTGTCATGGGGGCGACGGCGGGCGAACATGGGCCCGTCAGCCGGGATCTCGCCGCCCTCGTGGTTCGCACGCCCACGGGCTCCTATCCGGTCGCGGCTTCAGGCCAGGTACCAGCGGTAGTCGCCGCCGAACTCCTTCGCCGCCACCTTCGCCTCGAACAGCTGCTGGGCCGCGTCCCGCAGCCGCCGGCTCATCTCCCGCGCCAGGTTCATCTGGATCAGCGCGAACTGCTCGAGATCCCGCTCGGTGAGACCCTGCAGCACCTCCAGGGGAACGCGCAGCGCGGCGCAGTCCTCGGCGGCCCGCACCGTGGCGTTGCGGTTGCGGCACTCGATGAGCGCCATCTCGCCGAAGCAGTCGCCGGGGCCGAGCTCCGTCAGCAGGAAGTCCCCGCCCTCGTAGTCGCGGAGCACCTCCACCCGGCCGCTCTCGAGCACGTAGAAGGCCTCCGCCGGGTCGCCTTCGCGGAAGAATTCCTCGCCCTCGGGCACGGTGAGCGTGGTGCTTCCCTCGAGGATGAAGCGCAGGGTCTCGTCGTTCACGGCGCCGAACACGGGCATGCGCTGCAGGAGCTTGATGTGCGCGGCGTCCATGGGCGGGGTGCAGGATTGAAGGGGGCTCGACGAGTGTAGCCAAGGCCCCGGGCGCTGAGAACCGGCCCCGTGCACGGCGGGTGGCGGTTGGGAGAGAATCCATCCTCCGACCCCCGCCTTCCCGAGGTGCCCGCCCATGTCCGTCCCGGTCCGCAACGACGCCGAGCTCGCCATCGTGGAGACCGCCCACCGGGTGTTGCCGGGAGGCGGCTTCGGCAACGTGGCTATGGACGTGGTGATCCGCGAGGGCCGCGGCGGGCGAGTGTGGGACGTGAGCGGCAACGAGTACGTGGACTTCCTGCTGGGCTCCGGGCCCATGATCCTGGGCCACGCCCACCCGGACGTGTGCGCCGCGGTGGCGGAGCAGATCCCCCGGGGCACCACCTTCTTTGCCAACAACGAGCACGGCATCCGCCTCGCCCAGGCGCTGGTGGACGCGGTGCCCTGCGCCGAGCAGGTGCGCTTCGTGAGCACCGGCTCCGAGGCAGACGCCTATGCCATGCGCCTCGCCCGCGCTCACAGCCGGCGCGACCGGGTGCTCAAGTTCGAGGGTGCCTTCCACGGGATGAGCGACTACGGCCTCACCAGCTGGTTGCCGAAGCAGCCGGGCAACTATCCCCAGGCCCGCGCCGACTCCGCCGGTGTGCCGGCGCGGGTGCGCGACGAGATGCTCATCGCGCCGTTCAACGACATCGACACGGCGGCCAGCATCATCCGCGAGCACGCGGGCGAGCTGGGCGGCGTCATCGTGGAGCCGTTCCAGCGGGTGATCCCGCCCAAGCCCGGGTTCCTGGAAGGCCTGAGGGAGCTCACCGCGAAGCACCGCATCCCGCTGGTGTTCGACGAGGTGGTCACCGGCTTCCGCTTCGCCTGGGGCGGTGCCCAGGAGTACTACGGGGTGCAGCCGGACATCTGCACCCTGGGCAAGATCATCGGCGGCGGCTTTCCGCTGGCGGCCGTCGCCGCGCGCCAGGAGATCATGGCGCACTTCGACCGCAATTCGGTGGGCGAGGACGGCTTCATGCCCCAGGTGGGCACCCTGAGCGGCAACCCGGTGGCCGCGGTGGCGGGCCTCGCGACGCTGGAGGTCCTGCGCCGGCCCGGCAGCTACGAGAAGCTCTTCCGCACCGGCCGGCAGCTCATGGACGGCATGCGCGACGCCCTGGCCGGGGCCGGCCTGAAGGCCAGGGTGATCGGCGTCCCGCCCCTGTTCGACGTGGTCTTCACGTCCGGCGAGGTGCACGACTACCGCGACACCCTCGCCTGCGATGCCGCCAGGGGCAAGCGCTTCACCGCGCTGCTGCGCGAGCGCGGCGTGTTCAAGGGCGACAGCAAGTTCTACGTCTCCCTCGCCCACGACGACCACGACGTGAGCCAGGCCATCGAGGCCTTCAACGGCGCCGCCAAGGCCCTCGCAGCGGAGTAGACAAACGGGGTCTGAGTCTGTGGATTCGCGCCGGGGTGGCTGGGGCTACCCGCGGCCGACGGAATCCAAAGGCTCCGACCCCTTTTGATGATCGAGCCGGCCGACGCTAAAGCCCCCGCCGGTTCAGCCGATACGCTTTCGAGAGTCTTCGGCAAGCGTTGCCGGACAGGGGTCCGGTTCGACGCCGCCGTGCCTGGAGAGTGGTACAAGCGATGCAAAAACCCCCGATCCCCGTCGACGAGGCGACCCGTATCGATGCGCTGCGAGCGCTCAAGATCCTCGACACCTCGCCCGAGGAGCGCTTCGACCGGCTCACGCGGCTGGCCAAGCGGCTGTTCGGCGTGCCCATCGCGGTGGTGAGCCTGGTGGACACCGACCGCCAGTGGTTCAAGTCCTGCACCGGGCTCGAGGCCCGGGAGACCTCGCGCGACGTGTCCTTCTGCGGCCACGCCATCGTCGAGGACGACATCTTCCTCGTCCCGGACGCGGCCCTGGACGAGCGCTTCCAGGACAATCCGCTGGTCGTCGACGAGCCGCACATCCGCTTCTACGCGGGCTGCCCCCTGGTGGTCGCCAACGGCAGCAAGCTCGGCACGCTGTGCATCATCGACCGGGATCCACGCGACTTCGACGAGGACGACCTGGATCTCCTGCGGGATCTGGCCCGCATGGCAGAGCAGGAGCTGGCCGCCATCCAGATCGCCACCATGGACGACCTGACCATGCTCTCCAACCGCCGGGGCTTCCGGGCGCTCAGCCTGCATGCCATCGGACTGTGCCGCCGCCTGGAGAAGCCCGCGTCGATGCTCTACTTCGACCTGGACCTCTTCAAGCAGATCAACGACCGCTACGGCCACGCCGAGGGCGACCGCGCGCTCAGGAGCTTCGGTCACCTGCTGAAGCAGACCTTCCGCGAGTCCGACGTCATTGGACGTATCGGCGGGGACGAGTTCGCGGTGCTCGTGACCAACGCCGACCGGGCGGCTCAGGAGGCTGCCCTTGACCGCCTGGAGCAGGCCGTCATCGGCCACAATCGGGAGGCGAGCCGAGGCTACGACCTGCGCTACAGCGTGGGTGCCGTCGAGTTCGACCCGTCCCGCCACCCGTCCGTCGACGAGCTCATGGCGGAGGCGGATGCCCTGATGTACGCGCAGAAGCGCGCACGTCGCGAGGCGGCGGCCTGATCGCGCGAACTGGAAGCACTAAAGGGGCCCGAGCCTTCAGATTCACGCCGAAGCGGCGCAGGCTGCCATCGGTCGACGGATAATCGGGATCCGACCCCTTTCAGGATCTCAGAAGCGGTAGTAGAGGCTCCCTGAGAACAGGTCCACGTCGGTGTCGGAGACGTTGTTGTAACGCTCCCACTCGAGCCTGAGGCCCACCCGATTCGTGAAGTGATAGCCGGCGCCGAGGCCGAACAGGACGTCGGTGCCGTCGTCGTCCGCGCTGGTGCTCACCGAGGTGCCGCCCACCACGGCCGTGCCGCGTCCCTCCACGTCCCAGCGCTGTAGCCCCGCCTTGGCGAAGATGTCGAACTGCGGGCTCAACGCGTAGGTGCCCACCAGGGACGCGGACAGGGCGGTGGCATCCGCGGACACGCCCAGCGTCGCGGCGGTGGGCGCGGTGGCCTGGTAGGTGGCGGAGGTCTCGCCCAGATCGGTGTAGGAGAACTCCGCGGCGAAGTAGGTCTTGAAGCGGTAGCCGGCGAACACCTTCCACGCGGTGTCGGTGTCGTCCACGGAGAGAGTGCTGCCGGTCAACCCGGCGATGCTGGCGGCGCGGTTCACGTCGCCGGCGTCGATGTCGGCGACGGAGGCGCCGAACCCGAGCCCCAGGTACGGTCCGTCCCTGTCATCGGCGCGGGCGACCTGGGTGGCGCCCAGTGCGAGGGCGACTGCCAGCAGGAAACCTGTGTTGCGCATGTCTGCCATCCTCCGTGGGGCGGATGTCGGCCGCCGGGCCTGATCCTGAAGACCAGGCGTGGCCCGCGGAAGTTCGACGACAGAATATTATTCCCTGATCCGGACTTTCCAGGAACCACGTCTCAATCGCCGGCGGCGGCAGACGCGGCTCCTGACACGGTTCGTGTCACCCCCGGACCGCCGGGACTCGAAAAACGACTCCGAGACGGCGAATCGAGCCCGTGGAACGGCCTCGAGGCGGTGGGATCCGGGCCAGGATCCCGACGATTGCAGGTGCTCTCCGTGGTTCAGGTCGTCGCCGCCAGGCCGATAACACCGATTCCAGGTCCTTGAACCTCCAGGAGAACCGGGTGCCCGGGCGATGAGCAGCGTGGTGGCCGAGGGTGCCGCGCGATCCCCAGGCGGGGTGCGCGAGGACGCAGCCGCGTCCGGCGACGATCGCCGGGTGGCGGCGCACGCCTGCGTGGCGGCGACGCTGCTCGGCATCTACGACGTGCAGGTGTGCCCCTACCTGGCGTCGCTGCCGGCCGCCGCGCTGGTCGCGCCCATCGTGCTCGGCTTCGTCGCCTACGTGCTCGCGCGCCGCCACCTGGTGGGCCGCGTGTTGCCCCGCGAACCGGCGCACGCCTGGGTGGGTCGCGTGTTCGCCGTCGACGTGGCGCTGCTGGCGAGCATCGGGCTGATCATCGGCACCTGGAACCAGGTGCGCTACGGCTTCCCGGTGGGCAGCGGCGTCAAGGTGATGCTGGGCAGCGCGATCCTCGGCTTCTTCATCGCGGCCGACCTGGCGCTGTGCGCCGAGTACGAGCGCAGCCGCGCGCTGGTGGCCCGCGGCGAGAGCCTGATGCGCGGCGGACGCATGCTGTCGTTCGTGAACCGGGCCAGCGGCTTCGCCCTGCTGTCCGTGGCGGCACTGACGGTGGTGGTGCTGCTCGCGGTGAACCAGGACTTCGCGTGGCTGGCGGCGAACTTCGAGCCCGGGCGGGTCCCGGAGCTGCGGCGCGCGGTGATGATCGAGGTGGCCTTCGTCACGATCACCGTGTGCGGCTACTTCCTGCGCGTGATCCTCAGCTGCGCCCGCAACCTGCGTTTCTACTTCCGGCACCAGACCCAGGCCCTGGAGCAGGCCGCCCGCGGCGTGCTGGTGCCCACCGCGCCGGCGACCACCAACGACGAGCTGGGCCACGTGGCCGATCTCACCAACCGCATGATCGAGAGCCTGGCCCGCCAGACCCGCGAGCTGGAGGTGACCCAGGAGGTGACCATCCTTAGCCTCGCGTCCCTGGCCGAGGCCCGCGACAACGAGACCGGCGCGCACCTGCTGCGCACCCAGAACTACGTGCGCACGCTGGCCGAGGCATTGCGGGATCATCCGCGCTTCCGCGACGCGCTCGATGCGCGCGCCATCGAACTGATGGTGAAGTCCGCGCCGCTGCACGACGTGGGCAAGGTGGGGATCCCCGACCGGATCCTGCTCAAGCCCGGCAAGCTGGACCCGGACGAGTTCGAGATCATGAAGACCCATGCCCAGCTCGGCGCCGACGCCCTGGCCGTCGCCGAGGCGCGCCTCGGCCAGTCGAGCTTCATGCGCTACGCTCGCGAGATCGCGCAAGGTCACCACGAGAAGTGGGACGGCAGCGGCTACCCCGGTGGCCTCGCCGGCGACGACATCCCCGTATCGGCGCGCCTGATGGCGCTCGCCGACGTCTACGATGCGCTGCGCAGCGAACGCGTCTACAAGCCCGCGTTCAGCCACGAGAAGGCCAGGATCATCATCGTCCGGGGGCGCGGCAGCCACTTCGACCCGGCGGTCGTGGACGCCTTCCTGGCAGAGGAGGCCGCCTTCCTGGCCATCGCGGCGCGCTACCAGGACGGCTGATCCCCCCGGCTTGCCGGTGCCGTGATCGGTCGCGCCTTCGCAGCGCCCATCCGGTCCGGTACGGGCCGTCGGGACACGCTGTGAATACATCCCTGTACGCTCGACGGCCGCGTCCCTGCGGCCGACGGTCCCGACGACCCGCACCGGACCGGCCCAATCGAACACGGATGCGGCTTGCCGCCGGTGCGGTTCGCGAGCAAGCTCGCTCCCACGCGGTGGCACCTGCCGCCGGGCTGCGAAGTAGAGGGCATCGCATGGACATCCGCAAGATCGTGTACCACCACGAGATCGTCTACGGCGAGGCCGGCAAGCCGGCCGCCGAGCCCATCACCCGCGTGGCGGGCATCGCCATGGTGCGCAATCCCTACGCCGGGGAGCACGTGGAGGATCTCTCGGCGCTGTTCGATCTGGGCGGGCGCCTGGGCGAGCAGCTCATGGGCGAGGTGGCCGCGCGCCTCGCGCGCCCGGCGGTGAGCTACGGCAAGGCGGCGCTGGTGGGCGCATTCGGTGACTTCGAGCACGGCGGCGCCTGCATCCACCCGAAGCTCGGCAAGCCCATGCGTGGCGCCGTGGGCGGCGGCAAGGCGGTCATCCCCTCCAACGTCAAGGTGGGCCCGCCGGGCACCGCCATCGACGTGCCGCTGGGCCACAAGGACGAGCCCTGGTCCTTCGACCACTTCGACACGCTCACCATCTGCATCGGCGACAGCCCGCGGCCTCAGGAGATCATGGTCGTGATGGCGGTGGCCGACGGTGGGCGGGTGAATCCGCGCTGCGGGAGCGGACCGATCACCAGCTAGGGGTCCGTACCATCTTGGACGACCTGCTGCCTCTCCCACGGCCTCGCTAAGGCCGCCAATGCAGTTCGGACTTCCGGTGATCGTCTCGCACCGGTTTGGAAGGCAGAACGCCACGGCTTGCATCGGAGGCGTATCACCGCGCGCTATACCCGCCATCCAGCAACAGATCCGCTCCGGTCATGAACGACGACTCGTCACTCGCAAGGAAGACCGCTCCGTTCGCGATCTCCTCCGGCTGACCCAGCCGCCCCATGGGGTGCGTCGGCCCCCACTGGCGCTGCGCCTCCTCGATGCTGCCGAAGCGGGTTGCCAGGCGCCGCGTGGCCGTGCCGCCCGGCGACAGCGTGTTCACCCGGATCCTGTCCACCGCGTGATCCAGCGCCATGACCTTGGCGAGCTGGATGAGCGCGCCCTTGGTGGCGCAGTATGCCGCCTGCCCGTTGTAGGCCACGCGGCCCATCTGTGACGCGGTGAGGATGACGGATCCGCCGCCGCGGGCCTTCAGGTGCGGGATGGCGTGCTTGCAGGTGAGGAACGCGCCGGTGAGATTCACGTCCAGCGCGTCCTGCCAGTCGACCTCGGAGAGTCGGTCGACGGGCAGGGTGGGGGTCATCACGGCGGCGTTGGCCACCACGATGTCCAGGCCGCCGAAGGCCTCCACAGCGGCCGTGACGCCGGCCGCGACGGAGCGCGAGTCGCGCACGTCGCAGCGGGCATGGGACGCGCGGACGCCGTGCTCGCGCAGGGCCGCCGCCACGGCAGCGGCGGCATCCGCTTCGGTGTCGAGGCACTGGACCGCGGCGCCTTCCCGGGCGAAGGCCTCCGCGATGGCCCTGCCGATGCCGTGGCCGGCGCCGGTGATGATGGCGGCCTTGTTGCTGAGTCTCGGCATGCTCGTGTGGCCTCTCACCGCTGCCCTCTTCCCGGGAGCGGGGAGCGGGCGAATCATGTGTCCCCGCACCCCGCGAGCGGGAACGGGGGATGGATTCGGTCCCTCTGCTCGCGGGGAGGGAGAGGACCGTGACGCCGATCGGCGATCCGAGGGCCCGGCGCGCCTCGTCGACCGCGACGTCGTGCCTACGCGCTGACGCTGGCGCTGGACCGGTTGAACGTGTCCAGCATCCGGCCCGGGCCGCGGTCGAGCCTCGCGTAGCCGTCCTCGCCGTAGACCTGGACGCCGTTGACGTAGACGCCGTACACGCCGGTGGAGCCGCGCACCGTGCGCCGGCCGCCGCCGGGCAGGTCGCCGATGCGGGTGGCGGGGGTGACGCCGACGGTCTTCGGATCGAACAGCAGAAGATCCGCGTGGGCGCCCACGGCGATGCGGCCGCGGTCGGGGATCCCGTACAGGTCCGCCGGGTGGCTGGTCAGGCGCCGTACCCCCTCCACCAGCGAGAACTCTCCCCGGTCGCGTACCCACTTCGCCAGGAAGTGCAGTCCGAATCCCGCGTCGCACATGAAGATGAGGTGCGCGCCGGCGTCGGACAGCGCGACGACGCCGGCCTCGTGCTTGAGCAGCCGCGCCACCCCCTCGTCGCCCACGTTGAGGAAGTGCCCGATGAACGTGGTGGCGAGATCCTCCTCCAGGCTCAGGTCCAGCAACACGTCCAGCGGATCGCGCCCGCGCTCCCTGGCGATGTCTGTCAACCGCCGCCCGGTGAGCGTCACGTTCTTCTCCGTCGCCGGCACCGCCACCTGCACCCGCTCCCAGTTGCCCTGGAAGATCTGGCCGGGGCGGGGGTTGGCGAGGCTGGTGCGGAAGCGGTCGCGGAAGCTCCCGTCGCGGAACACCTCTTTCAGCTTCTCCGGCCCGTAGGCCTTCACCTCGCCGAAGGCGTCATGGCTGAAGAAGGGGTAGGCATTCGCCATGGTGAAGTCGAAGGACAGGGGCTGGCAGGGGATCTGCACGTAGACGGGATGGCCGCGCTCCTGGGCCGCCTTGCAGGCCTCGAACACGCCGATGGCGCGGTCCGGCGCCTGCTCGTTGAACATGGCCACCGCGGTGGACTTGAACACGGGCCGGCCGTGCTTTGCGGCGATGGGCTCGAGCTCCTCCACCGTCTTCGGCCCCGAGGCGAGCTGCACCACGCCTTTGCCCTTCGGGCCCATGGCGCCCACCAGCGCGTCCAGCTCCGACAGATCGGTGATGGTGGACGGCATGGGCACGCCGCCGAAGCCCGAGTGGTTGAGCGAGTACGACGAGCCGAGGCCCACGGCGCCGTTCGCCATGGCGTCCGCAACCAGGGCCTTCATGCGCTCGAGCTCCTCGGGGGTCGGTTCCTTGCGCTGTGAGGCCTCGTCGCCCATGACGGTGGTGCGGATCACCGAGTGTCCCGCCAGCACCGCCACGTTCAGGTACGGCCCGCGGCGGCGCATGGCCTGCAGGTACTCGCCGAAGCTCTCGAAGTCCCACTCGATGCCGGTGCGAAGCGCGTCGAGATCCATGCCTTCCACCACCGACAGGTTCTTGATGATCAGCTCGCGGGCCTCGGGCGGGCTGGGCACGATGCCGAAGCCGCAGTTGCCCATGACGGCGGTGGTGACGCCGAGGGACGGGGACGGCGACAGGGTCGAGTCCCAGGTGATCTGGGCGTCGTAGTGGGTGTGGATGTCCACGATGCCCGGCATGAGGGTCAGCCCGCCGGCGTCCACGGTGCGCGCCGTGGACTCCGTCACCGCGCCCACGGCGACGACGCGTCCGTCCTTCACCGCTACGTCCGCCTGCAGCGGGTCGTTGCCCAGGCCGTCCACTACCGTCGCACCGCGGATGATCAGGTCGTGCAATGTCGTGCCCCTCTATTCGAAGAATTCCAGCAGCGCCTCCGCCACCAGGTCCGTGGCCTCCTCCGGAAGGAAGTGGCCGCAGTGCTCGATGACGCCGCCGCTCACGTTGCTGGCCACCCGGCGCATGGACTCCAGCGCCAGCTCGCGGCGCCCGAAGGTCAGGCCGCCGCCCAGGGCCAGCACCGGCATCTCCAGCTTGCCCTTCGCGATGGCATCGCGGTTGTCCGCCTCGTCGCGCGGGATCGCCCGGTAGTACGCGAAACCGGCGCGCATGGCGCCGGGCTGGGAGTAGCAGCGGGCGTACTCGTCGATGTCCGCCTCGCTGAAGACGCCGGGGTGGCCGGCGAAGGCCTTCAGGAACCAGGACACGTAGAGGCGCTCGCGCCCGTGCACCAGCGCCTCGGGCAGGTCCAGGGTGCGGTGGAAGCCGTGATGCCAGCGGCCCTGGGAGCTGGAGAACACGTCGCTGCCGTCGCCGGGAATGGTCACGTCCAGGACGGCCAGGCGGCGCACCGCATCCCGATGGGCGGCGGTGAGCGCGTAGGCCGTGGGGCCGCCCCAGTCATGGCCCACCAGGCGGAACGCGTCGATGCCCATCTCGCCGTGCAACAGCTCCCACAGGTCCTTCGCCACGGTCTTCTTGTCGTAGCCGTGCTCGGGGCGCGTGGTGTCGCCGAGGCCCCGCAGATCCGGCGCGATGACCCGGTAGCGGGTGGCCAGGAGCGGGATGAGCTCTCGCCACTCGTACCAGGTCTGGGGGAAGCCGTGCAGCAGCACCACCGGCTCGCCTTCGCCAGCCGTGACCACGTGCATGACGACCTCGCTCAGGCGGACGTGGTGGTGTTCCATGGCTCCGGGCGGCACTGCGACAAAGGACAAGCATAGCGCGCGCCGGGAGTGGAGGCGGAGCGGCCACGGGGCGTCGCTTCATGCCCGGACCATCCGGTGGATCCACCGCTGGGCGCGCGGGTGGTTCCATGGCGCGCTTCGCCGCGCCGGTATCATCGCCAGCCTCGCCGCCCGCACGGACGCCCCATGCCCGCCTGGTACCCGGTCACCCGCCTCGTGGTCGCGCTGCTGCTCATGACGCTGGGCGGCTCGGCCATGTACGCGTCGGTGCTGGTGCTCGAGCCGGCGGCGGCGGAGTTCGGGACCGGGCGCGGCGCGGCGTCCTTGCCCTACGCCCTGTTCATGGTGGGCTTCGGCCTCGGCGGCGTGGTCATGGGCCGACTCGCGGATCGCACCGGCATCGTGGTGCCCGCGGTCATCGGCTCCCTCGCGCTGCCGACCGGCCTGTGGGCGGCGGCGCACGCCGGCTCCATCGGACCCTTCTGCCTGGCGGTGGGCGGGCTGTGCGGCTTCCTGGGCGCGTCGTTCACCTTCGCGCCCATGATCTCGGACGTGTCCCACTGGTTCCACGGCCGCCGCGGCCTGGCCGTGGGCATCGTCATCAGCGGCAGCTACTTCGCCGGTGCCCTGTGGCCGCCAATCCTGCAGCACCTGTTCGACAGCCAGGGCTGGCGCGAGACGCTCATGGACATCGCGCTGGTGGATCTCGCGCTGATGCTGCCGCTGGCGCTGATGCTCGTCCCGCGCCCGGTGCTGGACGACGCGGAGCACGACGCCAGCGGCGCTCCGCGCTACGCGGCCCGTCCCCTCGGCTTCTCCCGCGCACAGCTCCAGTGCCTGGTGTGCGCCGCCGGGGTGGGCTGCTGCGTGGCCATGGCCATGCCCCAGGTGCACATCGTGCCCTATGCGCTGGACAAGGGCATCGCGGCACAGCGCGGCGCGGAGATGCTGGCCCTGATGCTGGGCTGCGGCATCATCAGCCGGGTGGCCTCCGGCTGGCTGTCGGATCGCATCGGCGGCCTGCGCACCCTGCTGCTGGGCTCCACCCTGCAGGCGCTGGTGCTGGTGTGGTTCATGCTGGCGGACGCGCTGCCCATGCTCTACGCCGCGTCGGTGGCCTTCGGCCTGTCCCAGGGCGGCATCGTGCCCAGCTACGCCATCATCGTGCGCACGTTCTTCCCCGCCGGCCAGGCGGGCTGGCGTATCGGCACCGCGCTGCTGTTCACCACCGGCGGCATGGCGCTGGGCGGCTGGATGGCCGGCGCGCTGTACGACCTCACCGGGTCGTACACGGCGTCCTACGTGAACGCCATCGGCTTCAACCTGCTCAACATGGCCATCGCGGCGGCGCTGCTGCGCAGGGCGCTGGGGATCGTGACCGCCCCTCACCCCGACCCTCTCCCCGCGGGCGGGAAGAGGGGGTAAGAATTCAGCCGGCAGGCGGGGCGAGGAGGCGAGAGTTCAGCCGGCAGGCGGGCAGAGCGGGTAAGAGTTCAGCCGGCAGGGGGGAGAGGGCCTGGACCGTCCCCACAGGCGTGAGAGCGGGTAGGAGCGGCGTCCGTCGCGCTCACACCGCGGC
Source organism: Gammaproteobacteria bacterium (assembly GCA_041593595.1). Taxonomy (GTDB): domain Bacteria; phylum Pseudomonadota; class Gammaproteobacteria; order HK1; family HK1; genus JBFHNV01. The sequence goes on from JBFHNV010000038.1 coordinate 20,306, forward strand.
AGTCCGCCTCCGGCGCATCATCACCAGCAGCGTGGCCGCGGCCACGAGCAGCAGCGTGCCGGGCGCGCTCACGAGGGCCGCGTAGAGCGCGTTGGCAATGAGGGTGTGACCTGTCTGCGTGGGGTGGATGCCGTCCCAGAACAGGTGACCGGACGGATCCGCGATGCACGCCGGGTCGGTTGCGCAGGCGACGGAGGTGTTGAGGGTGCCGCCGTCGACCAGGTCCCGCAGGAAGGTGGACACGTCGAAGCGCACGAGGTTCAGGTCGACGACCGGCAGCCCTGCATCCAGCGCGTCCATGACGCCCGTGTAGGCAGTATTGAAGGCGTCCACCAGGTCGCTGACCTGTGCCAGGGCGGTCGGGCCGAGGGGGCCCAGGGACTGGGCGGTGGCCTGCAGGGCGGGAGTCAGGCTGATGTCCGGGACGTTCACGACCAGAACGTTGCGCGCGCCGGCCAGTGACACGAGATCCTGGACGATATCGCCGAGGTTCGCCGCATAGGCCTGGATGTACGGCGCGACGATGGGCGCGACGATGGGCGTCACGTCGGCGGTGGGATCGACGCTGAGGGCGGCGATGGCGGCAGGGAGCGCGGCCACCACCGCTTCGCGGGCGTCGTTGCCGCCGCCCCACACGACGAACAGGTCGTCAGTAGGCGGGGCGGGGATGACGGGCGGGGGTCCGAGGAAGGCGTTCACCTGTTCGCGCAGGCTGAACGGGTTCGGCGTGGACGGTGGGTTCGGGAGCGGGTTCGGGAGTCCGCTGACCGGATCTGGCGACACGCGTGCACCGCCGACGGCCCAGTTGTTGCCGAAGAACGGAGGAATGGCGGGCACGGGCGGCGGCAGCCCCAGGCGCTGGGCCAGCCACTCCGGGTACACGGTGCCGTTGCTGAGCGCCGGCAGCCCCACCGGGCGCACGTAGGGCGCGCTCGGGATGAAGCTGTTGGACGGGATTGGCGTCGCCGTGACGGTCGGCGGCATCGGCGTCGGCGGCGCCGGCGTGCCACCGAGAAGCAGGAAGGCGGCGCCCGTGTCCGACAGGCTGTCGCCGAACACGTGCATCTCGCTGAACAGCGCGGCATGGGAGCCTGACGTTGCAAGACAGGACAGGGCCAGCACCAGCGCCGGCAAGCAACTCGAGCGTCCGCGCATCATGAGCTCTCCCTGGAGCTCCGGTTCGCTTTTCACGATGCAAGTTTCGAACCAGAAATAAAATACCAATAATATTTATGAAGTTACGAGTGTGAATTCATGCTGTGCTGCAGCAAGCGTAAAGAAATTCGACAGAGCTGTTACAACGACTGACCGCCACTTGCAGCGTGGGGATCCGCTCACTTCGCGATCAGTGGAAAAAATCGGCCCCGGCACCGCCGGGGCCGCAACAGCGATGGACGCCCAAGGGGAGGGGGGCTCCCTGGCTCCCGGCCGCGCGCCAGGAGGGGTCCACGAACAGGATCGGTCTCGCCGCGGCCCCTGTCTGTGTGAATCCGCACCTCAGGCTGTAGGCCACGAGCCGAAGGCGCTGTAGGCCGCGGCCTACGGGCGCTGCGCGCCGGGCGGGTCAGCGGCCCTGGCGGCGCGCAGCGCCCGCCACACGGCGAGCGGTGTCGCGGGCATCTGCACCGGCTCGGCGCCGGCCGCGGTCAGGGCGTGCGCCAGCGCGTTCATGTACGCCGCCGGGGCGCCGGTGGTGGGGCCCTCGCCCACCCCCTTCACGCCCAGCGGGTTGTCCGTCTCCCGGATCTCCGCAGTGGCGGTCTCGAAGCAGGGCAGGTCGTCGGCCCGGGGCAGGGCGTAGTCCATGAGGCTGCCGGTCAGGGTCTGGCCGCTGTCCGCGTCCCAGGCCACCTGCTCCATGGCGGCCTGGCCGAGGCCCTGGGCGGCGCCGCCGTGCACCTGCCCGTCCACGATCAGCGGGTTCACCGCCCGGCCCACGTCGGTGACCAGCACGTGGCGGGCGAGCCGCACCACGCCGGTGTCCGGGTCCACCTCCACCTCGCACACGTGGCAGCCGCTGGAGTAGGACTCCCGCGGCTGGTCGAAGTCCGCCTCCGCCTCCAGCGCCTCGCCCGTGTCCGCGGCGAAGGCCGCCACCTGGAACAGGCTTACCGCCCGGTCGGTGCCGGTGATCACGTAGCGTCCGCTCGTGAACTCGAGGTCCGCGGCGGTGGCCTCCAGCATGCGCGCGGCCAGCTCGCGTCCTTTCTCGATCACCTTCTGCGCGCTCATCACGATGGCGGTGCCGCCCACGCGCATGGAGCGCGACCCCATTGATCCGGAGCCGCGGGCCACCGTGTCCGTGTCGCCGTCCACCACGCGCACGCTCGCGAAGGGCACGCCCAGGGTCTCGCACAGCACCTGGGCGTACACGGTCTCGTGGCCCATGCCGAAGTTCTGGGTGCCGGCGTGCAGGGTCACCGTGCCGCCGCCCTCCACCGCCACCCTGGCGTACTCGCTGGGCGGGCCACCGTCGTTCTCCACGTAGGCGGCGCAGCCGATGCCGCGAAGGCGCCCGGCCTTCGCGCTCGCCGCCCGGCGTGCCGCGAAGCCGTCCCAGTCCGCCATCGCGATGGCCCGCTCCAGGTGCGGCGCGAACGCGCACGCCTCGTAGCGCGCGCCACCCACGGAGGTGAAGGGCAGCGCGTCTGCCTGCAGCACGTTGCGGCGCCTGAGCGCGATGCGATCGACGCCACTCGCCTGCGCCGCGGCGTCCACCAGCCGTTCCATGAGTGCGGTGGCCTCCACCCGCCCCACGCCCCGGTAGGCGTACTGGGGGGTGGTGTTGGTGAGCACGCCGCGCACGGACACGTGGCCCGTGGGGATGGCGTACACGCCGCCCAGCGTCGGCACCAGGTAGTGCACGATGATCCAGTAGCCCCGGCTCAGCACGTAGCCGCCGTGGCGCCAGTCCGCATGCACCTTGAGCGCCGTGAAGCGCCCGTCGCCGTCGAGCCCGAGCTCGCCGCGCAGCACCACGTCCCGGGCCTGGGTATCGGACAGGAAGCTCTCGCTTCGATCCGCGGTCCACTTCACGGCGCGGCGAAGCCTGAGTGCCGCCAGCAGCACCAGCGCCATCTCCGGGTACACCGCGCCGCGGGCGCCGAAGCCGCCGCCCATCGGCGGCGTCACGACCCGCAGGCGTGCCGGCGCGAGCCCCAGCATGTCCGAGAGGAACTGCCGCATGCGATGGGCGCTCTGGGAGCCTGCGTGCAGGGTGAGCCGGTCCGTGGCCGCGTCGTACTGCGCGAGCGCCGAGCGGGGCTCGAGGAACACCGGCGCGAGGCGCGGGTTGACCACCTCCACCCGGGCCACGTGACGCGAGCTCGCCAGCGCCGCGTCGGTGGCGGCGGCGTCGCCGCGCTGCCAGCGGAAGGACACGTTGCCGGGGCAGTCGTCCCAGAGGGCGGGTGCGTCCGGCGCGGTGGCGCGGGCCACGGTCACCAGGGCCGGCAGGGGCGCGTAGTCCACCGTCAGCGCCTCGGCGGCCTCCCGGGCCTGGTCGCGCGTGTCCGCCACCACGAAGGCCACCGGCTCGCCCGCGTAGCGCACCCGGCCCGTCGCCAGCGGCGGCTGCTCCGCCGGCGGCGGCAGGCTGCCGTCGGCGTTCGCGACGGCGAAGGGCGCGGTGCGGGCGAAGGACGGCAGCGGCTTCACGCTGCCGGCGATGTCGTCGCCGGTGAGCACCAGGCGCACGCCCGGCATGCCGCGGGCCCGCTCGGGCGCGATGCCACGGATGCAGGCATGGGGATGCGGCGAGCGCAGCACCACGCCGTGTGCCTGGCCAGGCACGTGCAGGTCGTCGCCGTAACGGGCGGCGCCGGTGAGGAAGCGCGGATCCTCGCTGCGGCGCACCGGCGCGCCGATGCCGTGGCGGGTGGTCATGGGGTGGGACGGTTCGGGTCTGGCGGCATATTGGCGAATCCCGGGCACGGATCAAGATGGCCGTTGGTAGGGCCGCGGGATGCGGGCTAGTCTGATTGCGGGACACGCCCGCCGCGGGAGCCGGATGGATCGCACCGAGCGCTTCTACCGCATCGACTCGCTGCTCCACGAGCGGCGCGTCGTGCCGCTCGCCGTGTTCCTGGAGGACCTGGGCGTGTCCCGGGCCACCTTCAAGCGCGACCTCGAGTACATGCGCGACCGCCTCAACGCACCCATCGTGTGGGACCGGGAGCGGGGCGGCTACCGCTTCGGCGTGCCGGATGGCGCCGCGCCCCAGTACGAGCTGCCGGGGCTGTGGTTCAACGCCAGCGAGATCCACGCCCTCCTCACCATGCAGCACCTGCTGGAGAACCTGCAGCCCGGTCTGCTGGGTCCCCACGTGGCGCCGCTGCTGGCGCGCATCCGCGCCCTCATCGACGAGGGTGATCACGCGCTCGAGGAAGTGGAGAAGCGTATCCGCATCCTGCACATGGCGGCGCGCCGGGTTCCGCCGCGCCACTTCGAGACCGTGAGCAGCGCGCTGCTGTCGCGCAAGCGCCTGCAACTCGTCCACTACAGCCGCAGCCGCGACGCGGTGACAGAGCGGGAAGTGTCGCCGCAGCGTATCGTGTTCTACCGGGACAACTGGTACCTGGACGCGTGGTGCCACCTGCGCGAGGCGGTGCGCAGCTTCGCCGTGGACGCCATCCGCAGTGCGTCCACCGTGGATCGCGCCGCGCGCCCGGTCGCCGAGCGGACCCTGGACGAGTACCTGGCCACGGGCTACGGGATCTTCTCCGGCAAGCGCACGCGCACCGCGCGCCTTCGCTTCACGCCGGAGCGCGCGCGGTGGGTGGCCGACGAGCGCTGGCACCCGCGGCAGTCCGGCGGCTACGACGAGCAGGGCCGCTGGCTGCTCGAGTTCCCCTACAGCGACGACCGGGAGCTGCTGCTGGACATCCTGCGCCACGGCGCCGAGGTGGAGGTGCTGGCGCCGGCGGCGCTGCGGGCCCGGGTGCACGAGGCGCATCTCGCCGCCGCCGAGCGCAACGCCGTGCCGGTGAAGGCGGCTCCGTGAGCGCCCGGGAGAACGCGCCGGGCGCGGATGTCGAGGCGGTGGCCCGCCTGGCGAGCCGCCTGCGCGCGAGCATCGCCACGGCGCTGGTGGGGCGCGAGGCGGCGGTGGACCTCATGCTGGTGGCGCTGCTCGCGCGCGGCCACGTGCTGGTGGAGGACCTGCCGGGCACCGGCAAGACCACCCTGTGTCGGGCACTGGCCGCGTCGCTGAGCCTGCCCTTCGGGCGCATCCAGTTCACCCCGGACCTGATGCCCGCCGACGTGCTGGGGGTGAACGTGTACGACCCGCGCACGCAGCGCTTCGAGTTCCGCGAGGGCCCGGTGTTCGCGAGCCTGGTGCTGGCCGACGAGATCAACCGCGCCACGCCCCGCGCCCAGTCGGCGCTGCTGGAGGCGATGCAGGAGGGGCAGGTGTCGGTGGACGGCGTGACCCACCCGCTGCCGGATCCCTTCATGGTGGTGGCCACCCAGAACCCCATCGAGCTGGAAGGCACCTTCCCGTTGCCGGAGGCGCAGCTGGATCGCTTCCTGCTGCGCCTGTCCCTGGGGCTGCCCTCGCGCGACGAGGAGGCCGCGCTCCTGGAGCGCTTTCGCGCCCGCGCCGCGCCGCCGGACGTGGCCCCGGTGGCGGGGCCGGTGGAGGTGGCTGCGGCGCGCGCGGCGGTGCTGCGGGTGCAGGTCGCGAAGCCGGCACAGGCGTACCTGCTGGACGTGATCGCCGCGACCCGCGGCGACGCGCGCCTGCGCCTGGGGGCGAGCCCGCGGGCGGCGCTGGCGCTGCAGGCCGCGAGCCAGGCGCGCGCGGCCCTCGCCGGACGCGACTACGTGGTGCCCGACGACGTGAAGGCGGTGGCGGCGGCGGTGCTGGCGCACCGGATCATCGTGGACACGGCGGCGTCCCTGCGCGGCATGGACGCGGCCGCCGCGGTGATGGACCTGCTGCACACGGTGCCGGTGCCGGTGGAGGGTTGACCGGTGGCCGTGTCGGGCACGCGCGTGGGTTTCGACGGCGGCGCCCGCTCGGGCTTCGTGGTCTCCGACGCCATGGCCATGGTGCTGGTGCTGCTGGCCGTGGGGGGCGTGGTGGCGGACCGGCCCCTGGCCGCGGCCCTGGGCGCGGTTGTGCTGATGCTGGTGCTGGCGGCGCGGGTATGGACGCGTGTCGCGCTCACCGGCGTGGACTACGCCTTGTGCATCGCCCCGGAGCGCGCCGTCGAGGGCGACACGGTGACGCTGACGCTGACGCTGGCGAACGCGAAGCCCCTGCCGGTGGCGTGGTTGCGGGTGCGCGAGCACGTGCCCGCGGGGCTCGAGCTCACCCACGTGCAGGACACCGCCCGCGGCGCCTTCGGCGCGACGCTGCTGGTGGCCACCACCGGGCTCGGTCCGCGGGAACGGGTGCGGCTCACCTACCGGCTGCGGGCAATGCGTCGCGGTCACTACGTCATCGGACCCGGGCGGGTGGGCAGCGGCGATCCCTTCGGCTTCTACGAGGCAGAGCGGGTGGTGGTGCGGGCCACCGGGTCGCTGGTGGTGTACCCGCGGATCCCGGCCCTGCCGTGCCCGCTGCCACCGCTGGCGCGCCCGCTGGGCGATGCGGCGGCACGCCGTCGCACCCTGGACGATCCCACACGCCCCGTGACCGTGCGCGAGCACCGCGCCGGCGACGCGGCGCGCCAGGTGGACTGGAAGGTGACGGCCCGCCGCGGCGTGCCGTGGGTGCGCGTCAACGAGGCGAGCGTGGCAGGCGCGGTGGTGCTGCTGCTCGAGTGCGACATGCGCACGCGGGGCGTGTGGGACGAGGCGCCGGAGCTGCTGGAGGCGTCGGTGCGCATCGCCGCGGCGCTGGCCCGGGACCTGCTGGCGCGAGGCCATGCGGTCGGGCTGGTGGCCAACGGCGTGCCGCCCGGGGATCGGTCCCGGGTGGCGGTGGCGCCGGCGGCGGGGCCGGCGCAGCTCGCGGTGATCCTGGATGCGCTGGCGCGGGTGCAGTCCATCGTCGTGAAGACCCTGCCCGAGCTCGCGGCCGAGCACGCAGGACGGGTGCTGCCGTTCGGTGCCACGGTGGTGTGCATCGCCGCGGTGCTGCGCGAGGAAACGGCGCGGCTGCTGGCGGCGCGGGCGCGCCGCGGCGCACGCGCGCTGCTGGTGCGGGTGAGCGAAGGGGACGAGGAGGACGTCGTGCCGGGCGTGAGCGTGGTGCGGATGCCGGCGGAGGCGGTGGCGGTGGCGGGCGAGTCGCGGGAGGCGGGGGCATGAGCCCACGCCGCGGTTCGCCGCGGGGCGCTCTGCGGCGCGCCGGGGCCGTAGCCCCTCGCTGCAGGCTCGCCCGGGTGCGGCGGCGGGCGAGCCCGTGACGCGGTCAGGAAGGCGCGGGCCATGAGCTGGAATCGCTGGCTGCTGTGCACGTTGCTGCTGGTGGTGGTGGACGGCACCGTGCTGTTCATGCTGATTTCGCTGCTCGCGTTCCTGGCGGGGCTGCCGCGGGCTCCGCTGTCCTTCGCCGCCTGCGCGCTGCTGCTGGCCACTGCGGTGCTGGTGTCGGTGCTGCGACAGGTGCTGCCAAGGCGCTGGCCGCGCCACGCGTGGCCCGAGGCCGTGGCGGGCGTCGCGGCCGTGTGGCTGGCGGTGGCGAGCGTGGGGCCCGCGGGCGTGCGTGCCGGGCTCATGTGGCCACGCACGCTGCTCGTGGAAGAGGGAGGAATCCGGTTGGCCCTGGTCCTGGCGGCGCTGGCAGGGGCGTGGCTGTGGCGACACGGCCTGCGGCGGGTGCAGGGTCCGGTGGGTGCGCCGGCTATAGCACGGGGCTTTCGCGCCGGTCTGGTGGTGTTCGTGGTGGTGCTGGCCCTGGAGGCCGCAGGCGGCATCGGGCTCGGCACCCGCGCAGTGCTGGTGCCGTTCTTCTGCGCGAGCCTGCTGGGCATGGCGCTCGCCCGGGCACCGGCTCGCGGCCCCGCGACGCGCGCGTGGCTGCTGGCGGTAGCCGGGAGCGTGGCCGGCGTGGTGGCCGCCGGGCTGGTGCTGGCGTTCCTCGCCGTGGTGCTGGTGCGCGGCGGCGCCGAGCGGCTTCGGACCGCGTGGATCGGGCTGGCCCAGGACGCTGCCGCGTCCGTGAGCGCGACCCTCGCGGAGCTGTTCGGCACCGGTGGGGGCACACGCTTCGATCTCCGCGGCGCGTCGGCGGAGATCCCGGAGGCCGCCGTGCTGGCGGTGCTGCTGGCCGGCGGCGCGGTCACCGCGTACTTCGCCAACCGGCTGCTGCGCGCGCCGCGGGAGACGCTGCCCCGCATCGTCATCGATCTCGGCGAGGAGGAGCGCGACGAGATCCCGCGTCGCGACACCCCCACGTTGCGCGTCCTGGTGGACGCCGCGCTGCCCCGCTGGCTGCGCCGCCGCCGCGTGCCCCGCCGGGTGCCTGCCCGGGACCCCACGGACATCCAATCCCTCTACCTGGCTCTGCTCCAGCTGGCCCACGAGCGCGGCATCCCCCTGGACCCCGCCCACACCCCTTACGAGCGCGCCCGCCACCTGCGCCGCGAGCTGCCCGGCATCCCCGTGGACGACATCACCCACCACTACGTCGCCGCCCGCTACGGCAACCACCCCCCACCCCCCGAAACCCTCGCCGCACTGAGCAAGGAAGTATTCAAGAGGGACGCAGTCGCGTGAATTCCGCACCAGGCGCTCCCTCGAGCGAAAGCCGCTACATGGCGCCCACTCACGGCAAGCTGCCCGATGAAATCAAGCGACTGCGTCCCTCTTGAATTCCGGATGGCTCGCGGGGTGAGCCTGGGGGCCGGTATGCTGCCGGGATCATGATCGGGTCCCCGCTGCGCGACGGCTTCACCTTCCTGCACGCGGCGGACGTGCACCTGGACAGTCCGCTGCGGGGTCTCGCGCGCTACCCGGGTGCGCCGGTGGATGCGATCCGCGGCGCCACGCGGGCGGCGCTGCGCAACCTGGTGGATCTCGCGCTGGACGAGCGGGTCGACTTCCTGCTCATCGCCGGCGATCTCTACGACGGTGACTGGAAGGACTACAACACGGGCCTGTTCTTCGTCGCCGAGATGACGCGTCTTGCCGAGCAGGACATTCCGGTCTACGTCGTCGCCGGCAACCACGACGCGGAGAGCACCATCACCCGCCGGCTCCGTCTGCCGCCCAATGTGCACCTGTTCGCCACCAGCACGCCCGAGACCCGTGTGCACGCGACGCTCGCGCTGGCTGTGCACGGGCGCGGCTTCCCGCGCCGGGAGGTGACCGAGGATCTCACCCGTGACTACCCGGCGGCGGTCGCTGGCCGCTTCAACATCGGCCTGCTGCACACGGCGCTCACCGGTCGCGACGGTCACGCGCCCTACGCGCCGTGCAGCGAGGACGGCCTGCGCACGCGGGGCTACGACTACTGGGCACTGGGCCACGTGCACCAGCGCGAGGTGGTGAGCGCGGACCCCTGGATCGTGTTCCCCGGCAACCTGCAGGGGCGCCACGCCCGCGAGACCGGCGCGAAGGGCGCCACCCGCGTCGTCGTGGAGGACGGCGCCGTGGCGCGGGTGGAGCACGTGGCGCTGGACGAGGTGCGCTGGTTCCACTGCATGGTGGACGTGGACGGTGCGGATGATCTGGACACGGTGCTCGCCCGCGTGGAGCCGGCGCTGGCCGGCGCGGTGCACGACGCGGAGGGACGCCTCGCGGCGGTGCGCGTGACCCTGGAGGGTGCCTGCCGCGCGCACGCGCGGCTGCGCGCCGAGCACCGCCACCTGTTGGCCGAGTGCCGCGCGCTGGCCGCCGCTCACGGCTCTGCCCTGTGGCTGGAGACGGTGCGCGTGCGTACCCGCCCGGCGCAGTCCCTGGACGCGGCGCTGGCCCGCGACGACGCATTCGGTGGGCTGCTGCGCGCCATCCACGCCCTGGAGGGGGATGGCGCCCTGGACGCATCGGGCGCCCTGTTCACCGATCTGCGAAACAAGCTTCCGGCAGAGCTGCTGGGCGCCGGCGACGGCTTCGACCCGGCGTCGCCGGCGGCGCTGCGCGAGGTGCTGGACGACGTCAAGGCGCTGCTCACCGAGCGCCTGCTCGCGGGCGGCGGGGAATGAGGATCGACGCCCTGCACCTGGATGCGGTAGGCCCCTTCACCGGCCGGCGGCTGGATCTCGCCGCGGGCACCCACGGCGTGCACGTGATCCACGGTCGCAACGAGGCAGGCAAGAGCTCGTCGCTGCGGGCGCTGCGGGCGCTGCTGTTCGGCTTCCACCCCCAGACGCCCGACAACTTCGTGCACGACTACAAGGACCTCCGGGTCGGCGCGGTGCTGCGTGCCCGCGACGGCGGCACGCTCACCGTGTGCCGACGCAAGGGCAAGAAGAACACGCTGCTGGACGCGTCCGGCAAGCCGCTGGGGGACGACGCTATCGCGCCGCTGATGGCCGGCGTGGACGAGATGCTGTTCGCGCGCCTGTTCGGCATCGACCACGCGGCCCTGGTGAGCGGCGGCGAGGCGCTGGTGCGCGAGCACGGCCGCGAGGCGGAGGCGCTGTTCGGCAGCGGGCTCGGCAGCAACGTGGTGCACGACGTGCGCAAGGGCCTGGATGAGGAGGCCGCGGCCCTGTTCTCCCCGCGGGCGTCCAAGCCCGAGCTGAACGCGCTGCTCGCCGAGCTCGAGCAGGTGCGCCGCGCGGAGCGCGATGCGTCGCTGGCCGCGTCGCGCTGGGACGAGGCGCGCCGCGCCGCGGACCGGGCGCGCAAGGAGCTGGACGTGGTGGAGACGGAACTCGCCGCCGCCCGGGCGCGCAGCACGGCCCTGGCGCGGCTGCGCGCCACGCTGCCGAATCTGGCCGAGCGCCGCCGGCTGCTGGAGGAGCTCGCCGCGCTCGGCGACGTGCCGGATCTGGCGCCCGACTTCGGCGCGCGGCGCGACGACGCGGAGCAGCGCGCCCGTTCCGCCGGCGAGCGTCTCGAGCTCGCCACCGCACAGCTCGCGCGTCTGGACGAGGAGATGAGCCCCCTGGTGCCGGAGCGTTCCCTGCTGGACGAGGAGGACGCCATCGAGGCACTGGTGAAGCGCCTCGCGGTGCACGGCAAGGCGGCAGCGGATCGCACGGGCCTGCGCGACCGGCGTGTGCGTATCGCCGCGGAGCTGGGCGCCCTCCAGGCGCGCCCGGGGATTGCGGGCCTGGATGCCGTGGCGCTGCGGGCGGCCCTGGGCCGCCGCGGGCGCGCCGAGGAGCTGGCGGCGCAGAAGGAGGCCCGGGAGCAGGCAGTACGGGACGCGGTGCGCCAGCTCGAGGAGCGGCGCGCGGATCTGAAAGCCCGGGAGCGAAAGCGCGACGCGCTGCCGCCGGCCGCGGATCCGGGGGCGCTGCGCGCCGCAGTGAGCGCCGCCCGCAAGGCTGGCGACCTGGACGCGCGGCTCGACGTCATGGTGGCCGCGCAGGCACACGCGGCACGCGAGTGCGCCGACGCGCTCGCGGCCCTCGGCCGTTGGCAGGGCTCGGCCGACGCGCTGCTGGGCGCGCCTCTGCCCGAGAGCGTGTCGCTGGAACGCTTCGCCGAGCGCTTCGCCGAGCGCGATGAGCAGGTGCGGCGAATCGAGGCGGCGCGGGCCGAGTCGAAGGCGCGCCGGGACGGCGCGGAAGAGGCGCTGCGGGCGCTGGCGGTGGGCGGCGAGGTGCCCAGCGTCGAGGCGCTCACCGCCGCACGCGCGCATCGGGACGCCGGCTGGGCGCTGCTGCGCGCGCGCTGGGTCGACGGACGGGACGTGGACGAGGAGGCCGCCAGGTACGCCGCGGACGCGCCGCTGCCGGACGCCTTCGAGGGCGCGGTGCGTGCAGCGGACGGCGTGGCCGATCGCCTGCGCACCGACGCGGAGCGGGTACAGGCGCGAGACACACGAATCGCCGAGCGCGCGGCAGCGCTTCGCGCTCTCGCGGCCGCGGATGCCGAGGCTGCCGAGGCTGCGGCCTCGGCCACGGCCCTCGATCAGGCCTGGCTCGGCCTGTGGCAGCCCTGCGGCGTGGAGCCAGGGACGGTGCGCGAGATGGCAGCGTGGCTGCAGCGGGCCGAGCGACTGCGGGACCGCCTGCGCCAGGCGCGTGCGGCGGACGCGGAGCGGGCCGCCGCCGAGCAGTCCCGGGCAATCCACGTGGCGCGCCTGTGCGACGCGCTGGGCGAGCCGTTGCCCGGCGCGCACGGCGATCTCGCGCCGGTGCTGGCCCGTGCCGAGCAGCGTCTCGCGGCGCTGGAGGACATCGAGCGCCAGCGCGCTGCCCTGGAGGAGGCCATCGGATCGCTGCGCGACGGCCTCGAGGCGCTGGAATCCCGACATCGGGAGGCGGAGCAGGCGCTGGCGACCTGGGGCGAGGCGTGGTCCGTGCTCACCGGGGCCCTGGGCCTGCCCGCGACGTACACGCCCGGCGAGGTGTCGGATCACTTCACCGCGCTGCAGGAGGTGAACGCCCTGGGCCGCGAGGATGCGGAGCTGGCCCGTCGCGAGGCGGGCATCGACGAGGACGCGCGGCGCTTCGCCGCCGACGCGAAGGCGCTCTGCGAGCGCGTGGCGCCGGACCTGGCCTCGCGCGCCCCGGAGTCCGCGGTGGGCGAGCTGAACGTGCGTCTGCGACGCCAGCTCAAGGTGAAGGAACGTCTGGACGCGCTGCGCGAGCAGGCGGAGGCGGCGCGGCGGGATCTCGAGGCAGCGCGGGTGGAGCAGGGCATCGCCGCGGGCGATCTCGCGGCGCTGGGTCGCGAGGCCGGGGGGGTGGCGCGGGAGGCACTGGCCGATCTGGTACGCCGCGACCAGCGTCACAAGGTCCTGCGCGCGCAGCTCGATAAGGTGGCGCGGGCCCTTGTCGAGCTCGGGGACGGCCAGGCGCCGGAGGCGCTCGCCGCGGCGGCGCAAGGCGTCGATGCAGACGCCGCGCGCGCCGAGCACGACGCCCTGGTGCAGCGTATCGACGAGGTGCTGGAGCCACGCCGCCGGGAGCTTGCGGAGCGCGCGGTGAACGCGGCCCGTGACTTCGCCGACATGGCCGGCGGTGACGACGCCGCGGCCCACGAGGAGCGCGCGCAGCAGCTGCTGGCCGAGATCCGTGCCGGCGCCGAGCGCTACGTGCGCGTGCGCCTGGCGGCAAAGGTGCTCGCGGATCAGCTCGAGCAGTTCCGTGCGCGCCACCGCGATCCCATCCTGACCGCGGCCGGCGGCTACCTGGCCACGCTCACCCGCGGTGCGTTCACCGCGGTGGACACGGAGCTCGACGCGGCGGACGAGCCGGTGCTGTGCGCCGTGCGCGAGGGGGGCGAGCGCCTGCGGGTCGAGGGCCTCAGCACCGGCACCCGGGATCAGCTCTACCTGGCGCTGCGCCTCGCCACCCTGGATCACTACCTGTCCGGCGCGGCGGAGCCGCTGCCCTTCGTGGTGGACGACGTCCTGGTGCAGTTCGACGACGAGCGCGCCGGCGCCGCGCTCGAGGCCCTCGCCCACTTCTCCACCCGCACCCAGGTGCTCCTGTTCACGCATCATGCACGCATCGCCGAGGATGCCCGCGCCCTCGCCGGTGAGGGTGGGGGCGTGTTCGTGCACGAGCTCTGAATGGCTGTTCCGAAACCGGCTACAGACTCCTCGCGCCGCGGAGGAAGACATGGGTCGACGCGCCCCGCCGTGAACCCGTCCCTGGGGGCACGGAGGCGGCCCGCGGCGCGGCGCTGTGCCGCGCCGCTCGCAGCACCGGGGCCTGCCGTGCGGGGTGGCCCGCCCGGCGGGCGAAAGGTCCACCGGACCTTTCGCTGGCTCCGCCTCGCCCCTGCCGCCTA
>JBFHNV010000039.1:0-34111 GCA_041593595.1 Gammaproteobacteria bacterium
GGCGCGCCGTCCCTGGCGCGCACGGTCGCGTCGGCCGGCACCCGCCGCTCTCTTTCGCGAGCAGGCGTGCGCCATTCGCCTCCGCGAGAAGACACCCACCTCTCGCCCGCGACGGACCGTGGCTTCGAATTTCGTCCTAGACAGGGTCCCAGCTGAACACGTCGGCTGACACGTCCAGGGGATAGAAGCTCTTCTCCAGCGCCGGCAGGGCGTGCTCGGCGATGGCCTCCGGGGTCCAGCCCTCGCCGCGCTGCACCGAGCGCACCGGGCGCGGCTGGGAGAACAGGAAGATCTCGTTGTTGCGCACGCCGAAGATCTGGCCGGTCACGTGGGCCGCCCGGTCGCTGGCGAGGCACGCCACCATGGGAGCGATCTTCGCCGGCGTCATCTGGCGCAGCTTCTCCACCCGCGCCTGCTGCTCCGGCGAGTTGACGGGGATGGAGCCGATCATGCGGCTCCAGGCAAAGGGCGCGATGCAGTTGGAGCGCACGTTGAAGCGCTGCATGTCGAGGGCGATGGATTTGGACAGCCCAACGATGCCGAGCTTGGCCGCAGAGTAGTTGGCCTGGCCCATGTTGCCCACCAGCCCGCTGGTGGAGGTGAAGTGCACGTAGCAGCCCCCCTCCTGCTTGCGGAAGTGGGGCGCCGCGGCGCTGCTCACGTAGAACGCGCCCATCAGGTGCACGCCGATGACCGCCTCCCAGTCGGCGTGCTCCATGCGGTGGAAGATCTTGTCGCGCAGGATGCCGGCGTTGTTCACCACCACGTCCAGGCGCCCGAAGCTGTCCAGGGCCTGCTCGACGATGCGCGCGGCACCGGCCGGGTCCGCCACGCTGTCGCCGTTGACCACCGCCTCGCCGCCGGCGCGCCGGATGTCCGCCACGGTCTCCGCCGCGGGCGACGCGTCGGCGCCCTCGCCATCCAGCTCGGCGCCCAGGTCGTTGACCACCACCTTCGCGCCGCGGCTGGCCATGAGCAGCGCAATCTCGCGCCCGATGCCGCGCCCGGAACCGGTGACGACGGCGACTTTGTTCTCGAGCATGGTTGGGTCTCCGGGGGATTGCGGTCGGGGAGGATAACCCGGTGGGTCGCGTCATCGTGCAATCGCCCCTCACCCCGACCCTGTCCCCGCGATCACACCGTCGCCGCCGTCCCCAGCACCACCGTCGACTGGCTGGACAGCACGCCGCCGTTGCCGTGGGCCACGGCCACCTCGGCGCCGGGCATCTGGCGCTCCCCCGCCTCGCCGCGCAGCTGGCGCACCGCCTCCACCAGCAGGAACATGCCGTACATGCCCGGGTGCACGCAGGACAGGCCGCCGCCGTTGGTGTTCACCGGGAAGCGACCGCCGGGTGCGATGGCGCCGCCTTCCACGAACCGCCCGCCCTCGCCCTTGGGGCAGAAGCCCAGATCCTCCAGGAACAGGATGGTGTTGATGGTGAAGGCGTCGTAGAGCTCCGCCACGTCCACGTCACCGGGCCCGATGCCGGCCATCGCGAAGGCCCGCGGGCCGGACTCGGACGCGGCCGTGACCGTGAGGTCGGGCATGGCGGAGATCTGCCGGTGCCAGAAGGCGTAGGCCGCACCGAGCACGTACGCGGGCGGCTTCGGCGCATCCCGCGCCCGGTCGCCGCGCACCATGACGCAGGCGGCGGCGCCGTCGGTGACCAGGCAGCAGTCCAGCAGGGTGAGCGGGTCGGAGATCATGCGCGCCGCGAGCACGTCGTCCACCGTGAGGGGATCGCGCATGAACGCCTCTGGGTTGAGCGCCGCCCAGCGCCGCGCCGCCACCGCCACCTCGGCCAGCTGCTCGCGGGTGGTGCCGAACTGGTGCATGTGCCGCGACGCGGCCAGGGCATAGCCGCTGATGGGGTAGCGGGGCGCGTAGGGTGCCTCGTAGGGCTCCAGGGTGCTCATGGTCACGAGCTTGCCGGCGGCGGTGCGCTGGTTGCTGCCGTAGGCGATGAGGGCCACGTCGCACAGGCCCAGCTCGAGCGCCATGGCGGCGCTCAGCACGTAGCACTCGAAGGACGAGCCGCCGAACATGGTGCTCTCGGCGAAGCGTGGGCGGATGCCGAGGTACTCCGCCGCGCTCAGCGCCGGCATGGTGTGGTTCATGGTGGCGGCCAGCAGGCCGTCCACGTCGGCGAGGCCGAGCCCCGCCTCCTCCAGCGCCGCGAGGGCCGCCTCGCCCAGCAGCTCCATGGCGTTGCGCCCGTGGGCCTCCCCCAGGCCCGCCTGGCCGATGCCGATGATGGCGCTGCCCCCGCGCAGGCTCACGGCGCGTCCTCCCCGGCCGGGTCGAACACAACCAGGGGCTCGCCGTCCGCAGTGGCGATGCGCGCCTTCACCCGCATGCCGATCCACACCCCGTCCGGCGCCACGCCGTCGACCCGGCTCATCATCCGCGGTCCCTCGTCCAGGTCCACCAGCACCACGTTGTAGTCGCCGCCGCGCTCCGCACGCCGGCGCACGCAGGTGGTGGCGTACACCGTGCCGAGCCCCGAGGCCGCCACCCACTCCAGGTCCCGCACGCCGCTGCCCGGCGCCGCCAGGCGCGGGAAGAACACGTGCTCGCCGGTGGAGCGCGAGCGCTGGATCATGAACCGGCCGTCGCGCAGGTGCGCCTGGTACTGCTGCTCGGGGCCCGGGGTCGCTCCGCTCATGGCATCTCCTGTCCGCTCAGGGCGGTGGGCTTCGGACACTCAGGGGAATTGAACCACAGAGGCTCTGTGTCCTCTGTGGTTCATCCAATCATGCGCTGAACAGTGCGATCAGCGCCGCGGCAGCGGCGGGCTGTAGACGATGAGCACCCGCAGGGGCACGTCGCCGTGGTTGTGCACCTGGTGGTCCAGTCCCGGCGGGATGCGCACGATGGTGCCGGGGCCGCAGCGTCGCGGCGCGTGGTCGCCCAGGGTGACGGTGCACTCGCCGGCGAGCACGAACATGGCCTGGTGCTCCCCGTCGTGGTGGTGGCGCTCGGCCTCGCCGCCAGGGGCCACCTCGCCGTGCACCAGCTCGAAGCCGGGGCAGAAGCCGCGGTCGGTGAGGCGGTGGTTCCGGGTGCCGCTGTGGCCGGGGGGCGCGTAGGTGTCCAGATCGTCCAGGTGCTGGATGAGGGGCGGGGTGGTGCTGCTCATGGCCGGCCTCCGGCGGCGGCGTGTCGTGTCGCGGGCGATCGACGGTCAATTCACCACAAAGCGGCGAAGGACTCAACGGTCCCGTCCGGGCACCGGCGCGGGCCGGCCCCGCGGAACCCGGCGGCGGGCGCTCGAGGGTGCGAGAGGGTCGCGGGTCCGCAGGGCCGGCGCGGCGCCCTCGCCCCGCGGGCCGCCGGCCTCGGGTACGGTATCCAACGGGAGGATCGGTTTGGCCGGAAAACTCGACACCTATCGCCGCAAGCGGGTGTTCCCGCGCACGCCCGAGCCGCGCGGCGGCGGCGGCATCGGAAGGGGCGGACGGCGCTTCGTGATCCAGAAGCACGACGCCTCCAGCCTGCACTACGACTTCCGGCTCGAGGTGGGTGGCGTGCTCGCGTCGTGGGCCGTGCCCAAGGGGCCGTCCATCGATCCCCGGGATCGGCGCCTGGCCATCCGGACGGAGGACCATCCGCTCGCGTACGCGGACTTCGAGGGCGTCATCCCGGAGGGCGAGTACGGCGCGGGCACGGTGCTGGTGTGGGATCGCGGTCGCTACCGCAACCTGCGCGCGGCGAAGGGTGGCGATGCCACGTCCATGGAGAACTCCCTGGACGGCGGGCTGGTGGAGGTGTGGCTGGAAGGTGAGAAGCTCGTGGGCGGCTACGCGCTGAAACGGATCCGCAGCGGCAATGACGGCGACGGCGAGCAGTGGCTGCTGGTGAAGATGGACGACGAGCGGGCGGACGCCCGCCGGCGGCCCACGAGCACGCAGCCGGAATCGGTGAAGACCGGCCGCGGACTCGACGCCATCGCCCGCGAGGAGGGCGGCGGGGAGGACGGGGGTTGAGCGCCGTGCGCATCGGTCGCCGCCGGGTGGAGCTCTCGAACCAGGACAAGGTCCTGTTCCCCGAGTCCGGGCTGACCAAGGGCGACCTGGTGGCTCACTACCGTGACGTCGCGCCGGCGATGCTGCGCCACCTGGCGGACCGGCCCCTGGCCCTGCAGCGGTTCCCCGACGGCATCGCCGCGGGCGGCTTCTACCAGAAGCAGGTGGCGTCCCACTTTCCGGACTGGATCGGGCGGGTGCGCGTGACGACGGAGCAGGGCCCCCAGGTGCACTGCGTGTGCAACGACACGGCCACGCTGGTGTACCTGGCCGACCAGGCGTGCGTCACCCTGCACTGCTGGGCGTCACGCGGCGACCGGCTCGACCGGCCGGACCGCCTCGTCATCGACCTGGACCCGGAGTTGGACGTGTTCGCGGCCGTCGTCGACGCGGCACGCCAGGTGCGTGCGGTGCTGGAGGACTGCGGCCTCGTGCCCTTCGTCCAGACCACCGGCTCCCGCGGCGTGCACGTGGTGACGCCGCTCACCCGGGATCACGACTTCGAGGAGACGCGCGCCTTCGCCACCGGCGTCGCGCGGCTCCTGGTGGCGCGGGATCCGGACCGGCTGACCCGCGCGCAGCGCAAGCGCGAGCGGCACGGGCGTCTGTACCTGGACGTGGCGCGCAACGCCTACGGGCAGACGGGAGTGGCGCCGTACTCGGTGCGGGCGAAGCCCGGCGCGCCGGTGGCGACGCCGGTGGACTGGGACGAGCTGGGCACGCGGGTCACGCACGCCGGGGCCTTCACCGTGGAGTCCGTCCGCCGGCGTCTGCGGGCGCGTGAGGATGCGTGGAAAGGCATGGGCCGCCGCGCACGGTCGCTGGCGCGGCCGTGGCGGCGGCTGCGCGCCCTGCTGCGGGACGCGGGCGCGGACGACGAGCAGGCCTGATGCGGTGGTTCGAACCGGGAAGGTGAGCATGGACATGATCGACGCACTGCGCGAGGCAACCTGGGCCTGGCGGCGATCCGAGCCGTGCGGGAGGCCTCGTCCATGATGGACCTTCCCACCATGCACCCACCGACCGAGCGGAATCGCGCCGGGAGGACACCGTGAGCGAGAGCGCGACACCGCAGGGTAACGGGCGATCCCGGGCCGGCCCCATGGGCGGCATCCGCATCGCCCGCATATCCGGTATCGACGTGTACCTCAACGTCAGCGTCGTCATCGTGTTCGTGCTGATCGTCAGCGCGCTCGGCGCCGGCGTGTTCCCGACGTGGCATCCGGATTGGAGCCCGCTGGTAATCTGGCTCACGGCGCTGGCGGCAGCGCTGGTGTTCTTCGTCTCCATCCTCCTGCACGAGCTGGCCCACGCAGTGGTGGGCCGGCACTACGGGGCCGAGATACGCGGCATCACACTGTTCATCTTCGGCGGCCTGGCGCACATGGATCGCGAGCCCCGCGGCTGGCGCGCGGAGCTGCTGATGGCGCTCGCCGGGCCGGCGGCCAGCATCGTCATCGGCGTCGTGTGCATCGCGCTGGCCGGGTTCGCGCTCGACCCGTCGGCGCTGGACGCTGACGACCCCGCGCGCACGCTCTCGCGGCTCGGACCCGCGGCGACACTGCTGGCCTGGGTGGGTCCGGTGAACCTGGTCCTCGCGGCCTTCAACCTGGTGCCGGGCTTTCCGCTGGATGGCGGTCGGGCGCTGCGCGCGGTGCTGTGGGGCGTGACCGGGGATCTTCGGCTCGCCACGCGCCAGGCCTCCCGGCTCGGCCAGGGCTTCGCCTGGGTTCTCATCATCTGCGGCATCGCGATGGCGCTGGGGCTGCGGGTCCCCGTGTTCGGCAGCGGCCTCGTGCCGGGGCTGTGGATCGCGCTCATCGGCTGGTTCCTCAACAATGCGGCGCTGATGGGCTACCGTCAGCTCATCGTGCGTGACGCCCTCGACCACGTGCCGGTGTCGCGCCTCATGGACCGGGACGTGAGGACCGTGCCCCCGAATCTGCGTCTGGACCGGCTCGTGGACGACGAGCTGCTGCGCGGGCCGCAGCGCTGCTTCCCCGTGGTGGACGACGGTCGGCTGCTGGGGCTGGTGTGCCTGCAGGACATCCGCGGGGTCCCGCGCGACGACTGGCCCGCAACCGCGGTGGAAGGCGTCATGACGCCGCGACCCGATCTCGACGCCGTGACCCCGGACACCGACGCGGCCGAGGCGCTGGAGCGGCTGACCCGGCGCGACGTGGACCAGCTCCCGGTGATGGACGGGGAGGCGTTCCGCGGGCTGCTGCGGCGCGAGGGGATCCTGCGCTGGCTGTCCCTGCACGCCGACGCGGATGCCGGGATATCGTGAGCCGGGACCCGCCCGGGAGGGATCCGCGTGGAAGGGGGGATGGATGGCGAAGGCGCAGGCGGTGAAGCGGCGCGACGAAATGGTGACCTGGCAGATCGCCGGGCGCGGCATCCGCGACGAGCGACTCCTCGCGGCCATGCGCCGGGTGCCGCGCGAGCGCTTCGTCGCCGCCGGCATGGTGGCGCTCGCCTGCGAGGACACGCCGCTGCCCATCGGCGAGGGCCAGACCATCTCGCAGCCCTACATCGTGGCGCTCATGGCGGACCTGCTGGACCTGGGCGCACAGGACAGGGTGCTGGAGATCGGCACGGGCTCGGGCTACGCGGCCGCCGTGCTCGCCGAGCTCGCCAGGGAGGTGTACACGGTCGAGCGGCACGCGAGCCTCGCCCGCACGGCAGCCGAGCGGCTGCAGACGCTGGGCTACGGCAGCGTGCACGTGCGCTGCGGGGACGGGACGCTGGGATGGCCCGAGCACGCGCCCTACGACGCCATCCTGGTCACCGCCGGTGCACCCGACATCCCGGGCGCCCTGCTCGAGCAGCTCGCAGTGGGCGGGCGACTGGTCATCCCGGTGGGTGAGCGAGAGCGGGAGCAGACGCTGGTGCGTGTGCGACGCACCGAGGAGGACTGCTACGAGAGGGAGGATCTGGGAGGCGTGCGCTTCGTGCCCCTCGTGGGCGAGCAAGGCTGGCATACCCGTTTCAATCGCTGATCGGGCGCGTCGCGGTGCCACGGGAGCATGAACCCGAGCAGTACCGGCTGAAGATCGAGGCCACCCCCGGCTCGAGCGCGAAGCGCGGGTGTCGGTGCCGGGCCGGACCAGCGCGACGCCGCGTCCGGTGGTGCACGGCGCCGCCTGGTCGTGGTTGGGCGAAAAGGGAAGGACCCGGACCGTACCCGGCCCCGGCACGGAAGGGACAGGACGCCCCCGTCTGCCCCGTCCACTCGATCCCGATTCGCGTGGTCGTTCCCGTCCGTGGGCCCGGGCCGGCATCGGCGAGGCGGCGCGCCGCGTGCGAAAACGCACCCCGTCGCCGTGGCCAGCGCGGTACACAGGAGTCATGCACCCGAACTGGGCAAGGTCGGGCGCGGCTCGCGCCGACTCGGAGCCGGCCGCACCCTCGCACGACGTGGACCGGATTCCCGCGGAACCGACGCCGTGTGCCCACACCGCCCATTCGCTAGACTGGTTCGAGCCGGGTCAAGCGAGGGAGCCGCGTGCCATGACCTCGTTGTGCTGCCCACGCTGCAAGCACGACAACCGTCCCGGCGCCCGCTTCTGCGCGGAGTGCGGGCAGGCGCTCGCGCGGGTCTGCCCGAAGTGCGGCGCCGACGCGTCTTCGACGGCGCGGTTCTGCGATGCCTGCGGCGCGCGCCTGGAGGCCGCGGGCCGTGCCCCGGCGGCCGCCTCGACGCGGCCCGCGGTATCCGCCGAGCGGCCGGAGCGCCGGCAGATGACGGTGATGTTCTGCGATCTCGCGGACTCCACCGCGCTCGCCCGCCGGCTCGACCCGGAGGTGCTCCGTCAGCTCATCCGAACCTACCAGGACATCTGCACCGGCGTCATCCGGCGCTACGACGGCTACATATCCCGCTACATGGGGGACGGGATCCTGGTCCTGTTCGGATACCCGCGGGCCCACGACGACGATCCCCAGCGCGCCGCCCGCGCCGCCCTCGACATCGTGGCCGAGATCGGGTCGTTCAAGCCGCCGCCGGCCTGGGGTCTGACCCGGCTGTCGGTGCGCGCGGGCATCGCCACCGGACTCGTGGTGGCCGGCGACGTCATCGGCGAGCTCGCCTCCACCGAGCGGGCCATCGTGGGGGAGACGCCGAACCTGGCGGCGCGGCTGCAGAGCGTCGCGGAGCAGAACACCGTGCTGCTCAGCAGCGCCACCTATCGGCTGCTCCGCCACAGCATCCCGTGCCGGCCGGCGGGCCGGCACGACCTCAAGGGCTATCCCGAGCCGGTGGACGTGTACCAGGTCATCGCACCGAACGGCTCCGGCGGTGAGGTCTACACCTGGCCACGCCGGGCACCGACGCCGCTGGTGGGACGCGACGCGGAGCTGGACTGCCTGCGGGAGCTGTGGGGTCAGGTGGAGGCGGGTGCCGGCCACGTGGTGCTGGTGCAGGGCGAGGCCGGGATCGGCAAGTCACGGCTGGTCCGGGAGTTCCAGCGCGAGTGCGACGACGGGACGCACACGGTCCTCGAGCTGCGCTGCTCGCCGTACTTCACGAGCAGCGCCTTGTACCCGGTCGTCGAGCTGCTCCGCCGCCTCCTCGGGGTGTCCGCGGGCGATACCCGGGAGACGGTGCTGGCGAAGGTGGATGCCGCGACGGGATCGCGCGCTCGGCTGTCCACCGGGACGCGGGAGCAGATTGCGGTGCTCCTCGTGCCGGGACAGGCCCCGGGTTTCGGGGTGGCGCCGCCCAGCCAGCGGATCCGCGCGCGGCCCCACGATGCCATCGTGTCCTTCTTCCTGGGGCTCGCGCAGGACACGCCCCTGCTGCTGACGGTGGAGGACCTGCACTGGGTCGACCCCTCCACGCTGCAGGTGCTCGAGCTGCTCGTGGACCAGGTCCCCCTCGCCCGGATCCTGGTCGTGGCCACCACCCGGCCCGAGTTCCGGCCCGAGTGGTCGTCGCGCAGCCATGCCGGTCAGCTCAACCTGAGCCGGCTGATGCCCTCCGAAACCGACGCCATGGTCACGGCGCTGACGGTGGACAGGCCGCTTCCCGAGTCGTTGCGCCGGCTCCTGGTGGAGAAGACCGACGGCGTGCCCCTGTTCATCGAGGAGCTGACGCAAACCGTGATGGACGTGAGGCTCGACCCGGGCCCCGGCAACGTGGAGGCTGCCCTGGCCCACCCGGACCAGGTGCTCATCCCGGTGACCCTGCGCGACTCGCTGATGGCGCGCCTGGACCGGCTGGGGAACGCCAAGTCGCTGGCGCAGCTGGCGGCGGTCATCGGACGGACCTTCTCCTACCCGCTGCTGAAGGCCGTCGCCGGGATCGCGGACGACGATCTGCGCGAGCGGCTGGGTCGCCTGGTCACCGCCGAGCTGCTGTACCAGCAGGGTGTGCCCCCGGACGCCGTCTACCACTTCAAGCACTCGCTGATCCAGGACATCGCCTACGACTCGCTGCTCAACGTCACGCGGCGCGAGTTCCACGGCCGGATCGCCGCGGCCATCGAGGCGATGCTGCCCGAGGTGGCGGGCGAGCGCCCGGAGCTTGTGGCCCGGCACTACACCCTCGCCGTCCAGGAGCACAGGGCGGTGGAGCTCTGGAAGCGCGCCGGCGAGATCGCGCTGCAGCGGGCTGCCGACGTGGAGGCCATCAGCCACGCCCGCCAGGGGCTGCGCCTGATCCCGGCCATCGAGCGTGGCCGTGCGCGGGACGAGCTGGAGCTGGCGCTGCAGGTCACCCTGGGCGCGGCCCTGTCCGCCACCGAGGGCTATGCGGTCGCGGAGGTCGAGCAGGCGTTCAACGAGGCACTGCGGCTGTGCCGGCGCCTCGACGCGCGCAGCGAGCTGTTCCCGGTGCTTCGGGGGCTGCACTCGTTCTACCTGCTGCGTGGCCCCCTGAGCCGGGCGAAAGAGCTCGGTGCCGAGCTCATCGAGATCGCGGATACCCAGGGCGACGCCGTCACCCTCTGCGAAGCAACGCGTTGCCTGGGCTGGACGCTGTTCTGCGCGGGCGAGATGGTGCAAGGGACCCGGCTGATCCGGCGTGCCGTGTCCCTCTACGACCAGACGCTGGCCCACGAGCACACCCGCCGGAACGTGTCCGACGCCGGCGGCGTCGGGCTCATCAACATGGCGTGGATGAGCTGGTTCCTGGGGGACGTGGAGCGATCGGTGGCGTGCGGCCGCGAGGCGGTCGAGCTCGCGCGGCAGATCGAGCACCCGTTCACCCTTGCCTACGCCCTGTGCATGGGCGCGGCGGTCCACCAGTGCCGCCGGGAGCCGGAGGCCATGCTCCCACTCGCGGAGGAGGCGGTGGCGATCGGTCGCAAGCACTCGTTCCGCTACTGGATCGCCTGGGGGACCAGCCTGCAGGGGTGGGCGAACGCCCTCCTGGAGCCCGGCAGCAGCGGAACAGAGCGGCTCGAGGAGGGTCACTCGGCCTACTGCGCCACGGGCGCCCTGCTGTTCCAGCCCTACATCCTGGGCATGCTGGCCGAGACGCTCGCGCGCGCGGGCGAGGCCTGGCGCGGGCTGGAGCTGCTCGAGCGGGCGTCGGCGACGGAGCGCGAGCGCGGAATCCTGTTCTACTCCGCCGAGACCTGGCGGCTCACGGGCGAGCTCAGGTGGTCGCTGGGCGATGGCGAGCGGGCCGTGGCCTGCGTCCAGGAGGCGCTCGACATCGCGCACCGGCAGGGTGCGAAATCCCTGGAGCTGCGGGCCGCCACGAGCCTGCTGCGGATGGCCGGCGACGACGATCGGGCGGCCTTCGCCCGCAAACGGCTGAACGGCTTGCTGGAGAGCTCGACGACCGGACCCGACACCGCGGACCACCGCGAGGCCAGGCAGCTGCTCTGAAGGACTGGCTGCCGGCGGCACGGACCGACCGGCCCGCCTCAGTTGCTGTTCATGATGCCCGGACTGGTGCAGCGGCCGAGGCAGTATCCAATCTGCGGCGGGAGCTGCGTGGCGGGCGGATGCCCCGCGAGCAGGATGTCGATGCAGCTGTCGGCGTCCAGCGCGTAGTAGTTGTTGCCGTTCGCAAGACGTTCCACCTTGCCCTCGCTCGCGGCGGTCTGGATGCGCTGGTACACGTTCTGCACCTCGATCGCCGAGGGCCCGCGCGCGAACAGCTTGTGGTCCAGGTTGCGCACCCAGATGCTGCGCAGGTCGCCCTGGTCGGTGGACTCCTTGGGCAGGTCGATGGTGCCGGGGAAGAAGTCGCCCGGCTGGATCGCCGCGTTGTTGCGATCCTTGACCTGGTAGCCGCCGGGCTTGATCCGCACGTCCCATTGCTGGAACACGCGGGCGTGCAGCCGCCCGCTGGCGTCGTAGTGGTCGATCTCCATGTGCACCGAGAGGTGCCCGCTGCGGGTGTCCTCGTGGAAGAAGTAGTCGCGGATCTTGCCCCGTACCGAGGGTGGCCTGATCCCGCCCGTGATGTTGTAGAGGGACCGGAACGCGAGCACCGTGGAGAAGCCCTCCAGCCCGTGGAAGATGGGCGGGGTGTTCTCCGCCGTCGCGGTGCCGTCCTCCACCCTGCGCAGGAGGTCGTCGAGCCGCTTGCGGGTCTCGTCATTGCGGAGATCCAGCAGCCCGAGACCCAGGTACTTCGCGAGCTCGACGCTCACCGGCGCGAGCGCATCGGACAGCGTCTCGACACTGTGGTGCTCGATCCGGACCCCGCCGACGAACAGCCCGAAATCGCTGCTCGAAAGCGTTTGCGCGGAGGCCGTGAGGCCGTGGAGCGACAACGCGAGCGCGAGGCCCGTTACCGACAGTACTCTCATCGCTGATCCCCCCCATGTCGCGAGCCGAGACCTGCAGGCCCGGCGCCGGACGCGGCTTCGCTCGGCCGTGGCCGGTGCCGCCCGGGACGCAGCCGCGGGACCTGCTCAACCTAAAGGTAGCCATTCGTTCCCGGAATGCCAGCGGCAGGCCCCGCCCCGCCGCACCGGCGCGGCCCCGACGCAGCCGCGCCGGCCACGAGCGCCACGGCGAATCGCGGCGGCGCCCGCACCGGACGCGTCGCGGCAGGGTCGATGCCGCCGTGGGCTTCAGCCGGCCTCAGCCCGCCCGCCGACCGCCGCGCAGCGCCGGCACCAGCCAGAACTGCGACAGGGCCGCGAGGGCGGCGGCGATGGCGAAGGCGAAGCAGGCCAGGTACTGCCCGGTGAGGTCGTACAGGGCCCCCGCGGCCCAGGAGCCCACCGCGGCGCCGAGGCCCATGCCCATGGTGATGGCGCCGTAGATGGCGCCGAGACCGCCGCCCGCGAACAGCGCCGCGGCCAGCGTCGAGATCACCGGCCCGCGGGAGCCGGCGGCGAGGCCGAAGGCGAACACGCCCGCGCCCAGCAGCCAGCCCGCCGGCAGGGCGCGCAGGGCCATGAGCATCAGCATGCCGGCGATGGTGAGGGCGAAGCTCACCGCCACGGCGCGCCGCGTGCCGATGCGGTCGGCGAGCCAGCCCGCCGAGGCCATGCCGGCGGTGGACAGGATCCCCATGAAGCCGAAGGCGGTGGCCGCCTCGAGGGCGGTGAAGCCCGTCTCCACCAGGTACGCCACCGCCTGCACGGTGATGCAGTAGATGGCGGTGGCGGTGAAGAAGAACACCGCGAACAGCCCCCAGAAGGCGCTGTCGCGGGTGGCGGCGCGAAGCGTCCACGGCGCGCGGCCGCGGGCGCCGGCGCCCGGGCTCGCCAGATCCTCGCGCCCGGCGCGCCAGCGCCCCCAGGGCAGCAGCATGAGCACCGGCAGCAGCGCCAGCAGCGCGCCGCCCAGCAACGCGTACGCGCCGCGCCAGCCCGCGTGCCCGATCAGCAGCTGGCCCGCGGGCACCAGCGCCATGACGCCGAGGCCGTAGCCCGCGTAGGCGAGGCCCATGGCGGTGCCCAGGCGGGCGCGGAACCAGCGGGCGATGAGCCCCGACGCGGTCACCATGCTCACCGCCGCGGCGCCGATCCCCACCAGCACGCCCAGCGTCGCGTACAGGTGCCAGAGATCCCCGGCCCGCGCCGCGAGCAGGAACGCCAGCGCCAGGGCGAGCACCCCCAGGCCGTAGCTCGCCCGCGGACCGAAGCGATCGAAGGCCATGCCCAGCAGCGGCGAGGCGACGCCCTGCACCAGCATGTACACGCTGTACACGCCGGTCAGGCGCGAGCGGCTGACGCCGAACTCCTGCTCCAGCGGCAGCAGGAACACCGCGAAGGTCTCCCCGGCGCCGCGGGCCAGCATGTTCATCACGATGCAGGTGGCGAGCACCGCAGCCGCGCTCACCCCCGCCGGCGACGCGCTCAGCACCGCGCAAATTGCCGCGTCGGGGTCACCACGCTACATTCCGGTGCCGCCCGCCCGCGCGCCGCGGGCCCCGGTCCGTGAAGGAGCGACGGCTGGCATGAGCATCCGGATCCTCGTCCTGCCGGGAGACGGCATCGGTCCCGAGATTACCGCGGTCACCGTGGCGGTGCTGAAGCACCTGGACCGCAGCCTGGGGCTGGATCTCGAGCTGGCCATCGAGCCCATCGGGCTCGCGAGCCTCGAGACCCACGGCACGAGCCTGCGCGACGAGACCCTCGCGGCGGCGCGCGCCGCCGCCGGCGTGATCCTCGCGCCGGTATCCACCTACGAGTACCCGCCGCCGGAGCGCGGCGGCGTGAACCCGTCCGCCACCATCCGCAAGTCGCTGGATCTCTACGCCAACATCCGACCCGCGCGGGTCTTCGACGGCGTGCCGGCGCTGGGGCGGGACATGGACCTGGTGGTGGTGCGGGAGAACACCGAGGGCTTCTACGCGGATCGCAACATGCACCTCGGCTCCGGCGAGTTCATGCCCACGCCGGACCTGGCCCTGGCGGTGCGCAAGATCACGCGCTCAGGTAGCGAGCGCATCGCGCGCACGGCCTTCGAGCTGGCCATGCGCAGGCGCCGGCAGGTGACCGTGGTGCACAAGGCGAACGTGCTGCGGGTGTCCGACGGCCTGTTCCTTCAGGCCGTGCACGCCGTGGCGAAGGACTACCCGGACGTGACCGTGCACGAACGGCTGGTGGACGCCATGACGGCGCTGCTGATCCGCGCGCCGGCGCAGTTCGACGTGATCGTCACCAGCAACATGTTCGGCGACATCCTCTCCGACGAGGCCACGGAGCTGGCCGGCGGCATCGGTCTCGGCGGCGCCATCAACGCGGGCGCCGACCACGCCATCGCCCAGGCCACCCACGGCTCGGCGCCGGACATCGCGGGCCGGGGCTGCGCCAACCCGACGGCGCTGCTGCTGTCCACCGCCATGCTGCTGGGCTGGATCGGCGGGCGTCACGACAATGCGGCGCTGCGCGACGCGTCGGACCGGCTGGAGAACGCGGTGGCGAAAGCGCTCGCAGATCCCGGGAACCACACGCCGGATCTCGGCGGGCGCAACACCACCGAGGGCTTCGGCCACGCGGTGACCGCGGCGCTGGGCTGACGCCTGCGGGTCAGATCGCGCCGGCCTTGCGCAGCCCCGCGATCTCGGCGGCGCCGTAGCCGAACTCGGCGAGCACCTCGTCGGTGTGCTCGCCGCGTTCCGGCGTCGCCTGGTAGGGCACGTCGGGCACGCGGCTGAAGCTCAGGCAGTTGGCGACGATGTCGAACTCGCCGATGTCCGGGCGGCTCACCCGGCGCGTCATGTCCAGGTGCTTCACCTGCGGATCGGCGAACATCTCGTCGATGCGGTAGATGGGACCGCAGGGCACGCCGGCGGCGTTCAGCGCGTCCACCCACTGGTTGCTGGTGCGCTCGTGGAGACGCTCCTGCAGCGCGTCGTTGAGCGCGTCGCGGTTCTCGAGCCGCGCGGCGGCGTTCGCGTAGCGCGCGTCCTCGGCGAGCTCCGGCGCCCCCAGCACCCGGCACAGCTCGCCGAACATGCGCTCGCCGGTGGTGGCGATGTTGATGTAGCCGTCGCGGGTCTGGAACACCCCGGTGGGGATGCTGGTGGGGTGGTTGTTGCCGGCCTGGGGCGGGACCTCGCCCTTCATGGTCCAGCGCGCCGCCTGGAAGTCCAGCATGGCGATCTGCGCCTGCAGCAGGGAGGTGTGCACCCACTGGCCCTCGCCGGAATCCTCGCGCTCCAGCAGCGCGATGAGGATGCCGATGGCGGTGTAGAGCCCCGCGGTGAGATCCGCGATGGGCACGCCGGCGCGTACCGGCCCCTGCCCGGGCAGGCCGGTGATGGACATCAGCCCGCCCATGCCCTGGGCGATCTGGTCGAAGCCCGGGCGCTGGGCGTAGGGGCCGTCCTGGCCGAAGCCCGAGATGCTGGCGTACACCAGGCGCGGGTTGAGCGCCTTCAGGGACTCGTGATCGATGCCCAGGCGGTGCTTCACGTCCGGGCGGTAGTTCTCCACCAGCACGTCGGAGCGCTCGACCAGGCGCTTCAGCACGTCCAGACCCTCGGGCGCCTTCAGGTTGAGCGTGATGGCGCGCTTGTTGCGGTGCAGGTTCTGGAAATCGGGGCCGTGGCGGTCGCCGCCCATGCCCTCCGCCTTGTCCACCTCCGCGGGCGCCTCGATCTTGATGACGTTGGCGCCCCAGTCGGCGAGCTGGCGCACCGCGGTGGGGCCGGAGCGCACGCGGCACAGATCCAGAACGGTGAATCGGGACAGGGGGCCGGTGCGTCGTGCCATCGGAGATCGCCTCGCGGGGTCGGGGTTGCTGCGAACCGGGAATTCTCACCCAGCGCGGCAGGGGACGACAAACCCGCCCGCTGGCGCGCGCCAGGTTCGACAACGTCGCCGGCATTGCGCACCATCCGGCGCCTGCTGCCGCCGGGAGCCCCCGTGAGCCTGTCCCATGCCGTCGCCCGCCTGACCGGCGTGAGCCTCCACCATCAGGGCGCCGCGCTGCTCACGGCCTTCGGCCACGGCGGCACCCACTGGGTGGCGGGGGTGTTCTACATCCTGCTGCCCTTCATCACCCGCGACCTGGGCCTCAGTTATGCCCAGGCCGGGACCCTCGTGGCGGTGTTCCACGCCAGCGCCTTCGCCGCCAACTTCGGCAGCGGCATGGTGGTGGACATGAGCGGGCGTCGGGTGGTGTTCCAGGTGATCTCCCTGGTCACGGGCGCCGGCGCGCTGATGGCCTTCGGGGTGAGCAACGGCTTCCTGGTGCTGTGCACCCTCACCGCGGTCATCGGCGTCGCCAACAACCTGTGGCATCCGCCGGCCATCGCCTACCTGTCCCAGGCCTACCCGGCCAACCGCGGTTACGCCCTGTCGGTGCACGCCCTGGGGGCGAACCTGGGGGACACGGTGGCGCCCCTGGCTGCCGGTGCGCTCGTCGCCGCCGCCGGCTGGCAGGCCACGGCGGGGGTGAGCGGCGTGCCCGCGCTCGCCGTGGCGGCGATCATCGCCTGGCGGCTGTGGCCCTCGGACCGTCCGGTGGCGGGGGCGCCCCGGCGCGGCGCGCGCCTCGGCGAGTACGTGGCGGGGATGCGCCTGATGGTGCGCGACCGGGCCATCCTGGGACTGTGCCTGATGGCAGGCTTCCGCAGCATGACCCAGAACGGCCTGTACGTGTTCCTGCCCCTGTACCTGGTGGACGTGGCGGGGGCGGGGCCGGTGGTGATGGGCACGGCGATGATGCTGCTGCAGCTCGGCGGCGTGGTGGCGGCGCCGGTGGCGGGCACCCTGTCGGATCGGGTCGGGCGCCGGCCGGTGGTGCTGGCGGGGCTCTCGCTGAGCACCGTGCTGATCGTGGCCCTGACGCTGCTGCGCAACGACGCGGCCTTCGTGGCGGGCGTGTCGCTGCTGGGCTTCGCCCTGTTCGCGGTGCGCCCGGTGGTGCAGAGCTGGCTGATGGACCTCACACCCGCGGGCATGGCCGGCAGCGCCACCAGCATGCTGTTCGGCACCCAGTCCCTGTTCTCGGTGGTGATGCCGGTGGTGGGCGGGCTGGTGGCGGACCGCTACGGGCTGGCGGCGGTGTTCTGGCTGCTGGCCGCCAGCGTGCTGGTGGCCAACGCGGTGGTGGTGGCGCTGCCCCGTGACGAGGTGCGGCCCGCCGGCGCGTGAGCTCCATTCGTGTTCGAGCAAGGCCGGTTCGGTGCGGGCCGCGGGGACCGTCGGCCGCTTCGGATGCGGCCGTCGAGCGTACAGGGACGTATTCACAGCGTGTCCCCGCGACTGCTTGGTGATTCCGACAGGGCCGGGCCGGCCCCCCCGGGAGTGCCCACAACCGATCACGGATGCGTGAGCCCCCGGGACGGGGCGCCTCAGGACGCGCCCGGCAGCACCGCGCGGGCGGCGGCGGCGATCTCCTCCGGCGTGGCGCCCGCCTGGAGCAGGCGCACCACCCGGCCGTCCGGGTCCAGCAGGTAGCCGAAGGTGGTGTGGGCCACCAGGTAGGCGCCGCCGGCGTCCGGCTGGTCCAGCTCGAAGGTGGCGCCGAAGGCCCGGGTCACCTGCCGCAGCTCGGCCTCGCTGCCGGTGAGCGCGAGGAAGCTCGGGTCGAAGTAGCTCACGTACTCCTTGAGCCGCGCCGGGGTGTCCCGGGCGGGATCCACCGAGATGAACACGCCCTGCAGCCTGTCGGCGTCCGCGCCCAGGCGCGCGCGGGCCTGGGCCATGGTGTACAGGGTGCCAGGACACACGTCAGGGCAGTGGGTGTAGCCGAAGAACAGCAGCACCGCCTTGCCCTGGAGCTCCGCGAGGCGGGTGGTGCCGCCGTCCTGGTTGGTGAGGGTGAAATCCGCGCCGAGCCCGGCGGGGACGAAGGCGGTGTCGGCGGGCGAGGGCGCCGAGGTCATGCGCCACACCAGGTAGCCGCCGCCGGCGGCGGCGGTGGCGAGCCCCAGCACGCACACGGCGAGGGCGACGTTGAGCAGGACGCGGGAGGCCATGGGGTCGCGAGGAGCGCCCGGGCTCAGTGGCAGATCCACAGGCCGCGGTTGGGCACCACCAGCCGCGCCTCGGGCAGCGCCCGCAGCGCCTCGAGCCCGGCCCGGTTGCCCGGGGTGGTGGTGACGATCACCCAGCCGTCCAGGTCCGCCACGCGGGCGAAGCTCACGTCCGCGACGCCCGCCATGGCGCCGCGCAGACTCTCCGCCGTGGCGCCGTCGGCGAGCAGCACCGCGAACTCGGAGCGCCCGTCGGCGGTGACATTGCCGGTGGCGGCGAGCATCTTCTGCTGGGCCGCCACGTAGGCGTCCAGGAAGCCGCCGGCCCACCGCCCCAGGCGCTCGTGGCCGGCGAGCAGGGCCCCCGTGGCGAGCGCGGCAGCCGCGCCCAGCGCCACGCGCACGCCCGCACGGGAAGGCGGGGCGCCGGCAAAGTCGCGGGCTGCAGCGGAGTGGGGCAACGCGGCCATCGGTGCGATTGTACCGCCGGGATCGCTTGCGCCGCCCGCGCCCTTCGCGGATTCTCGGGCCCCGCCGCGCGGCGCGCCCGGGGACGCGCCGGCTCACCCACGGGGATCGACCATGCTCACCATCTGGGGCCGCAGGAACTCCATCAACGTCATGAAGGTGCTGTGGTGCGCCGACGAGCTGGCGCTGGATTACGAGCAGGTGGACGCGGGCATGGCCTACGGTCTCGTTGGCGAGGACTGGTACGGCGCGCTCAATCCGAACCGCAAGGTGCCCACGGTGCGTGACGGGGAGCGGGTGCTGTGGGAGTCCAACACCATCGTGCGCTACCTGGCGGCGAAGCACGGCGGTGGCGGCCTGTGGCCGGACGACCCGGGCGAGCGCGCCGACGGCGAGAAGTGGATGGACTGGCAGCTCACCGCGCTCTCGGACATGACACCGCTGTTCTGGGGGCTGGTGCGCAACGCCCCCCAGTACCAGGACCGGGAGCTGCTCGCGAAGGCGGCGAAGAACGTCGGCACCGTGTGGGCCATGCTGGACGCGGCGCTGGCGGACCGCGACTACGTGGCCGGCGACCGCCTCAGCTGCGGCGACATCCCCGTGGGCTGCTTCGTGTGGCGCTGGAGCAACCTGCCCATCGAGCGGCCCTCACTCCCGAACCTGGAAGCCTGGCACCAGCGCCTGCAGGCACGGCCGGCGTTCCGCAAGAACGTGATGCTGCCTTTGACTTGATCGCGGGGCTCGGGCCTTTGTGCCCTTTGTGCCTTTGTGGTTCCTCTTCTCTTGCTGCGTTGCGCCTACCGTCAACCGGAAGCCACCGGATCGGGACCCGCACGAGGTGTTGCGATTGCGACCACGTCGAGCACGCGCAAGGCGCTGATGGCGGCCTCGAAGCGGCCCTCGTGGCACAGTCCGCTGAGGCCTGCATCCTCGTAGGCGCGCAGCGCCTCCGCGATGCAGGCCTCGCGCACGCGCTCGGCCATGCGCCGTGCCCGTTCACCGTCATCCGGAGCTCCGTCCATGCCGCCTCCTGAATCGTCGCCGTTCACCGCCATGAACACCGTACTGTACTGCCGGCGCTTCGCGCAGAGCGTGGCGTTCTACGAGACGGTGCTGGGGCTCGACCGCGGCTTCGCGAACGACTGGTTCGTGGAGTTCCGCGTCGCGCCGGGGGCGTACCTGTCGGTGGCGGACGAGGCCCGCGCCAGCGTGAAGAGCGCGGGGGGCGCCGGCATCACCCTCACCTTGCGGTGTGACGACGTGGACGACGTGCACCACCGGCTCGTGGCCCACGGTGTCGCGCCGGGGTCCGTGGGACCGCGCCCGTGGGGCGCGTGGGGGTTCCTGGTGCGCGATCCGGAGGGCACCCGCATCGAGGTGTGGACACCGCGCTCGCCCGGGGACACCGTCCGGTAAACGTTTCCTGCGTTTGCCAGGACTGGTTCCGCCGCTAGACTCCGGCGCAAACCGGATAACGGAGCAGATTGATGAGGCTGGATTACGTCACCGTACGCCGCGGTGCCGCCGCGGCGCTGACCCTCGGCACCGTGCTGGCCACGGCGCCCACCGACGCTCAGGTGGTGCAGAGCGGTGTGGCGGTGCAGCAGCAGGCCCTGGACCGGATCGAACGCGAGGAACGGGATCGCAGGGGCCAGCTACCGGGTGCCGACTACGCCGCCATCCCGGGCGGCCCGGTGACGCTCGCCGAGGTGCTGCGCAACCCGGACGACGTCAGCCTCAACTACCGATATGCCCGCACCCAGGTGGCCGAGGGGAACCTCCGCGGGGCGGCGGCCACCCTCGAGCGCATCCTGCTGATCGCCCCGGATGCGCACAACGTGCGCCTGCTCTACGCGTTCGTGCTCTACCGGCTCGACAGCCTCGCCGATGCCCGGGTGCAGATCGACCGGTTGCGCGGCGCCGAGCTGAGCACCCGGCAGCAGGCCGAGCTGGACCGGGTCGATGCACTGGTCGATCGCCGCCACCGACGCACCGAGATGGCGTTCACCGTAGGTGGTGGCATCGGCTACCAGACCAACGCGAACTTCGCGCCGGATACAGCCCGCGTGGACGCGGTGGTCAACGTGTTCGGCACGCGGGTGCCGGTGACCGATATCCCCACCACGCCCGAGGAGGACGACCTGGCATGGCTCGGTAGCGCGGCGCTGGATTTCCGCCACGACCTGGGCACCCAGGACCGGGACGAGCTTCACGGCTCGCTGGGCGTCCTGTTCAACGAGCAGGTCGCGGTGGACGAGACCGACTACCGGACCGTGGCGGGGCGGCTCGGGCTGCTGCGCCGACTGCCGTGGGCCGACGTGGACCTCGAGCTGCAGGGTGGGCACTTCAGGCTCGCGGAGAAGGCGTTCCTGAACTACCTGGGCGTGCAGCTGCAGGCGGAGCGGGATTTCCTGGGCGGTGCGCTGCGCGGCCGGCTGCGTCACCGCACCACCTACGAAGGGTACGACGTGGCCGGCGGAACGACGCCGGAGCGGACCGGGCCGCGGTTCGAGTTCGAGGCCGGCGCCCGCTACCGGCTCGCGTCCGACCAGCTGCTGGGCGGTTACGTGGAGTTCACCCGCAAGCAGGCGCGGCGCGACTGGCGCGAGTACGACCGCATCGAGGGCGGCGTGAGCCACCTGTGGCTGATGGGGCGCCGGCTGTACCTGCGCAACGCACTCAGCTACGGGGTGGATCTGTACGACGCGGCCGACCCCCTGGTGTCCGCGACGCGACGCCGCGACGAGGACCTGCGCTACCAGATCCGCCTCGGCGGCCCCTTGGGCGCGGTGGACACGGCCGGGATGCTGCCGGCGTCCCTGCGCAGCGTCGACTTCAGCGTGTCACTGGAGTACCAGGACGCCGCCAGCAACATCCAGAACTTCGACTACGACAACCTCGGGATCGAGCTCTTCCTGAGCAAGCGCTTCGACCTGTAGCCCCGCGTCCCGGCACGGGCATGCCGGGACGCGCGAACGGGAACAACTTACTGGGGGAAGTTGTTGTTCCCGCCCGGGCGGACCAGGCGGTCCTTGAAGGTGTCGTCCGTGGTGTCGAGCTCCAGGGAGAAGAACTTCGCGACTGCGCCCTGGCCGGCGTTCTGCACGGTGACGCTGCCGGTGCAGGTGTCGACACATGCGTTCTTCGCCACCAGGGTGCCGTCGGCGTCGCTGAGCTCGAGCTTCTCGAATGTGGGCGCGCCGTCGGCCGCCACGTCCCAGGACAGCTCGCCGCCCGCGACGGCCCCGGTCTGGATGTTCTCGAAGCCGACGAAGTCCAGCTCGCCGGGCTGCGCGGTACCGAACTCGAAACGGAAGTCGAAGCTGCCCCCGTCGTTCATCTTCAGGCCGGTCTCGGAGAAGGTGCCCTTCAGCCCCGCGATGTCCGTCAGGTCCGCGAGCTCCGTGATGGCCTGGTTGCGCAGCGGCCCCTTGCCCTCCAGCACGGTGCGCCCGGTGTCCTCGTCCACCAGGGCCACCACCTCCTCGGTGTCGACCGCGCCCGGATCGTCCAGGCTGGCGACCAGCTCCGGATCCAGCGTGGCATCCTCGCCGGACACCTCGGATGCGTCGTCGTCCGATCCCGCGTCGCCGCCTGCGCCGCGTCCGCGGGCGAGGCTGGCCACCAGCTGGCCGAACTCGCGGCCGGACATCTCGAAGGGCTCGGACACGTTGCCCTGCGGGTCCACGGTCACCGCGTAGCCCGCGCGGTAGACGAGGATCTCGTCCTCGGCAGTCTGCACCGCCGCACCCTTGGGGATGAAGGCGAACGAGCCCTTCTTGTCGGCGCTGCTGCGCTTCGCGCCGGGGCCGAGCAGGACCACGGTATCGCCGTCGCCATCCGCGTCTCCGGCGACGATCGTGCCGCGCAGCGACACGGTGCCGGTGGGCATCTCCACGCGGATGCTGCCCGGGTGCGCGGCGCCGATGCGTCCCGTGACGACCCGGTAGGAGCCGCGGGCGACCTGCGCCAGGATCTCGCCTTCCGCGCTGGTCGGGTCGTAGGTATAGCGGACCAGGGTGAAGTCGGTGCCCGCGCCCAGGGTGAACACGGTCTCGTCGCTGAGCATCAGCTGCAGTCCGGCACTCTCGCCGGTCACGATGCGATCACCCGGATTCACGGCGCCGCCGCTGCCGAGCGCCCCGGGCGCGCCAGCCCGGTGGATCGCCACGTCGCCGCGCACGGCGGCGGCCACGCCGAATCCCGGTGCGGCTTCCGCCAGGGCGGAGGTGGACGCCAGCAGGGCAGCGGCCGCGGCTGCGGCGGAGATCCAGGGTCGACGGGTCGTTGCAGTCATGGGCGGGCCTCCCGGGCTCGTGCGGGGCGCCCTCGGCGCACCCGCTGATGATCGGATGTCCGCATCCTAGGGCGGCGGCTCCCGCGGGTTCTGTGAGGCGGCCCACAGAACCGGGACTCCCGCGGCGCGCCGTCAGTCGTTCGCCACCGCGGCGCGCCCGGCGGCCTCGCCGGCCATGCGGCCGAACACCGCGCCGGACATGAGGCCGGTGCCGCCCGGGTAGTTGAAGTAGAACAGCCCGCCCACGATCTCGCCCGCCGCGTACAGGCCGGGGATGGGCGCGAGCGCGGTGTCCTTGACCTGAGCACTATGGGGGTCCACGCGCAGCCCGCCGAAGGTGAAGGTGATGCCGCAGGTGGTGGCATAGGCCTCGTAGGGCGGCGTGTCCAGGGTGTTGGCCCAGTTGGACTTGGGCACGGCGAGGCCCGCGGTGCAGCGCCCGTCCTTGACCGTGGGGTCGAAGGGGATGTCGGTGCGCACCGCGTCGTTGTAGGCCTTCAGCTCGTCCAGGAAGCCCTGCGGGTCAACCCCCTCGAGCTTTTCCGAGAGCTCCTCCAGCGTGTTCGCGGTGACCTTGGTGACCTCGCGGATGCGGTACTCGTCGCGCAGCAGGTGGGTGACCTTCTGGTCGAACACCTGCCAGCAGAAGTTGTCCGGCTGCTCCAGGATCACGCGCCCGTACTTGGCGTAGGTGTAGTTGCGGAAGTCCGCCCCCTCGTCCACGAAGCGCCGGCCCCGGGCGTTGACCATGATGCCGAAGGGGTAGCTGTGCTTCTGGAAGTTGTCGCCCACGGAGAGATCCCCGAACTCCGGCGCGTTGCGGTCCCAGCCCACCGCGTGGCAGCCGGACCAGTTGCCGTAGGGCGCGGCGCCGATGTCCAGCGCCATGCGGATGCCGTCGCCCATGTTGAAGCGGGTGCCGCGCACCTTGGCCAGATCCCAGCCCGGGCCCAGGTAGCGGGTGCGCATCTCGGCGTTGGACTCGAAGCCGCCGCTGGCCAGCACCACCGCGCGGGCGCGGATCTCGCGGGACCTGCCCTTCTCCCGCACCCGCACCCCGTGCACCCCGTCGTCGTCGGCGATGAGCGACAGCGCGCGGGTCTCGTACAGCACCTGGATGCCATCGCGCGCCGCGGCCTTGGTGAGATTTTCCACCAGTCCGGGGCCGCCGCCCCAGGTCTCCACGCACAGCCCGCCCCAGAAGCGGAACTTGCCTTCCGCGGTCTTGAAGGCCTGGCGCCCGTAGGAGGGCTGGAAGCGCACGCCCTTCTCGCGCATCCACACCACCGTCTCCAGGCTCGAGTTGACCAGCGTCTCCACCAGATCCGCGTCGGCGCGGAAGCGGGTGACGCGGAACATGTCGTCGAAGAAGTCGTCGCGGGTATAGACGCCGAACTCCGCGTTGGCGATCTCGTCCGGCGAGAGATCCGGCAGCACGCGCTTCAGATCCTCCAGCCCCTCGTGGGCGAAGCGGATGGCGCCGGCGGTGTAGCGGCTGTTGCCGCCGGACTCGTCCACGGAGGCGGCTTCCAGGACCAGGACCTGGGCGCCGTGCTCGCGGGCGGCCAATGCGGCGCAGAACGCGGCGTTGCCGGCGCCGACCACGACCACGTCGGTGTTGAGCGGGGGCTGGGACATGGGTATCCGTCCGTGCTGGGGATCGCGTGGGGCCGGCATGTTACCCCTGTGCCCGTTTCCCATGCCCCGTCCAGCGCCTAACATCGGCGCTACGCCCGTACCCGATGGCCCGTCCCATGCCCGCCGAGATCTACGCCCGCTTCGCTGCCGGCCTGACCGGCCAGGCCGTCTCCGACGACGTCCTGCACCACGCCCGGCGCTGTCTCATCGACTGGTACGCAGCGGCGCTGCCCGGG
Source organism: Gammaproteobacteria bacterium (assembly GCA_041593595.1). Classification (GTDB taxonomy): domain Bacteria; phylum Pseudomonadota; class Gammaproteobacteria; order HK1; family HK1; genus JBFHNV01. The sequence goes on from JBFHNV010000039.1 coordinate 24,512, forward strand.
GCGGTGCTGCCGCCGGCCACCCTGCTGCGCGAGGCGCTCGCCGAGGAGGTGGGTCGCGGGCCGTCCCGGCTGCTGCCCGACGGTCGCGCCGCCGGCACCCGCGCCGCCGCCCTCGTCAACGGCGCCGCCTCCCACACGGTGGAGTTCGACGACATCTACCGCGGCGCCCTGTACCACCCGGGCTCGCCGGTGATCGCGGCGGCGCTGGCGGCGGCGGAGCGCGAGGGCGCCGGCGGCGAGGCGCTGCTCCGGGGCATCGTCGCCGGCTACGAGGTGTCCAACCGCATCGGCGCCGCGGTCAATCCGGCCCACTACGAGTTCTGGCACACCACCGGCACCGTGGGCTGCTTCGGGGCCGCCATCGCGGCGGGCTGCCTGCTCGGGCTGGACGCGAAGCCCATGGCCCACGCGCTGAACGGCACCGTGAGCATGGCGGCGGGGCTGCAGCAGGCCTTCCGCTCCGACGCCATGACCAAGCCCCTGCACGCGGCCCGCGCCGCCGAGGCGGGGGTGCTCTCGGCGCTGGCGGCGCGCCACGGGATGACCGGCGCGGCCGGCATGCTGGACGGCGAGCGCGGCTTCGGGCGCGCCATGAGCCGGGAGGTGGACTGGGCGGCGGCGGTGGCCGGGCTCGGTGAGGACTGGACCATCACCCGCACCACCCAGAAGAACCACGGCTGCTGCGGCCACACCTTCGCCGCCGTGGACGCGGTGATCGCGCTGCGGGCGGCCCACGGCCTCGAGCCCGCGGGCGTGCGCCGCATCCGCGTGGGCACCTATGCGCCGGCGCTGGAGATCTGCGGCGACGTGAACCCGCGCACCGGCTACGAGGGCAAGTTCAGCCTGCCCTACTGCGTGGCGGTGGCCCTGAAGGAGGGGCGTGTGCGCCTGGACGCCTTCGACGCGGCGCACCTGTGCGATGCGGGGATCCGGGAGATCATGGGACGTGTCGAGCTGGCGGTGGACGACGAGTGCCAGGCGGCGTTCCCGAAGCGCCGCGCGGCGCGGGTGACCATCGACACGGTGGACGGGCGGGCCTTCGAGCACTTCGCGCCCACCCGCAAGGGCGACCCGGACGCGCCGCTGTCCGACGCGGAGCTGGTGGACAAGTACCGGGAGCTGGCGGTGCCGGTGCTGGGCGAGGGCGCCGCCGAGACGCTGCTGGACGCCCTGTGGCGGGTGGACGTGCTGGACGACGTGCGCCGGTTGCCGCTGGCGGGCGGACGGGACCTGCGCGTGGCCGGCTGACCCCCGATACCCGTGGCAGCCGACGCGCGCGCGCTGGCCCTCACCATCGCCGGGTCCGACTCCGGCGGGGGCGCCGGCATCCAGGTGGACCTGCGCACCTTCGCGGTCCACGGGGTGTTCGGCGCCTCGGTCGTCACCGCGGTGACGGCCCAGAACCTCGAGGGCGTGCGCGCGGTGGCCGGGATCCCGGAGGAGGTGGTGCGGGCGCAGGCCGAGGCCGTCGCCGAAGGTTTCCGGGCGCAGGCGATGAAGACCGGGATGCTGTGGTCCGCCGCCGTCGTGGAGACGGTAGCTGCGCTGGTGGAGGCGGGGCGGCTGCCGGCGCCGGTGGTGGACCCGGTGATGGTGGCCGCCACCGGCGATCCGCTGCTCGAGCCCGACGCGGTAGCGGCCTACACGGGCGCGCTGTTTCCCCGCGCGCGCCTGATCACGCCGAACCTGGACGAGGCGGCGCTGCTCCTCGGCGGCACGATCACACGAGACACCATGGACGACGCGGCACGCGAGCTGGCCGGCCGCCACGGCTGCCCGGTGCTGCTCAAGGGCGGGCACCTGGACGGGGACGTCGTGGACGTGCTGTGCGCGGACGGGCGCGTGCGTGCCTTCCCCAACGAGCGGGTGACCGGCGTCAGCACCCACGGCAGCGGCTGTGCCCTGTCCGCCGCCATCGCCGCGCGGCTCGCGCTCGGCCGGGGGCTGGAGGATGCCTGCGCCGGCGCCATCGCGTGGCTGCATGACGCCCTGGTGCAGCCGATCACCCTGGCGCGGGGCGATCGGCTCCTCGGCATCGAGAACGCCGGGCTCGCAATCGATCCCTGAGCGCGGCGCGGTGCGCGCCCGGCGTCACGCAGGCGCGGGTGGCGGCCGCCGACGGCGGCTGCCCCGGGGCCGTTGCCGCGCTCGCCGGTGCGGCGCGCGCTACAACGCCTGCAGCGCGTCCAGGAAGCGGTCCAGGTCGTCGTCGTTGTTGAAGAAGTGCACGGCGGCGCGCAGGTGGCCGTCCTTCTCGCTGACCACGATGCTCCGCTCGCGAAGGGCCGCCACGGCGGCACCGGCGTGGTGTCCCAGGTCCATGGACACGATGCCGGCCCGCTCCTCCCAGGGGCGCGGCGTGCGCAGCCGGATCTGGCGGCGCGCGGCCTCCTCCATGAGGCGGGTGGTGAGCTCGCGCACCCGTGCCTCGATGTGCGCGAGGCCGATGGCGGCGATGTAGCGGGCGGAGCGCCGCTGCACCCAGCAGCCCAGGAAGTTGGGATTGCCGTACTCGAAGCGGTGGGCGTCGCCCGCGAGCGCGGGCGCCTCCTGCATGCGATCGTTGGAGGTGAAGGAGTACTTCGCCGCGTAGGGTGGGGTGATGCGCTCGATCATCTCCGGCGTCGCGTACATGAAGCCGGCCCCGGCGAGGCTGAGCTGCGCCTTGTGCCCGCCGGCCACCAGCACGTCGGCGCCGAGATCCGCGATGGGCGCCGCCAGCACGCCCACCGCCTGGATCCCGTCCACCACCAGCCGCACGTCACGCTCGCGGCAGAACTGGGCCAGCGCCGGCAGGTCGGCGCGGTAGCCGTTGCCATAGGCCACCCAGGCGCAGGCCAGCACCCGCGTCCTCGCGTCCACCAGGTGGCGGTAGCGGTCCACCGTCACGCGTCCCTGCGGGTCCGGCGTGGCCCAGCGCACCTCCACCCCGCGGCGCGCCAGGTGACGCCAGGGGAAGGTGTTGTTCTCGTGCTCGAACTCGCTGATCACCACGTTGTCGCCCTCGCGCCAGGGGTAGCCCTGGGCGACGATGTTGATCCCCTCGGAGGTGTTCTTGATGAGCGCGATGCACCCGGCCGGCGCGCCGAAGGTGGCGGCCACGGCGCGGCGCGTGTCCTCGATGCCGTCCATGGAGAACGCCGCGGCGCCCGCCTCGTCGTGGATGTCCGCCAGCCACTGGTCGAAGCTCGCGCCCACGTGCACGGGCAGGATCGCCTTACGGGCGATGTCCAGGTAGGCGAACTCCCGGGTGGTGGGGAACTCCTCGCGCAGCGCGGCCCAGTCCGGCGGGCCGCCCGCGGTGTGGGCGTGCTCGGTCATGGTCGTGGCCCTCGGGGTGCGTTCGTCGGGTCGATGGGTGTGTCGAATCGCCGCTGGGTTGTCTGGGAGGAGGAAGACATGGGTCGATGCGTCCGTAGGCGGCAGGGACGCCGCCTTCGAGCCCCCATGGACGGGTCCACGGCGGGGCGCATCGTCCCATGTCTTCCTCCGCACCGCGGCATGTCTGAAGCGTGATTCGGCACAGGCGATCAGTGGCTGAGGATCTGGCTGAGGAAGAGTCGGGTGCGGGGGTTCTCGGGCCTCGCGAAGAAAGTAGCCGGCGGGGCGGCCTCCACCACCTCGCCCTCGTCCATGAACACCACGAGGTCGGCCACGCGGCGGGCGAAGCCCATCTCGTGGGTGACCACGATCATGGTCATGCCCCCCTCGGCGAGCTCCACCATCACGTCCAGCACCTCGTTGATCATCTCCGGGTCCAGGGCGGAGGTGGGCTCGTCGAACAGCATCAGCTTCGGGCGCTGCATCAGCGCCCGGGCAATGGCGACGCGCTGCTGCTGCCCGCCGGAGAGCTGGCCCGGGTACTTCCAGGCCTGGTCCGGGATCTTGACCCGTTCCAGCGTCTCCATCGCGCGCTGCTCCGCCTCCGGGCCCGGCTCGCCCTGCACGTAGACCGGTGCCAGGGTGAGGTTGTCCATCACCGACAGGTGCGGGAACAGGTTGAACTGCTGGAACACCATGCCCACGCGACGTCGCACCGCCTCGATGCCGCGGAGATCGTCGGTGAGCTCGGTGCCGTCGACCACGATGGTGCCCTCCTGGTGCTCCTCGAGGCGGTTGATGCAGCGGATCATGGTGGACTTGCCGGACCCGGAGGGTCCGCACACCACCACCTTCTCGCCGCGGCCCACCGCCAGGTTGATGTCGCGCAGCACGTGGAAGTCCCCGTACCACTTGTTGACGCCGCGCAGCGTGACCAGCACGTCGTCGCCGGAGGGGAGCTCCGGGCGGGCGGTGTCCGGATGGCCGCGCATCAGAAGTTGCGCCCCCGGGCGAGGTCCCGCTCCACGCGCTCGCTGTACCTCGACATGGAGAAGCAGAAGCAGAAGTAGAGCACGAAGATGAAGACGTACGCCTCCGGCGCATAGAGCACCCACAACGGATCCTCGAGCGCGGTGGCGGTGGCACCCAGGACGTCGAACAGGCCGATGATGCTGACGAAGGTGGTGTTCTTGAAGGCACGGATGATGTCGTTCATCAGCGCCGGGATCACGATGCGAAGGGCCTGCGGCAGGATCACCTTGCGGGTCTTCTGCCAGTAGGAGAGCCCGGCCGCGTCCGCTGCCTCGTATTGCCCGATGGGAATGGCCTGCAGGCCGCCGCGCACGATCTCGGCGGCGTAGGCACCGAAGAAGAGGATCATGCCCACCTGGGCGCGCAGCACCTTGTCCACGGTGAGCTCCTCGGGCACGAACAGGGGGAACATCAGCGAGGCCATGAACAGCACCGTGATGAGCGGCACGCCGCGGGTGATCTCGATGACGCCGATGCACAGCGCCTTCAGCACCGGCAGCGAGGAACGGCGCCCGAGCGCCAGCGCGACCGCCATGGGCAGCCCGCCCACCACGGTGCCCACGAACAGGATGAGGGTCAGCGGCAGTCCGCCCCAGTCGTGGGTGCCGGTGGGCTCGAGCCCGAGCACGCCGCCGAGCTGCAGCGTGAGCACCACGGCCATGGCCACCACCCAGGCGACGAACAGACGGTAGGACCAGAAGCGTCGGAAGGCGGACACCACGGCCATCGCGATCACGATGGCGATCACCAGCACGCCGCGCCAGTGCTGGTCGTAGGGAAAGGTGCCGAACAGCATCACCCGGTGCTTCTCCGCCACCACCGCCCAGCAGGCGCCTGCGGCGGCGCGGCACTGCTGCGGGTCTTCGGCCACCCACACCGCGTCCACCACGGCCCACTCCAGCAGCCCGGGCAGCGTGACCACGAGCGCCCAGGCGGCGAGCAGGGTCAGTGCGGTGTCGTGGACGCTGCCGAACAGGTTCTCCCGCAGCCACGCCCGCGTGCCGGTGCGGCGCGCCGGCGGGGGCCGGCGCGGCGCGGCCACGGCAAGCGCGCGGGATACGGGCCCGCGCGCGCTCATCGCTCCTTGATCTGCACGGCGCGGTTGTAGAGGTTCATCACCGCCGCGATGGAGAACGCGATGGACAGGTACACCGCCATCATGATGCCGATGCACTCAATGGTGTTGCCGCTGAGCGTGGTGATGGTGTTGTTGACGTTGAACAGCTCCGGGTAGCCGATCGCGACCCCGAGCGAGCTGTTCTTCGTGAGGCTCACGTACTGCGCCGCGGCCGGCGGGATGATGACCCGCAGCGCCTGGGGCAGGATGACCTTGCGGTAGAGGTCCGCGCGTCCGAGGCCGATGGCGCGGGCCGCCTCGATCTGGCCACGGTCCACCGCCTGGATGCCGGAGCGCACGATCTCGGCGATGAACGCGGCGATGTACAGGGACAGCCCGAGCAGCAGCGCCAGGAACTCGGGCGACAGGGTGACGCCGCCGGTGAAGTTGAAGCCCCGCAGGGCCGGGTATTCCAGCGCCGTCGGCGCGCCGCCGCCGAGCCACACGGCCGCCGGCAGAGCCAGCACCAGCGCCACGTTCCACCACAGCACCCGCACGCCGCGCCCGGTGGCGCGGCGGTGGCGATCCGTGAGCCGCACCGCCATCCAGGCGATGGCACAGGCGGCGAGAAATGCCGCCGCGGTGGCGTGGAACACGCCTTCGGCGACGGGCCAGGGGAGGATCAGGCCGCGGTTGGTGAAGTACACCGCGTCCGAGATGCTCCAGGCCTGCTTCGGGTGCGGCATGCGGGTGATGAGGGTGTACCAGAAGACGATCTGCACCAGCTGCGGGGTGTTGCGGAACAGCTCGATGTACAGCGACGCGAGGCGCGACACGATCCAGTTGCGGGACAGGCGTGCGATGCCGACCAGGGTCCCCAGCACGGTGGCCGCGACGATGGCGAGCGCCGACACCTTGAGCGTGTTGAGGATGGCGACCGCGTACGCCCGCAGGTAGGTGTCGGAGGAATCGTAGGCGATCGGCCCCTCGCCGATGGCAAAGCCCGCCTCCTGGAGCAGGAAGCCGAAGCCCGTGGCGATCCCGCGCTTCGCCATGGCCTCCTGGGCGTTGCCGACGAGGTAGCTGGCGACGCCGATGACAGCGGCGATCACCAGCGCCTGGTAGCACAGGCTGCGAAAGCCCGTGCTGTGCCACAGGGCGTCCGGCGTCAGCGCGCGGCGCGCCGGTGCCGGCCGGCGGCGCGTTTCACCGCGCGAGGGGAGGGCGCGGGAGAGCACGTGGTCGCTCATCGCGGGCTCGGGAGACGCCGGCGCCGCCCGCCGCGCCCCGGCGGCGGGCGGCGGCGCACGCTACTTGAAGGGCGGTGCGTAGAGCAGGCCGCCGCGGGTCCACAGGTCGTTGATGCCCCGGGAGAGGTTGAGCGGTGAGTCCTTGCCCACGTTGCGTTCGAACACCTCGCCGTAGTTGCCCACCTGCTTGATGATGCGGTAGGCCCATTCGTCGTCGAGCCCCAGGGACTCGCCCAGCTTGCCCTTGGCGCCCAGCAGCCGGGCGATGTTCGCGTCCTCGCTGTTCTTCATCTCGTCCACGTTCTTCGAGGTGACCCCGCTCTCCTCGGCCTCCATCATGGCGTACACGCTCCATGCCACCACGTCCTTCCACTGGGGATCGCCCTGGCGCACCACCGGCCCCATGGGATCCTTGCCGTACACGCCGGGCAGGATCACGTAGTCGTCGGGGTTGCTGGCCACGGTGGCGCGCGCCGAGCTCAGGCCCGACGTGGACTGCACGTGGACGTCGCAGCGCCCCCCGAAAAAGGCCGTGTTGAGCTCCTTCTTGCTCTCGATGACCACCGGCGTGTAGCTCAGCCCGTTCGCCTTGAACACGTCCGCCGCCACCTTCTCGGAGGTGGACCCGGGCAGCACGCACACGGTGGCGCCGTTCAGGTCCTTCACGCTCTTCGCGCCGGTGTTGCGATTCACCATGAAGCCCTGGCCGTCGTAGAAGGTGGGCGCCACGAAGTCGATGCCGAGCTTGGCGTCGCGCCCGAGCGTCCAGGTGACGTTGCGGGTGAGCACGTCCACCTCGCCCGTCTGCAGGGCGGTGAAGCGGGTCTGGGTGGTGGTCTTGACGAACTGCACCTTCTCGCTGTCGCCGAGCACCGCGGCGGCGATGGCCTTGCAGGTGTCCACGTCCATGCCCTGCCACCGGCCCTGGCTGTCCAGGGCGGAGAACCCGGCGCGGTTGCCGTTCACCCCGCAGATCACGGTGCCGCGGGCCTTGACCGCGTCCAGGGTGGCATCCGCCAGGACGCCGGCCGGGGCCGCTGCGAGGACGGCGGCGGCGATGGTGGTTGCTGAGATCAGTGTCTTCATTGCCTCTCCCTCTCGTCGGTTGAATGGGCCCGCGCGTGCGGGCATGCCGGGCCAGGAGCGCCGGCGCGCAGCGCGGGCCGGCGGCGCGCGCTCATGCCGGCAGGGCCTCGCCGGCGCGCACCCGGCGGGCGGGCCCACGCGGCAGCACCGGCACGGACTTCAGGCCCGAGCCCGTGAACAGGAGCACCACCCGCGCGCCGGTCGCCACCACGCCCCGGGCCCGCGCGCGCTCGAGCCCGGCGACGGTGGTGCCCACCTCCGGGCACGGGAACAGCCCCTCCTCGCGGCAGACCCGGGCACAGGCGGCACCCGCGTCCTCGGCGCTCACCGCCACCGCCGTGCCGCCGGTCTCGCGCAGCAGCGCCAGCACCGCGCGATCCCCGGGGGGCCGGGCGGACTTGAGCCCGCCGGGCGGCACGTCCAGCGTGGTCCACACCTCGGCGCGATCCATCCCCCGCTCGAAGGCGCGCACGATGGGCGCGCAGCCCGCGTACTGGGTCACCACGAGCCGCGGCAGCGGCCCGTCCGGGACCCAGCCCAGCGCCTGCAGCTCGCGAAAGGCCTTGTAGATGGCGATGGCGCCGAGCCCGCCCCCCGTGGGGTACACGATGACGTCCGGCAGGGTCCAGCCGAGCTGCTCGGCGATCTCGAGGCCCATGGTCTTCTTCCCTTCCAGGCGGTGGGGCTCGCGCAGGGTGCCCACGTTGAACCAGCCGTGGCGCTCAGCGGCGCCGGCGACCACGGCCCCGGAGTCTTGCCATGGCCCGTCCAGCACCCGGGTGTCGGCGCCGGCAAGCGTGCTCTGGACGAGGCTCGCGGGCAGCACGTCGGCGGGCAGCAGGTTGACGCAGCGTATCCCGGCCCGCGCCGCGTACAGGGCCCAGGCCGCGGCGGCGTTGCCGGAGCTCGCGTGCACCACGGTGCCGATGCCGAGCTCGCGCAGCCGGGTCACGGCGACGCTGGCGCCCCGGTCCTTGAAGGTGCCCGACGGGTTTCGCCCCTCGTCCTTGGCCCACAGCGCGGCGCAGCCCAGCGGCGCCGCCAGCCGGGGCAGGGGCAGCAGCGGCGTCCAGCCCTCGCCCAGGGTCACCGCGGCGCCCGGATCCTCGGCGGACAGCAGCGGCGCGTAGCGCCACAGGGATGCGGGTCCCCGCGCCAGCCCGTCGCGGTCCACCAGGCGGGCCACCCGTTGCAGGTCGTAGTGCACCCGCGGAAAGTCGCCCTCGGGGCAGCCGGCAGGATGCCCGTCGGCCACGGTGTCCCCGTTGCCGCATGCGATGCGGGTGACGTAGCTCATGTCGCCCCGCTCTCCCGCGCGCTCGAGCTGCCTGCCATGCCCGCATCCCAGTCCCGCCCCGCTGCGATGTCAAGGCCGCGCCGGCGGCGCCCGCGTCAGGCGCTGCGGGCGTGCTCGCGCGCGAGCTCGAGGGCCCGGTCTACGTCGGTGTCGTCGTTGTAGAGGTGAAACGCCATGCGGACCATGCCGCGGCGGATGGTGTGGGCCACCCCGCCGCCGGCGAGACGCGCGGACAGTGCGGCGATGGCCGGGTCGTCGGTGGAGTCGTGGCCACCGGCGCCGGGGGTGCCCACGCACACGATGCTGCCGGTGTGGGGCCCGGGCGGGCCGCCGGCCACGGGCAGCCCCAGCGCCAGCAGTCCCTGCTTGATCCGCGTTGCCAGCCGCACCACGTGGTCCTCGATGACGCGAGTGCCCACCGCCTCGAGGAGCGCGAGCGAGCGCTCCGCCACCACCACCGCGGGGAAGTTGCAGTTGCCCAGATCGAAGCGCCGCGCGCCGGGCATGAGCCGGTAATCCAGGCCGCCCAGGGCCGCCTCGTGGGCGCCGGCGCCCAC
>JBFHNV010000040.1:0-33963 GCA_041593595.1 Gammaproteobacteria bacterium
CCTTCTCCCGCACCGAGGAGGGGACCATCTACCAGCGACCCTTCGGCGGCATGACCACGCACTACGGCGAGGGACGCGCCCAGCGCACCTGCGCGGCCGCCGACCGCACCGGGCACGCCATCCTGCACACGCTCTACCAGCAGAGCCTGCGCCACCAGGCGGAGTTCTTCATCGAGTACTTCGCGCTGGACCTGCTCATGGACAGCGAGGGGGTGTGCCGCGGCGTGCTCGCCTGGAATCTCGAGGACGGCACCATCCACCGCTTCCGGGCGCACATGACGGTGCTCGCCACGGGCGGCTACGGGCGAGCCTATTTCTCGTGCACCTCGGCCCACACCTGCACCGGGGACGGCAACGCCATGGTGCTCTCGGCGGGCCTGCCGCTGCAGGACATGGAGTTCGTGCAGTTCCATCCCACCGGCATCTACGGGGCCGGCTGCCTCATCACCGAGGGCGTGCGCGGCGAGGGCGGCTTCCTCACCAACTCCGAGGGCGAGCGCTTCATGGAGCGCTATGCACCCAACGCCAAGGACCTCGCCTCGCGCGACGTGGTGAGCCGCTCGATGACCATCGAGATCCGCGAGGGCCGGGGCGTGGGCGACGGCCGCGATCACATCCACCTGCACCTGGAGCACCTGGGCCCAGAGGTCATCAACGAGCGGCTCCCCGGTATCGCCGAGACCGCGAAGGTGTTTGCCGGCGTGGACGTGAGCAAGGAGCCCATCCCGGTGCTGCCCACGGTTCACTACAACATGGGCGGCATCCCCACCAACTACAGGGGAGAGGTCGTCACGCTCAAGGACGGCAATCCGGACACCGTGGTGCCCGGTCTGATGGCCATCGGCGAGGCGGCCTGCGTTTCGGTGCACGGCGCGAACCGCCTGGGCTCCAACTCGCTGCTGGACCTGGTGGTGTTCGGGCGCGCTGCCGCGCGGCGCTGTGCCGAGGTGGTGGAGGCCGGTGCCTCCCATCCGTCGCTGGCGAAGAGTGCCGACGATCCGACCCTGGATCGCCTCGACCGGCTGCGCCACGCCAAGGGCACGGAGCCCACCGCGAAGCTGCGCGACCGCATGCAGCGGGTGATGCAGAACAACGCCGCGGTGTTCCGCACCGGCGAGACCCTGGAGGAGGGCTGCAAGCTCATCGACGAGGTGTTCGAGGGCTTCGGCGAGGTGCGCGTGAGCGACCGCTCGATGATCTGGAACACCGACCTGGTCGAGACTCTGGAGCTCGACAACCTGCTGCGCCAGTCCGTGGTGACCATGCACGCGGCCCGCAACCGCACCGAGAGCCGCGGCGCCCACGCCCGGGAGGATCATACGGAGCGCGACGACGAGAACTGGCTCAAGCACACGCTCACCTGGCTGAGTGACGCCAAGGTGTCCATCGACTACCGCCCCGTGCACCTGAACACGCTCACCAACGAGACGAAGAGCATCCCGCCCAAGGCGCGGGTGTACTGACCGTCGGCGGCACCCGACACGAGAGACATCAATGGCCGAATTCACCCTGCCCGCCAACTCCATCGTCGGCACCGGCAAGACCCACGCGGCGCCGGACGGCGCGAAGAACGTGAAGACCTTCCGCGTCTACCGCTACGACCCGGACAGCGGCGAGAACCCGCGGATGGACACGTACAAGGTGGACATGGACGACTGCGGGCCGATGATTCTCGACGCCATCATCAAGATCAAGAACGAGGTGGACCCCACGCTCACCTTCCGTCGGTCCTGCCGCGAGGGCATCTGCGGCTCGTGCGCCATGAACATCGACGGCACCAACACCCTCGCGTGCACCAAGGCGGTGGACGACGTGAAGGGAGACGTGAAGATCTATCCCCTGCCCCACATGCCGGTGGTGAAGGACCTGGTGCCGGACCTCTCGCGCTTCTACGCCCAGTACGCCTCCATCAAGCCGTGGATGCAGACCCAGACCCCGGCACCGCCGGACAGGGAGCGGCTGCAGTCGAAGGAGGACCGGGCGAAGCTGGACGGGCTCTACGAGTGCATCCTGTGCGCCTGCTGCTCCACCGCGTGCCCGAGCTACTGGTGGAACGGCGACCGCTACCTGGGGCCGGCGATCCTGCTGCAGGCCTACCGCTGGATCGTGGACACCCGGGACGAGCACACCGGCGAGCGGCTGGACAACCTGGAGGATCCCTTCCGCCTCTACCGCTGCCATACCATCATGAACTGCACCAAGACCTGCCCCAAGGGACTCAATCCCGCGAAAGCCATCGCGGAGACGAAGAAGCTCATGGTGCAGCGCTCGCTGTAGCGCACCGCGCCCGGGAGGGGGAGCGATGCCGGCCCCGAGCCGCCTGCGCTGGAAGTGCCGGCGCGGCATGCGCGAGATGGACATCCTGATGGGGCGCTTCCTGGACCGTGGCTACGACGGTCTCGACGAGGCGGGCCGGGCCGCCTTCGAGCGGCTGCTGGACCTGCCCGACCAGGACATCCTGCAATGGCTGTGGAGCGGCGATGACCCCGCGGACCCGCAGCTCGCGGATCTGATGCGGCAGATGCGACGCGTGGTGCACACGCCATGAGCGACCCGTGCGGCCACGGCCAGGTCGCCAGCGGCTGGGTGCGCCTCGAGGACACCGCCGTGCTGGCCTTCTCCGGCGGCGCGGCGCGGGCGTTCCTGGGGCGCCAGCTCACCTGTGACGTCACCACGCTGGCACCGGCACAGGCCCTGCTGGGGGCGTGGCTGACGGCCAAGGGTCGCGTCCTCGCGCTGCTGCGACTGGTGGATCCGGGTGACGGGCGCGTGCTCGCGCTGCTGCCGCGGGAGTTGGCCGACGAGGTGGTGAAGCGCATGCGCCTGTTCGTGCTCCGGGACGACGTGGCCATCGAGCCGGCCGCGGATCTCGCGGTGGCCGGGCTCGCAGGGAAGGCTCTGTCCGCGCCGGACGCGGCGCCGGGGGATGACGGGCTTCCGGCGCTGGTTCCGGTGGCCGAAGGCCTTGCCCTGCTGGTGGCGGACTCGGCGGCGCTGGATACGGTGCTCGGGGGACTCGAGGGCGGCGGCCACCCGGCCCTCTCGGCCGGCGCCTGGACACACGCGCAGGTGCGCGCCGGGATCCCCCACGTGACCGCCGCAAATCGCGAGGCATTCCTGCCCCAGATGCTGAACCTGGACCGCCTGCAGGCGGTGAGCTTCAGCAAGGGCTGCTATCCGGGCCAGGAGATCGTGGCCCGCACCCAGCACCTGGGCCGCATCAAGCGGCGCATGTTCATCGCGCGCTGCGGGTCCGCGGCACCTGTCGCGGCGCCGGGCGACGCCATCGCGGGCAGCGGCGGCGGCGAGGCCGCAGGACGCGTGGTGCTGGCTGCCGTGGATGGCGGCGGGCAGGAGATGCTCGCGGTGCTGTCCCTGGACGCGGTGGCCGGCGGCGAGGCGCTGCACCTGGGCAGCGCCAGCGGGCCGGCACTGGAGGTACGGCCGCCCCCCTACCCGCTCGGCGAGCCCGGCGCCTGATCCCGTGGCGCCGGCGGCGTTCCGCCCCGCGTGGTGGCTGCCGGGCGGCCACGCCCAGACCCTGTGGGCCAGCCTGTGCCGGCCGCGGCCGCGCCCCAGGCTGCACCGCCAGCGTCTGGAGCTGCCCGACGGCGACTACCTGGACCTGGACTGGTCGCCGGGCGACCCGCAATCGCCCCTGGTCCTGCTGCTGCACGGCCTGGAGGGTTCCGCCCGCTCGTCCTACGCCCGTGCCCTGGTGCACCACCTCACCGGCGCGGGCATGCAGTGCCTGGTGATGCACTTCCGGGGCTGCGGCGGGCGCGCCAACCGCCTGTCCCGCACCTACCACTCGGGCGAGACCGGCGACCTGGACCGGGTCGTGCGCTGGCTGAAGCGGCACTGGCCGCGGCGCCGGCTGGCGGCGGTGGGCTTCTCCCTCGGCGGCAACGTGCTGCTCAAGTGGCTGGGGGAGCAGGGTGCGCGGGCGCCGGTGGACGCGGCGGTGGCGGTGTGCGTGCCCATGGATCTCGCGGTGTGCGCGGACCGTCTGGAACGTGGGTTCTCACGCCTGTACCGGTGGCGGCTCGTGCGGGGGCTGCGCCGCAAGGTGCTCGCGAAGTTCTGCCGCCGGGACGGCCCGCTGGATCTCGCGCGGGTGCGCCGCGCGCGGGGCTTCCGGGAGTTCGACGATCGGGTGACGGCGCCGCTGCACGGCTTCGCCGACGCCGGGGACTACTACCGCCGCTCCAGCAGCAGGTCCTTCCTGCCCGGCGTGCGGCGCCCGACGCTGATCCTGCACGCCGAGGACGATCCGTTCATGACCTCCGCGGTGCTGCCGCTGCCGGCTGAGATCCCGGACGCGGTGACCCTGGAGGTGAGCCACCACGGCGGGCACGTGGGCTTCGTGGAGGGGCGCGGCCCCCTGGGGCTCGCGCCGGGATACTGGCTGGAGGAGCGGATCGCGGCCTACCTGGCCATGCGTCTTGCGCCGTCCCCGCCCGGGAGGGCGCGCAGGATCAGTTCTCGTTGACCGCCTTCATGCTGAGCCGGATGCGGCCCTGACGGTCCACCTCGAGTACCTTCACCTTCACCACGTCGCCCTCGCGCAGCTTGTCGCTCACGTTCTCCACGCGCTCCTCGGAGATCTGGGAGATGTGCACCAGGCCGTCCTTGCCCGGCAGGATGTTGACGAAGGCGCCGAAGTCCATCAGGCGAGCCACCCGACCGTCGTAGATCATGCCCACCTCCACGTCGGCGGTGAGCTGCTCGATGCGCTGGCGCGCCGCCAGCCCCGCCGCCTTGTCCACCGAGCCGATCTTGATGGTGCCGTCGTCCTCGATGTCGATGGTGGTGCCCGTCTCCTCGGTGATGGAGCGGATGGTGGCGCCGCCCTTGCCGATGACGTCGCGGATCTTCTCCGGATGGATCTTGAAGGTGATGATGCGCGGCGCGTACTCGGACATGTCCTCGCGGGGCTCGGCGATGGTCTTCGCCATCTCGCCCAGGATGTGCAGCCGGCCCTCGCGGGCCTGCGCCAGGGCCTTGTCCATGATCTCGCGGGTGATGCCGTCGATCTTGATGTCCATCTGCAGCGCGGTGACGCCGTCCTCGGTGCCCGCCACCTTGAAGTCCATGTCGCCCAGGTGGTCCTCGTCGCCCAGGATGTCCGACAGGATCTGGAAGCGGTCGCCTTCCTTGATCAGGCCCATGGCGATGCCCGCCACCGGTGCCTTGAGGGGCACGCCCGCGTCCATCAGCGACATGCTGGTGCCGCACACGGAGGCCATGGAGCTCGAGCCGTTGGACTCGGTGATCTCGGAGACCACGCGGATCACGTAGGGGAAGGTCTCCATCTCGGGCATGACGGCGAGAATGCCGCGCTTGGCGAGCCGGCCGTGACCGATCTCGCGGCGCTTCGGCGAGCCGACGCGCCCGGTCTCGCCCACGCAGAAGGGTGGGAAGTTGTAGTGCAGCATGAAGGGCTCGCGGTACTCGCCCTCGATGGCGTCGATGATCTGCGCGTCACGCCCGGTGCCGAGGGTCGTGACCACCACCGCCTGGGTCTCGCCGCGAGTGAACAGCGCCGAGCCGTGCGTGCGGGGCAGCACGCCCACCTTGGTCTCGATGGGACGCACGGTGCGGGTGTCGCGCCCGTCGATACGCGGCTGCCCGTCAAGGACGCGCCCGCGCACCAGCTTCTTCTCCACGCCGGACACGGCGGCGGCCACCGCCTTCTCGTCCCACCGCGGCTCCTCGCCGGCGCACAGCTCCTCGATCACCGCGTCGTACACCGCGGACACCGCGTCGCGACGCTCGAGCTTGTCCTTGATGGCGTAGGCCTCGAGCAGTCGCGACTCCGCCAGCGTGCGCACCTTCGCCTCCAGCTCCTCGTCCTGGTCCGGCGCCTGCCACTCCCAGCGCGGCTTGCCGACCTCGGCGGCCAGCTCCTTGATCACCTTGATCACCGCCTGCATCTGCTCGTGACCGAACAGCACCGCGTCGAGCATCACCGATTCCGACAGCTGGTCCGCCTCGGACTCCACCATCAACACCGCAGACTCGGTGCCCGCCACCACCAGATTCAGCTTCGACTGGTCGAGCTGCGTTCGGGTCGGGTTGAGCAGGTAGCGCCCGTCCACGTAGCCCACCCGCGCGGCGCCGATGGGGCCGTTGAACGGCGCGCCGGAGAGCGCCACCGCGGCGGAGGCGCCCACCATCGCGGGCACGTCGGGGTCGATCTCCGGGTCCAGGGACAGCACCGTGACGATGATCTGCGTCTCGTGCTTGAAACCCTTGGGAAAGCAGGGGCGGATGGGGCGGTCGATGAGGCGGCAGGTGAGCACCTCCTTCTCGCTGGGCCGTCCTTCACGCTTGAAGAAGCCCCCCGGGATCTTGCCCGCCGCGTAGGTCTTCTCCTGGTACTCCACCGTGAGCGGGAAGAAGTCCAGGTGCTCGGAGGGCTTCTTGCGGCACACGGCGGTCACCAGCACGACGGTGTCGCCCAGGCTGGCCATCACGGCCCCGTCGGCCTGTCGCGCGATCTCGCCGGTCTGCAGGACCAGCTCTCGTTCGCCGTAGGGAATGCTCTTGCGGATGGCGGTGCTCATGGGTGTTCCTCGAACGGCCGGGTGCGCCTTGGCGCCACGTCGGCGATATGCAGTCGATCTGGAATACGCGTGGCGGCCAGCGCCGTTGCTGGTCGCCGCGTCGTGAGTACGTTTGCGGCGGCGGCCGGAATCCGGCCGGGGGCGCGCACTAGCGCCGCAGGCCGAGCCGGCCGATCAGGTCACGGTAGCGATCCAGGTCCGTGCGCTTGAGGTAGTCCAGCAGCCGCCGGCGCTGGCTGACCATCTTGAGCAGGCCCTGGCGGGAGTGGTGATCGTGGGCGTGGACGCGGAAGTGCTCGGTCAGGTGCGCGATGCGCGCCGACAGCAAGGCCACCTGCACCTCCGTCGAGCCCGTGTCCGCGGAGCCGCGGCTGTACTCCTTGACGATCCCTTCCTTCTGCGCAGCGCTGAGCGACATTGACGTGTTTATCCGCGGTATCGAAACAGCCGCGCATTGTAGCTGTCGGTCCTGCCTGGAACAAGCCCGGGTCGGCCCCTGGCTGCGCCCTTAAGCGATTGACCGCACATGCAAAATCACCCGCTCGCCAGGAGCCGGCGGGGCGCCACGCGGCCGTCGTCCAGCACCTCGCCGACCCCCAGGAAGCGGTGATCCTCACCGTACAGGCGCACCAGCCCGGCAGTGGGCGCACGGGGTACCAGCACGGGCTGGCCCTGGCGCAGGTAGTGGGCGCTGTTGCGCTCCAGGCACACCCCGGGCACGTCCTCCAGCGCCGCGTCCAGGGGCAGCAGCAGCGCGTCCAGGGCCTCGAGCCCGTCGTCGGCTCGCGCCTCCAGATCGTCCAGGGTGATCATGCCCGCGGCGCCGAACGGTCCCACCGCCAGGCGCCGCAGCACCGCCACGTGGGCACCGCAGCCCAGCACCTGGCCCAGGTCCTCCGCCAACGTGCGCACGTAGGTGCCCTTGCTGCAGTGGATCTCCACCTCCAGCCAGTCCGGACCGCGGTCCAGCAGCGTGAACTCGTGCACCCGCACCCGGCGCGGCTCGCGGCGCACCTCCACCCCCTCGTAGGCCAGCTCGTAGAGCCGCCGCCCCTGGTGCTTGAGCGCCGAGTACATGGGCGGAACCTGCTCCAGCTCGCCGGTGAACCGGGCAAGCGCCGCGCCGACGGTTGCGTCGTCCAGCGCCGGGATCGGCCGCTCGCCGGTCACCTCGCCGTCGGCGTCCCCGGTGGCGGTGGTCACCCCCAGGCGGAAGCGGGACCGGTAACGCTTGTCGGCCGCCAGCAGGAAGCCCGACAGCTTCGTGGCCTCGCCCAGGCAGATGGGCAGCAGGCCGCTGGCCAGGCTGTCCAGGCTGCCGGTGTGGCCGGCCTTGCGCGCCTGGTAGAGGCGCTTGACCCGCTGCAAGGCGGTGTTCGAGCGCATGGACGTGGGCTTGTCCAGCAGCAGGATGCCGCTGCCCGGCCGGCCCCGGGGACGGCGGCCCAAGTCAGCCGTCCTCGCCGCGCGCGCCGCGCAGCAGGCGCTCGATACGGTCGACCCGGTCCAGGGTGGGGTCGTGCTCGAAGCGCAGCGCCGGCAGGTACTTGAGCCGCACCCGCTGCGCGAGGCGCCGGCGCAGCAGGCCGCACGCGTGGGCCAGGGCCTTCATCGTCGCGTCCACGTCGGCAGCGGCGGGCAGCGTCACGAACACGGTGGCGCTGCGCAGATCCGGCGTGAGCTCGACCCCGGACACCGTGGCGCCGCGCACGCGGGGGTCGTCCAGCTCCTCCACCATCAGGCTGGCGAGCTCGCGCCCGATCTGGTCGGCGACGCGCTGGCGGCGGCTGAAGTCCTGGCTGCGCATCGCGTTCCACGCTCGCGCCGCGAGCCGGGTCACGCCCGGCTCACAGCGTGCGCTGCACCTCGGTGCGTTCGAACACCTCGATCTGGTCACCGACCTTCACGTCGTTGTAGTTCTTCACGCCGATGCCGCACTCGGTGCCCGACTTGACCTCGGACACGTCGTCCTTGTGCCGGCGCAGCGACTCCAGCTCGCCCTCGTAGATGACCACGTTGTCGCGCAGCACGCGGATGGGGTTGTGCCGCTTCACGCTGCCCTCGGTCACCATGCACCCGGCGATGTCGCCGAAGCGCTTCGAGCGGAAAACCTCCCGCACCTCGGCGATGCCGATGATCTGCTCGCGGATCTCCGGGGAGAGCATGCCGGAGATGGCGGCCTTCACCGTGTCGATCACGTCGTAGATGACGCTGAAGTAGCGCAGCTCCACGTTCTCCGACTCGATGAGCCGCCGCGCGGCGCTGTCGGCGCGCACGTTGAAGCCGATGATGATGGCGTTGGAGGCCAGTGCCAGGTTGACGTCCGTCTCGCTGATGCCGCCGGTGGCGCTGGCCACCACGTTCACCTTCACCTCGTCGTTCGAGAGGTTGGTGAGCGCCTCGCGCAACGCCTCCACCGAGCCCTGCACGTCGGCCTTCACCACGATGTTGAGCGCCGAGGCGCTGCCCTCGCCCATCTGCTCGAAGACATTGTCCAGGTTCGTGGCCTGCTGCTTCGCCAGGCGCACCTCGCGGTACTTGCCCTGACGGAAGTTGGCGATCTCGCGTGCCTTGCGCTCGTCCGCCACCACCAGCGCCTCGTCGCCGGCCTGTGGCGGCCCGGACAGGCCCAGCACCTCCACCGGCGTGGACGGACCCGCGCTCTCGACCTCGCTGCCCGTGTGGTCGTACAGCCCGCGCACCCGGCCGTACTCCTGGCCGGCCAGCAGGATGTCGCCCTTGTTGAGCTCGCCGGCCTGCACCAGCACCGTGGCCACCGGCCCGCGCCCGCGGTCCAGTCGCGACTCGATCAC
The DNA here is from genome assembly GCA_041593595.1 of Gammaproteobacteria bacterium. Taxonomy (GTDB): domain Bacteria; phylum Pseudomonadota; class Gammaproteobacteria; order HK1; family HK1; genus JBFHNV01. The sequence continues at coordinate 9,383 of JBFHNV010000040.1, forward strand.
CACCCCCGACGCGGGCCCGCCAGGCGGTGCCTCCAGCTCGAGCACCTCCGCCTGCAACAGGATGGAGTCCAGCAGCTTGTCGATGCCGTCGCCCTTGAGCGCAGACACGGGCACGAAGATCGTGTCGCCGCCCCACTCCTCGGGAATCACCTCGTGGTTCGCGAGCTCCTGCTTGATGCGATCCGGGTCCGCGTCCGGGCGGTCCATCTTGTTGACCGCCACGATGATGGGCACGCCGGCGGCCTTGGAGTGCTGCACGGCCTCCACCGTCTGCGGCATCACCCCGTCGTCGGCGGCCACCACCAGCACCACGATGTCGGTGGCCCTGGCGCCGCGGGCCCGCATGGCGGTGAAGGCGGCGTGGCCGGGGGTGTCCAGGAAGGTCACGGTGCCCTTGCCCGTGTCCACCTTGTAGGCGCCGATGTGCTGCGTGATGCCGCCGGCCTCGCCGGCCGCCACCTTGGTGCGGCGGATGTAGTCCAGCAACGACGTCTTGCCGTGATCCACGTGGCCCATGATTGTGACCACCGGGGAGCGCGACACGGTCTCGCGCTCGTCGTCGCGGGTGAGGACCTCCGCCTCGAGGGCGTTCTCCTTGAGCAGCTTGGGCTTGTGGCCCAGCTCCTCGACGAGAATGGACGCCGTCTCCTGATCGATGACCTGGTTGATGGTGGCCATGGTGCCCAGGTTCATCATCGCCTTGATGAGCTCGGGCGCCTTCATGGACATGCGCTGGGCGAGGTCACCCACCGTGATGGTCTCCGGGATGGTCACCTCGCGCACCACCGGCGCGGTGGGCTCCTGGAAACCGTGCCGGCCCGCCATGGGCGTGACCACCGCGCGCGGCTTGGCCGGTTTCTTGCGCCGGCGGCCGCGCTTGTCGCTGGCCACGTGAAGCTCCTCGCGGTCGCGCTTGCCGCGCTCCCCGCGCTCGCCGCGCTCGGCCTTGCCGCGGGCCGGACGCTCGGGGCGCCGGTGGTCGGGCTTGCGTGCCTGCTCCAGCGCCGCCTGCTTCGCCGCCACCTCCTCCGGCGTCGCCACGGGCTCTGCCGCGGCCGCCTCGGGCTCGGGCGCGGGCTCGGGCTCCGGCTCGGCGACGGGCTTCGGCTTCGGCTGCGGCTTCGGCTTCATCAGCTCGGCCTTCTCACGCGCCTCCACCTCCGCGCGCAGCGACTCGTCCAGCTCCTGCTGGCGGCGCTTCGCCTCCTCGTGCAGCGCCTTCTTGGCCTCCTCCAGCTGGTCGCCGGCCTCGGCGGCAGGCTCCACGACGGGGGTAGCGGTGGCCGTCTCGGCCTGCGCAGCGGCCGGCGGGCGGATGACACGGCGCTTGCGCACTTCCACCGTCACGGTCTTGCGGCGCCCTTCCCTGGCCACCTTCAGCTCGCTCACCGACTTGCGCTTGAGCGAGATCTTCTTCGGCGCCGCGCCCTCGTCGGCCGGCTTGCCATGCAGGCGCCGCAGGTGGCTCAGGAGCTGGGCCCGGTCGTTCTCGTTGATGGACTCGTCCGCATCGCTGTGCGGTAGCCCGGACTCGCCGAGCTGCGTCAGCAGCCGGTCCACCGGGATGCCGACCTGCTCCGCAAGCTGTCTGACCGTCACCTCTGCCATGGGCACCTACCTTTAGTCGCTCACAGACCCGGCCTCAGGCCTGGGCCTCGTCCCCGAACCAGATCTTGCGCGCCTCCATGATCAGCGCCGCGGCGCGCTCCGCGTCCACGTCGCTGATGTCGCGCATGTCGTCCACCGCCAGCTCCGCCAGGTCCTCGCGGGTCGCCACCCCGTGGCGAGCGAGCTGATGGGCCAGGGTATCGTCCATGCCCTCCAGCGTGAGCAGGTCTTCCGCCGGCGGCTGGTCGCTCAGGCCTTCCTCGCTCGCAATCTCTCGCGCGAGGAGCACGTCCTTGGCGCGCGCCTGCAGCTCGCGCGCGATGTCCTCGTCGAACTCCTCGATGTCCACCATCTCGCTTTCGGAGACGTAGGCCACCTCCTCGATGGCTGTGAAGCCCTCCTGCATGAGGATGTTGGCCACCTCGGCGTCCACCGCGAGCTGCTCCATGAACAGCTTCTGCACCCGCTCGGCCTCCGCCTCGCTCTTCTCGTCGGCCTGCTGCTCGGTCATGACGTTGAGCTCCCAGCCGGTGAGCTGGCTGGCGAGGCGCACGTTCTGGCCGCCGCGGCCGATGGCCTGGGAGAGCTGCTCCTCCACCACCGCCACGTCCATGGAGCGGGCCTCCTCGTCCACCACGATGGACACCACCTCGGCGGGCGACATGGCGTTGATGACGTACTGGGCGGCGTTCTCGTCCCACAGGATGATGTCCACGCGCTCGCCGGCCAGCTCATTGGACACCGCCTGCACGCGCGAGCCGCGCATGCCCACGCAGGCGCCCACCGGGTCGATGCGCGGCACCGTGGTACGCACGCCGATCTTGGCGCGCGAGCCCGGGTCGCGGGCGCAGCCCATGATCTCGATGAGCCCCTCGCCGATCTCGGGCACCTCCAGGCGGAACAGCTCCATCATGAGCTCGGGCGCCGTGCGGCTGACGAACAGCTGCGGGCCGCGGGGCTCCGGGCGCACGTCGCGGAGATACCCCCGCATGCGATCGCCCGGGCGCACCAGCTCGCGGGGAATCAGCTCCTCGCGCAGGATCACCGCCTCGGCATTGCCCCCGAGATCCAGGATCACGTTGCCCCGCTCCATGCGCTTGACCACGCCGGTGACCAGCTCCCCGACGCGATCCTGGTAGGCCTCCACCACCTGCGCGCGCTCCGCCTCGCGCACCTTCTGCACGATCACCTGCTTCGCCGTCTGCGCCGCGATGCGACCGAAGGCCACGGACTCGATGGGCTGCTCGATGTACTCCCCGGCGGAGATTCCCGGGTGCTCCTGCACCGCCTCGCTCAGGCGCTTCATGCGCTCGGGCACGTACAGCCGGATCCCGGTCTCGGGCTCGCGGGGCTCGACGCCGTCCATGGCGCGCGGCGCCGGGGCGTCGGCGCCCGGATGCTCCCCTTCCGGCGCCTCGGGCACCTCCGGGAGGTCGGCGGGGTCGTCCACCAGCAGCTCGTCGTCGACCACCTCCCAGCGGCGGAAGGTCTCGTACTCGCCGGTGTCCCGGTCGATGGCCACGCGCACCTCGATGTCCTCCCCGTGGCGCTTGCGGGTCGCGCTCGCCAGGGCGGCCTCGATGGCCTCGAAGATGATGTCGGCGGCGACGCCCTTCTCGTTGGACACCGCCTCCACGACCGTGAGGATCTCTCTGCTCATTTGACTCTCTGCCTGCACCGGCGCTGTCGGCGCCTCATGAGTCCGGAACCAGTCTCGCCTGGGCGATCTGCTCGAGGGGCAGGCGCCACTCGGCGCCCTCGTGCTCCACCAGCACGTTGCCGTCGGCCACCCCCTTCAAGGTGCCCGACACGTTGCGCCGGCCGTCCACCGGCAGTGCCAGGCGCACCCGCACGGCATGACCCGCGAACCGCCGGAAGTGCTCCTCCTGGAACAGCGGCCGGTCGGCGCCGGGCGAGGACACCTCCAGGCTGTACTCCCCGTCGATGGGATCCTCCACGTCGAGCACGCCGCTGACCTGGTGGCTGACCCGCTCGCAGTCTTCCAGCGTCACCCCCTCGGGCCGGTCGATGTACAGCCGCAGCACCGTGTGCCGCCGCCCGCGGGACACCTGCACGCCCAGCAACTCGCAGCTCAGCGCCGCGACACTGGGTGCCAGCATTTCGTATATCCGCCGCTGCTCGCCGGACATGCGCCTCTCAAAACGAAAAGTGGGCTGAGAAGCCCACTCAAATCCTGCCCGTATCGCCTTGATCCGAAACGCTTTGTGAGCCTGCGCCCGGCGGCGATGGGGCCAAAAAAAGCCCCTGAGGAGGGGCTTCGGAGCACGTGGTAGCGGGGGCAGGATTCGAACCTGCGACCTTCGGGTTATGAGCCCGACGAGCTGCCAGACTGCTCCACCCCGCAATCGTCAGCCATGCATCTTACCGGCACGGCAACCGTCCTTTCAAGAGCGAGCACGTCGCATGCTACACGCACCGGCGCGCGGCCTCAGGATGCCGGCGCACCCAGCTCACGGGCGCGCCGCTCCGCCTCCCGGGCGGCCACCTCCTCGCCGCGCTGCCGGTGCACCCGGGCGATGAGCAGCCAGTTCTCCGCCTGCAGCCGGGTGTCCGCCGCCGCCAGGGCATTGGACCGGGCCGCGAGGGCCGCCGCCTCGCCGCCGCGGCCTTCGGCCAGGCGCGCCTGAGCCAGCCGGTGCCACAGCCAGGCGTTACCCGGCTCGATGCGAATCGCGCGCTCCAGCGCCGCGGCTGCGCCGGCGTGACGACCGGCGCTGCTTTCCTGGTTGGCACGATTCAGGAGCGCGACCACCGCCGGATTGACCGCTCCGCCACCGGTCGCCGGCTCCACGGTTCCCACGGACGGGGCTCCCTGCACAGGCGCGGCGGCTGCACCTTCGGTCGCGGGCGCGTCCAGGGGCAGGATGGTGACCCCCGCGGCAGCGTCGTCGCCGTCCGTCGGGGGCACTGCCGCAGCGGCGCGATCCGGCGTCGCCGGCAAGACCGCGACACCGGCCCCGGTGGCCCCGGCGGCCCGATCCTCCACCGGCGCGGGCCGACCGGCCGCGCATCCGGCGAGGAGCAGGACCGGCAGCAGCCGGGCGACACGACCTGCGGCAGTGCCCCTCACCGGGCCTCCTCGCGACGGCGCTCGCGCCGTTCAGCCGGGGTGGCGGCGATCCCCGGCAGCGAGGCCGGGCGCAGCGTCCCGCCGCCGCAGTCGCCGGGCCGGACGCCGCCCTCCGCGATGTACGGCAATCGCGGGAGGCCGGCGCCCGCGCAGCCCTCGTCCAGCACCATGCCGCGCTCCAGGTCGGTGGCGCGCCAGGCGATACCCTGGGGCGGCTGCAGCGCCAGGGGCCGCGGACGGATCTCTAGGAACAGGCGGGTCCACGCCTTCAGCGCGCCGGATGCGCCGGTGAGCCGCGCGCTGCGATTGTCGTCGCGGCCCACCCACACCACGGCCAGCCGGTCGCCGCCGAAGCCCGCGAACCAGCTGTCGCGGAGATTGTCGGTGGTGCCCGTCTTGCCAGCCACGGCCAGATCCGGCGGCAGGCTGCCACGCACCCCCTGGCCGGTACCGGTGCTCATCACCTCCTGCAGCGCTCGGGTGAGCACGAAGGTGGCGCGGGGATCGCTCACCGCCTCGACGTTGAGGCCGTAGCGCTTCAGCGGCCGGCCCCGCGCGTCGGTCACCTCCCGGATGGCGCGCAGGGGCTGTCGAAAGCCGCCCGCCGCGATGGTCTGGTAGACCGCCGCCACCTCCAGCGGGCTCAGGTCCACCGCACCCAGGAGCAGGGACGGGTACGCGTCCGGCGTGCGTCCCGCGCCCATGCGCACCAGGGTGTCGCGCACCCGCTCGACTCCCACCTCCAGTCCCAGGCGCACCGTGGCCAGATTGTAGGAGCGCGCCAGCGCCTCCATGAGCGGCACAGGGCCATGGGCCTGGCCGTCGTAGTTGTCGGGGCGCCACGGCTCGCCCCGGGGCCCCGGCACCTCCACGGGGGCGTCGTCGATGAGCGTCGCGAGGGTGTAGCGCGCCGGGTCGGACAGGGCGGCCAGGTACACCACCGGCTTGATCAGCGAGCCCACGGGACGTCGCGCGTCCAGCGCCCGGTTGAAGCCCGACTGCTCGGGGTCACGTCCGCTCACCACCGCCAGCACCTCGCCGCTCTGGGGATTGGTGACCACCACCGCACCCTCGAGGCCGCCGCCGAGCCCGGACCGAGCCGCTTCGATGCGCTCCAGCGTGCCCGACAGCGCCGACTGGGCCGCTTCCTGCACCGTGGGATCGAGGGTGGTGAACACCAGCAGGCCCTCGCTCGCCAGGTCCCCGTCACGGTAGTCCCGGGCGAGCTGGCGACGCACCAGGTCCAGGTATCCGGGGTAGCGGGCACCAGCGGCCCCGGGACGCTCGCTGACGCCGAGGGGCGCCGACCTCGCCTCGGTCGCCAGGGCGGCGTCCAGCATCCCCAGGGACTCCATCTGCGACAGCACCAGGTCCCTGCGTTCCCGGGCGCGCTCCGGGTGCCGCCGCGGGTTGTAGAGGGACGGCCCCTTTACCAGGCCCGCAAGCAGCGCCACCTCCGGCAGGCTGAGCTCCTCGAGACGACGGGCAAAGTAGTGACGGGCGGCGAGCCCGAAGCCGTGGATGGCGCGGGCGCCGTCCTGGCCCAGGTACACCTCGTTCAGATAGGCCTCCAGTATGGCCTCCTTGCTGTAGCGGGCCTCGAGGATGAGAGCGATGGCCACGTCGTTGAGCTTGCGCCACAGGCTGCGCTCGGCGCTGAGGAAGTAGCTCTTGGCCAGCTGCTGGGTCAGGGTGCTGCCGCCCTGCACCGTGGCGCCAGCGCGCAGGTTGGCCAGCAGCGCACGGGCGATGCCCCGCGGTGACACCCCGTGGTGCTCGAAGAATTGCCGGTCCTCCACCGCGAGCAGGGCCGCCACCAGCGTGCGCGGGACCTCGTCCAGCCGCACCAGCACCCGATCCTCCTGGTGGCCCGGGTGGATGCGCCCGATGAGCACCGGCTCCAGTCGCACCAGAGCCGCCGGGCGCCCGCCCTCGGTCATCGAGGCCACCGAGCCGCCCGTGAAGCGCACGCGCACCGTGCGCTCGGGCTCCTGGGTGTCCCAGAAAGTGAACCTGCGGGTGCGCAGCTCCAGGTGGTCGCCGCGCTGGCGATAGCTGGCAGGCCGATCGAGCCGGGCGCTCGCGTGGTAGCCCGCCGTGCGAAGCTCGCGTAGCGCTGCTTCCCGGCTCACCGCGGCGCCGGGGTAAAGCTCCAGGGGACGTGCGTAGATGTGCGCCGGCACCTGCCAGCGCTGTCCTTCGAAGCGCGCGCGCACCTCGATGTCGAGCCACGCCGCCCAGCCGATGCCGGCCACCAGCGCGAGCAGTCCGCCCCGCAGCAGCACGGCGCGCAGCACCCTGCGCGAGCCACGGCCCGCAGACCGCCGCCGGCGCGGCGACCGCCTGGCTGCCATCAGCCGTGGTTCCGGATGCCCATCGGCGCGAGCATAAGAAGCCGCGCCATGAGTTTCAATTACTTCTCAGATATCCGCCGCAACGCTCTGAGAGAAATGGGGAAACGTGATGGACGGTCTAATGGGTCTCGCGCCAGTCCCGCAGCCGCGCCCGCAGGCGCAGCACCGCCTGTCCGTGGATCTGGCACACCCGCGACTCGCTCACTCCCATGAGCTCGCCGATCTCGCGCAGGTTCATCTCCTGGTCGTAGTACAGGGACATGACCAGCTTCTCGCGCTCCGGCAGCGTGGCAACGGCGCGGGCCAGGCTGCGGCGGAACTCGTCGCCCTCCAGGCTGTCCAGCGGGCCGACGATGGAGCCGAACAGGCCGTCGGACACGGACTCGACGCCGGCGGTCAGCTCCTCGGTGCTGAACACCTTGTGGCCGGAGGCGTCCTTGAGGATGCGGTGATACTCGTCCAGGGAGATGCCCATGCGCTCGGCCACCTCCGCATCGCGGGCGTCGCGGGCCTCGCTGTTCTCGATCTCGCGCATGGCCTCGGAGACCTGCCGCATCTTGCGGAACAGGGAACGCGGGGCCCAGTCCTGGCGACGGATCTCGTCCAGCATGGCACCGCGGATGCGGATCCCCGCGTAGGTCTCGAAGCTCGCGCCGTGCACCGGCTCGTAGTTCCGGGACGCCTCCAGTAGCCCGATCATGCCCGACTGGATCAGGTCGTCAGCCTGCACGCTGGCCGGCAGGCGGCTGACCAGGTGGAAGGCGATGCGGCGCACCAGCTCGCTGTGCTGGGCGACGATCTCGGCGGGGGTACCGGTAACGGGCAGGAAGGCGGGCTCGGGCGTGCTCATGTGCTGTCTCCGGGTGGGCCGGGCGCCGCGGCGCCATGGGCGGGTCTGCAGGGAGGTAAGCAAACCCCGGGCCAGCCATTCGCGAGCTGAGATCAGTAATCAGCAGGGGGCGCTAACTTCATGATTTCGATACATCCCGGAACCTGACGTGGTTAACACTTTTCCGGCGAGGTGACGGAATGCCGACTCCGTCACGCCCTGGCGCGCCAGGAATCCGTGACGGGATTCACATTCCCGGGCGGGGGGTGTCGGGCTCAGGCAACCTCGTGGGGGCGCTGGATCCCGAGCTTCTTCATCTTCTCCACCAGGGTCGTGCGTCCCATGCGCAGGCGCTTCGCGGCGTGGGCCACCACCCCGTCGGCCTCGTCCAGGGCCTGGCGGATGTAGGCCTTCTCCAGCCGCGCCAGGTGCTCCTTCAGATCCAGGCCGTCCCGGGGCAGTGCCTGGGAGACGCCGGCGGGCGCCGCCGCCGCGGCGCCGCCCTCGGCCGGGGCCGGCAGCCCGTCCGGTCGGTAGCGGTCCGGCAGGTCGTGGGCGTCCACCACGCCGTAGGGGTGGAGGATGACCAGTCGCTCCATGAGGTTCGCCAGCTCGCGCACGTTGCCCGGCCAGGGGTACGCGCACAGGGCCTCGATGGCGGCAGGGGTGAGCCGCACGGAGCCCCGCTTCTCGTGCTCGATGCGGCTGATCAGGTCGCTGACCAGCAGCGGCAGGTCCTCGGCCCGGTCGCGCAGCGGCGGCATGTCGATGGGGAACACGTTCAGCCGGTAGAAGAGGTCCTCGCGGAAGCGGCCGTCGGCGATGTCGCGCTCCAGGTCCGAGTGGGTGGCCGCGATGATGCGGACGTCCGTGGTGACGCTGCGGTTGCTGCCCACCCGCTCGAAGGTGCGCTCCTGGAGCACGCGCAGCAGCTTGACCTGCATGGCCAGCGGCATGTCCCCGATCTCGTCCAGGAACAGGGTCCCGCCGTTGGCCATCTCGAAACGCCCGCGCCGGGCGCTGATGGCGCCGGTGAAGGCGCCCTTCTCGTGCCCGAAGAGCTCGCTCTCGAGCAGGTCCGCGGGGATCGCGCCGCAGTTCACCGGGACGAAGGGCTTGTAACGCCGGCCGGACTGGTAGTGGATATGGCGTGCCACCACCTCCTTGCCGGTGCCGGACTCGCCCAGCAGCAGCACGCTGGCGTCCGTGCCTGCCACCTGCTCGATGAGCTTGCGCACCTCGCGGATGGCCGGGCTGCCTCCCACCAGGTTGCGGAACAGCTCCAGCGACCGTGGCCGGCTGGACAGGTGCCGACCCTCCCGCCAGGCGCTGGCCTGCTGCAGCGCCGCCTGCAGCTCGCTGAAACGCGCCGGCAATGCCACCCGCGCCACCGCCCCCGCCTCCAGATCCGGCGGCGGCGGCGGCTCGTCTTCCACGGCCAGGCGGATCACGGGTAGGTTCGGGTGCTCCTCGCGCAGCTCGCGGAACAGGGCCAGGAGGCCGTTTGCATCGCTGCACGGCCCCATCAGCACCGCGTCGGGGTCGCCATCGTCGGCGATCCGCTCCGCCAGGTGGTCCGGCGTCAAGACCTCGGCGTCGTACTCCAGAAACTCCAGGTTGCGCCGCAGCGAGGCGGCCCGATCCGGGTCCGGGTCCACGATGAGGACGCTGAGCATGCTGGGCCCAAGTCGTTGTTACAGGACACCGTGTCCGGCAAATTCGGCGGCCGGCGCGGGCAGTAAATCACGGCCCGAGGCGAACGGTCAAAAAATTGGCGCGGCCCGACCCGATGGCGAATCAGAATCCCCTGGGCAGCAGGTCCAGGTCCTGGACCCGATCCACGTCCCGCAACGGCGGCAGCTCGCGCCAGATGTGTCCGGCAGCGCGCAGCCGCTGGCGGGTGGTTGCCATCACCCGGGCACTGCCCCAGGGCACGTCCAGAAAGGCCTCGCGACATGGCGCGTCGCAGCCGACGAGCACGTAGCCGCCGTCCACCGCCGGCACGAACACCACGGTCGCGCCGGTGCCCAGCGCCGCATCCGCGTCGCGCAGGCGCCCGGCGTCCAGGGACGGGCAGTCGCTGCCCATGAGCAGGACCCGCGGGTGCCGGTCCAGGGCCGTCTCCAGGGCGTGGGCCATACGCGCCCCCAGGTCCCGTCCCTCCTGCCGCGCCAGGGCAGCGCCGCAACGCCGGGCCAGGTCCTGCAGGTACGGGCAGCGCTCGTCCGGGTCACAGCACAGGATCACCGGCCCGAGCCGGCTGGCAACGGCCGATGCCGTGGCGCGCTCCAGCATGCGCCGGTACAGGCCCGCGGCCTGCACGGCGCTCAGCCCCGGCATCAGCCGCGTCTTCACGCGTCCCGGGATCGGGGCGCGGGCGAACACCAGGACCGCCGTGCCGTCCGCCACGGGTTCAGCCGGACCGGTAGCGGCGAGCCAGACGCTGGGGATCCGTCCCCAGGGCGTAGGCCAGGCGCAGCCGCCACATGAGCAGCACGGTGCGCAGCACGCCGTCGCGGCGCCAGCGCCGGCTGGAGGTCACCACCCGCTCGCGGCAGCAGCGCGGGCGCGCCAGGCGTTTCAGGCGCGCGCTCAGCGCCACGTCCTCCATCAGCGGGATCTCGGGGAAGCCGCCGGCTCGGTGGAACAGCGCCGCGCTGACGAAGAGGAGCTGGTCGCCGGTGGCGATTCCCGTCAGGCGCGAGCGCACGTTCATGAAGGTCTCGATGATCCGGAACGCGAGCCCCGGCCCGGACAGCCGGGCGTCGAAGCGCCCCCACAGGGGCACGTCCTCCCCCGCGAGGGCCAGTAGCCGTGCACAGGCCCGAGGCGACGGGCGCGTGTCGGCGTGCAGGAATGCCAGCAGCGTGCCGGCGGCGGCGCGCGCCCCCGCGTTCATCTGGGAGGCGCGTCCTGCGGGCGCGCACAGCACCCGCGCACCGGCGGCGGCGGCCATGGCGGCGGTGCCGTCGGCGCTGCCGCCGTCGCAAACGATGATCTCCGCGCCGGCGTCCCGCAGCGGGGCCACGCTCTCGATGCAGCCCGTGATGCCGGCCGCTTCCTCCAGGGTCGGGATGACCACGCTCAGGCGGCGTGGCGGGACCACCGGGCGCGGATCAGCCCAGCGCACCGCCGCAGCTGCTGCCCTGCCCTGCCGTGCAGGCGAAGCAGTGGGCGCGCACGGCGATGGGGTTGTTCTCCAGCGGGTGGTCCAGCAGGTCGGACAGGTGCGTGCGGGCGTGGCCGTTCAGTCGCATGGGCAGGCCCAGCATCTGGTTGAAGTCGCAGTCGTACACGTCGCCCTGCCAGTCGACGCTCACCGTGCTGCGGCACATCACCGCGTCCAGGTTGGCGTCCCGGTGGGCGGCACGCAGGGTGTCCATGTAGCCGTGAAACTGACCCTTGGAGACCAGCATGCTGCCGAAGCGCCCGATGGGCATGTTGGCGATGGTCAGCAGGCGGTTGAAGCGGATGCCGAACTGCTGTCCCAGCTCGTCCTTGTAGGCCCGCTCGAGATCGTCCTGTCCCGGCGGCAGCGAAGGACCCTGGGGGTTGTACACCAGGCTCAGGCGCAGGGTCCCGGCCGGGTCCCCGTAGCCCAGGGCGTTGAGGCGCTCCAGCGCGCGGATGCTGGTGGCGAACACGCCCTTGCCCCGCTGCCGGTCCACGTTCTCGCCCAGGTAGCAGGGCAAGGAGGCCACCACCTCCACCCCGTGGCCGGCCAGGAACTCCGCCAGGTCCTCCTGTCCGGGCTCCTCCAGGATGGTGAGGTTGCAGCGGTCCATCACGTGCACCCCGCGTGCGCGGGCCTGCCGCACGAGGGCACGGAAGTGTGGATTGAGCTCCGGAGCGCCGCCGGTGAGATCCAGCACCCGCACGCCCGTCCTGTCCACGAAGGCCAGGGCCTGCGCGATGGTCTCGCGGGACATCTCCTCGCGCCGGTTGGGGCCCGCGTTCACGTGGCAGTGGACGCAGCTCTGGTTGCAGCGGTAGCCGAGATTGAGCTGCAGCGTCTCGAGCCGGCGCCTGCGGATAGCCGGAAAGCCACTGCCGGCGAGCAGCGGAAGGGTCTCGTGCATCGCGTTCTCCCGTGGCAGCGGCCGATCCTAGCCGCCACCCAGATAGACCGTAAGTGCCTGTGCAGGTTTCGTCTGGTGGCCACTCCTGGCCCGGGCCGATTCTCGGCCGGAAGGTCATGGCTGTGGCGTATCGTCGGGGGGCTGCTTACAATCCCGCGTTCACGGCCGGGGCGCCACCAGCGTCGTCGGCCAGCCCGGGGCCGTAGCTCAGCTGGGAGAGCGTCGCGTTCGCAATGCGAAGGTCGGGAGTTCGATCCTCCTCGGCTCCACCATCTCCGACAGGCCGCGTCCGGCGTCAGGCCGGACGCGGCGTCCCTCCGCCCCGGTAGCTCAGTAGGATAGAGCGACGGCCTCCTAAGCCGTAGGTCCCACGTTCGAATCGTGGTCGGGGCGCCATCCCCGGCGCACTGCCTCCAGCCATGAGCCTCAACCGCGACACCCGGCCCCCCGCGACACTGTCCCGGCGCCTGCGCCAGGCGACGCTCCGCGCCCTGCCCCACCACCTGCTGTCCGCGCTGATGCGCGCTGCCACGCGGGTGCGGCTCGCGGCCTGGAAGAACTGGCAGATCCGCTGGTTCGTTCACCGCTACGGTGTGGACATGGATCTCGCAGAGGTCCGGGATCCACGCGCCTTCGAGCACTTCAACGCGTTCTTCACACGTGCGCTCCGCGCCGACGCCCGGCCCGTATGCGGCGACGACGGGCTGGCCTGCCCGGCAGACGGCTTCATGAGCGCGTTCGGCGCCATCCACGACGACACGCTGCTCCAGGCGAAGGGATCGCACTACTCGCTGAGCGCGCTGCTGGGCGGCGACCCGGCACGGGCGGCGCCGTTTCGCAACGGCCACTTCGCCACCGTGTACCTCTCGCCCCGGGACTACCACCGGGTGCACATGCCGCTGGCCGGGACCCTGCGAGAGATGGTGCACGTGCCGGGGCGCCTGTTCAGCGTGAACGAGGAGAGCGTGGGCGCGGTGCCCGGGCTGTTCACCCGCAACGAGCGCGTGGCGTCGCTATTCGACACAGCCCGCGGGCCCATGGCGGTGGTGCTCGTCGGCGCGGTGTTCGTGGGCAGCATCGAGCTGGTGTGGGCCGGCCCGGTGGCCCCGGCCCGCGGGGTGCGTACCGCCGTGGCGCGAACCTGGCCCGGCGAAGGGCCCGGCGCGGTGCGCCTGGAGCGGGGCGCGGAGATGGGGCGCTTCAACATGGGGTCCACGGCCATCGTGGTGCTGCCGCCAGGCCCACTCACCTGGCGCGCGGATCTGGCGCCGGGCATACCGGTGCGGATGGGGGAGGCGCTGGCGACTCTCGGCTGACGTGCGGCCGCGCGCGTCCGTGCTCGAATCAGGCCGGTAGACGGGTCGCGGGGACACGCTGTGAATACGTCCCTGTACGCTCGACGGCCGCCTCCGGGGATGCCGTCAACCGATCACGGATCCGGCCGCGCGTCGGATGGCCGGTGTCTGCCGCGGAACGCACTCGACGCCGGAGCAGGTTCGGGGTTGGTGCGCCCGTACGCGGCAGGGATGCCGCGTTCGAGTCCCCATGGACGGGTTCACGGCGTGGCGCACCAACCCCGAACTTGCTCCGCCGGACGACACTCCGGCGGGCGACGCACGTCTTGCCGGCGTCCGGACGCGTCTACCCCAGGGCGGCGATGCACAGCCCCAGCAGCGCGCCCGGGAACACGCCCAGCACCAGGATCGCGAGCGCGTTGCTGCTGAGCATGACCTGCATGTCCTTGCCGCTCGCCACCTGCACCGGTCCGGACGGGTCGTCGAAGTACACGTGGCGCACGATGCGCAGGTAGTAGAACAGGCCCACCACCGAGAAGGCCACCGCCACCACCGCGAGCCACCACTGGCCCACCGCGATCAGCTCGCGAAGCACCGACCACTTTGCCCAGAACCCCAGGAACGGCGGCACCCCGGCCATGGACAGCATCAGGATCAGGGTGAGAAAGGCGAACCACGGGTGCGCCCGCCCGAGGCCCCGGAAGTCGTCCAGGCGGTCCGCCTCGTAGTCCCGTCGTCCGAGCGCGACCACCATGCCGAAGGCCCCCAGCGACATCAGGCTGTAGGTGATGACGTAGAACATGGAGGCAGCGTAGCCCCCGGGCGTCGCGGCGATGACCCCGAGGAACAGGAAGCCCACGTGGGCGATGGTGGAGTAGGCCAGCATGCGCTTGATGTTGCGCTGGGAGATGGCCACCACGTTGCCGATGGCCATGGACAGCACCGCCAGAATCGAGAGCATCTGGCTCCAGTCGGCGTCGAGCGCGCCCAGCCCGTCCACCAGCACGCGCATGAGCATGCCGAAGGCCGCGACCTTCGGCGCGGTACCGATGAACAGGGTGACTGCCGTGGGCGCCCCCTCGTACACGTCCGGTACCCACATGTGGAAAGGCGCCGCGCCGAGCTTGAAGGCCACGCCCACCAGCGCGAACACCAGTCCCAGGACCAACACCAGGTTGTCACTGCCGAGATCCGCCGCGACGCTGCCGACCGTCTCCAGATCCAGGGAGCCGGTGACGCCGTAGATGAGCGAGATCCCGTACAGCAGCATGCCCGAGGCCAGCGCCCCGAGCACGAAATACTTCATCGCGGCCTCGCAGGCGATGGTGGAGTCGCGTCGCAGCGCCACCATGGCGTAGAGGCACAGCGACATGAGCTCGAGGCCCAGGTACACGGTGAGCAGGCTGTGAGCCGACACCAGCACCATCATGCCCAGCAGCGAGAACAGGCCGAGCACGAAGTACTCGCCGCGCAGCTCGCCGCGCAGCTCGAGATAGGTGCGAGTGTAGAAGAAGGCGTAGTAGCCGATGAGCAGCATCACCACCTTCAGCGCCCCGCTCATCGGATCGCTCACGAAGGTCCCGCTGAAGCTCACGACGGGCGCGTCCGGCGTCATGGCAATGCACAGCACCGCCGTCGCGACCACCGAGACCTGGCTGAGGTGGTAGGCGACGTTGCGCAGGCGGTGGCCCAGGTAGACGTCTGCCACCAGCACCCCGCAGGCGAGCAGCATCAGCACCAGCTCCGGTGCGGCGGGAGCAAGGTCGGGTGGAACGAAGTTCATCGGCGACGGGTCTCCGGCGACATCATGGTGCTGTCACGGGCTCAGGGCAGCTTCGAGCGGGTGACCTGCTCCAGCAGGTGCTCCAGCGTCGGGTTCATGGCATCCAGCAGCGGCGCGGGCCACAGGCCGAACAGCAGCACCGCCCCCGCCAGCGCGGACAGCACCAGCAGCTCGCGCCTGTTCAGGTCCTCGAGCCCCGCCACGCCCTCGTTGGCGACCTCACCGTAGATCACACGCTTGTACATCCACAGGGTGTATGCGGCACCCAGCACCAGGATGCTGCCGGCGAAGAACGCAATCCAGAAATTCGCCTTGAAGCTCGACAGGATCACCAGGAACTCCCCTACGAAGCCCGAAGTGCCCGGCAGTCCGGAGTTCGCCAGGGCGAACAGCATCATGAACGCCGCGAAGGTAGGCATGGTGTTCACCACCCCGCCGTAGTCGCCGATCTGGCGGCTGTGCAGCCGGTCGTACATGACCCCGACGCACAGGAACAGCGCGCCCGAGATGAAGCCGTGGGACACCATCTGCATCATCCCGCCGGCCATCGCCATGACGGCACCGTCAGTGTCGCCGGTCGCGGCGACACGGAAGATGATGAAGAACCCCAGCGTCGCGAAGCCCATGTGAGAGATGGACGAGTAGGCGATCAGCTTCTTCATGTCCGGCTGGACCAGCGCCACGAAGCCGATGTAGACGATGGCAATCAGCGACAGCCCGATCATCAGCCAGTCCAGCGCGGCGCTGCCGTCCGGCGCGATGGGCAGGCTGAAGCGCAGGAAACCGTAGCCGCCGAGCTTCAGCATGATGGCCGCCAGGATCACCGAGCCTCCCGTGGGCGCCTCCACGTGGGCGTCCGGCAGCCAGGTATGCACCGGCCACATGGGCACCTTGACCGCGAAGGCGACGAGGAACGCGAGGAATACCAGGATCTGGGCCGTGAGCTCGAGCTCCACCTCGTGCAGGTCGGCCACCGCGAAGGAGCCGGCCTCGGCGTAGAGGTAGAGGATCGCCACCAGCATCAGCACCGAGCCGAGGAAGGTGTAGAGGAAGAACTTCACTGTGGCGTAGATGCGCCGCTCGCCGCCCCAGATGCCGATGATCAGGAACATCGGGATGAGCAACGCCTCCCAGAATACGTAGAACAGCACTGCGTCCATCGCCGCGAAAGCGCCGATCATGAAGCCTTCCAGGAACAGGAAGGCGGCCATGTAGTGGGCGGCCTTGTAGGTGATCACCTCCCACCCGGCGATGATCACCAGCACCGTGGTGAAGGTGGTGAGGATGATGAGCGGCATGGAGATGCCGTCCACCGCCAGGTGGTACTCGATGCCGAAGGCCGGGATCCACTCACCGCGCTCCACGAACTGCATGGCGTGGGTGGTCACGTCGAACTCGGTGTACAGGGGCAACGAGAACAGGAAGGTGAGCAGCGACGCGGCCAGCGCGATCCGCCTGGAGACCTCCGGGGCGCGCTCGCCCGCCACCATGAAGAGCCAGACCCCGCCCACGATGGGCGTCCAGATCACGAGGCTGAGGAACGGGGCGTCAAGCATGAATCCGCATCCCGGTCAGCGGGTGACGAACACGCCGATGAGCACCAGCAGGCCGATGATCATGGCGAAGGCGTAGTGGAACAGGTAGCCACTCTGGACGTGGCGCACGATGCCGGACACCCAGCCCACGAGGCGGGCGGTGCCGTTGACCATGAGGCCGTCGATGAGCGTCTCGTCGCCCAACCGCCACAGGGCGCGACCGGCGCCGCGGGCGCCGCCGGCGAAGAACCAGTCGTTGAACTCGTCGAAGCCGTACTTGCGATCCAGCACGTCGTAGAGCACACCGGCCCGCTCACGGACGCGGGCCGGCAGATCCGGACGGTACAGATAGAGGAACCAGGCGGTGGCAACTCCTGCCATGGCGAGCCAGAAAGGGGCAGTGACGAGGCCGTGCAGCGCGAACGACAGCGCACCGTGGAAATGCTCCGCGAGCGGCGCCAGGGTGTCGTGGCCGGGCAGCACCTTCAGGCTGTCGCCGAAGTGGTCCCCGAACAGCATCGGCTCGACGTAGATCGCCCCGGCAATGACCGAGGGAATGGCCAGCAGCACCAGGGGCACCGTGACCACCGCCGGGCTCTCGTGCAGGTGCTCGCGGGTGTGCTCGTCCATGCGCTCCTCGCCGTGGAACACCATGAAGTACATCCGGAAGCTGTACAGCGCCGTGACGAACACGCCGAGCAGCACCGCCGCGTGCGCCACTCCCGAGCCCCAGAGGTCGGAGGCGCCCACGGCCTCGATGATGGCGTCCTTGGAGTAGAAGCCGGCGAAGCCGGGAAACCCGATGAGGGCCAGCGAGCCGATCAGCGAGGTGATCCACGTGATGGGCATGTACTTGCGCAGGCCGCCCATGTTGCGCATGTCCTGGTCGTGATGCAGGGCGATGATCACGGAGCCCGCGCCCAGGAACAGCAGTGCCTTGAAGAAGGCGTGGGTGAACAGGTGGAAGATCCCGGCGGCATAGGCCGACGCACCGAGGGCGACGGTCATGTAGCCGAGCTGCGACAGGGTCGAGTACGCCACCACGCGCTTGATATCGTTCTGCACGAGCCCTAGCAGGCCCATGAAGAAAGCCGTGATGGCGCCCACGATCATCACGGCACTGAGCGCGGTTTCGGAGAGCTCGAACAGGGGCGACATGCGCGCCACCATGAAGATGCCGGCAGTGACCATGGTGGCGGCGTGGATCAGCGCCGAGATGGGGGTCGGGCCCTCCATGGAATCCGGCAGCCACACGTGCAGCGGAAACTGGGCCGACTTGCCCATGGCGCCCAGGAACAGCAGGAGGCAGATGACCGTCAGCACCGACCACTCGGCGTCCAGCCAGATGTTCATGGTGAGCCCGGCCAGCTCCGGCGCGCGCTCGAACACGGTCCCGTAGTGCATGCTGCCGAAGTAGAGCAGCACGCCGGCGATGCCGAGGAGGAAGCCGAAGTCGCCCACCCGGTTCACCAGGAATGCCTTGAGGTTCGCGTAGATGGCGCTCGGACGCGTGTACCAGAAGCCGATCAGCAGGTAGGACACGACCCCCACCGCCTCCCAGCCGAAGAAGAGCTGCAGGAAGTTGTTCGACATCACCAGCATCAGCATGGCGAAGGTGAACAGGGAGATGTAGCTGAAGAAGCGCTGGTAGCCCGGGTCGTCGTGCATGTAGCCGATGGTGTAGATGTGCACCATGAGCGAGACGAAGCTCACGGTCAGCATCATGGTGGCGCTGAGCTCGTCGATCAGAAACCCGATTTCCAGGTGGATCGCGCCGATCTGACCCCAGGTGTAGACCGTGGCGTCGTACACCGCGGCGCCGTCGATCACCGTGTCCTTGAACACGACCGCCGAGAGCACCGTGGACACCGCCACGGCGCCGATGGTCACGCTGTGCGCGCCGGCGCGACCGATCTGCCGGCCGAGCAGCCCCGCGACCAGGGCGCCGATCAGGGGCGCGAGCACGATCCAGAGGTAGACGGATGACATCGGTGTTCCCCTAGCCCTTCATGCTGTCCAGATCGGCGACGTTGATGGTGGACCGGGTCCGGAACAGCACCACGAGGATGGCGAGACCGATGGCGGCTTCGGCGGCAGCAACGGTAAGGATGAAGAACACGAACACCTGTCCGGCGAGATCGCCGTGGAAATGCGAGAAGGCGACGAAGTTCATGTTCACCGACAGCAGCATCAGCTCGATGGACATGAGCAGGATGATGACGTTCTTCCGGTTGAGGAAGATCCCCGCCATGCTGATGCAGAACATGATGGCGCCGAGGATGAGGTAGTCCGAAAGCGCGATCATCGGTCCCGCTCCGCGGGCATCTTGACCAGCCGCACGCGCTCCTCGCGCCGCGCGCGCACCTGCTGGTCCGGACGCTGGTAGCGGATCCCCTCACGGCGGCGCATGGTCAGCGCGATCGCGGCGACGATGGCCACCAGCAGGATCACAGCCGCAATTTCGAACGGGTAGACGTAGACCGTGTAGAGCAGCTCGCCCAGGGCCTCGGTGTTGCTGTGCTCGGGCGGCGCAGGCGCAGGTGGCGGCACGCGCTGGATGCCGAAGGTGCCGGGGCCGACCACCATGGCGAGCTGCACCACGATGAGCAGCGCCACCAGGAAGCCCACGGGCAGATAGCGGATGAAGCCTTCCCGCAGCGGCACGAGGTTGATGTCGAGCATCATCACCACGAACAGGAACAGGACCATCACGGCGCCCACGTACACGAGCACCAGGACCACCGCGAGGAACTCCGCCTCGAGCAGCAGCCAGAGCCCAGCGCTGGCCACGAACGCGAGCACCAGCGAGAGCGCCGCGTGCACCGGGTTGCGCGCGGTGATCACGCGCAGCCCGCCCGCGACCAGGACCAGCGCGAATGCGTAGAACAAGAGCTTGGTCACGCTTTTCTCCGCCCCCGCCGCCGGCAGCTCGGACCGCCGGGCGGGGTGCGCCCCCCTCCCCTCTCTTCAGTTGCCGCCGAGCGCGCTCAGCGGTAGGCCGCGTCCATCCTGCGGTCCGCGGCGATCTGCTCCTCGTAGCGGTCGCCCACCGCGAGCAGCTTTTCCTTGGTCATCAGCAGGTCCCCGCGCTTCTCGCCGTGGTACTCGTAGATCCGGGTCTCCACGATGGAGTCCACCGGACACGACTCCTCGCAGAAACCGCAGAAGATGCACTTGGTCAGGTCGATGTCGTAGCGCGTGGTGCGCCGGGTCCCGTCGTCGCGGGGCGCCGACTCGATGGTGATGGCGAGCGCCGGGCACACGGCCTCGCATAGCTTGCAGGCGATGCAGCGCTCCTCCCCGTTCGGGTAGCGTCGTAGCGCGTGCAGCCCGCGGAAGCGCGGCCCCTGGGGCGCGCGCTCCTCGGGGTAGCGCACCGTGAACTTGGGTGCGAACAGGTAGCGCAGCGTCAGACGCAGGCCCTTGAGCAGCTCGATGAGCAGGAAGCTCCTGGTCCAGTGGCGCACGGGAGTCATGGTGTCACCTCAGGCGCTGAACCACGGCGGCAGGCCGAGCTGGATGGCCAGCCCGATGACCACGATCCAGACGATGGTGATGGGAATGAACACCTTCCACCCGAGACGCATGATCTGATCGTAACGGTAACGCGGGAAGGTCGCGCGCAGCCACAGGAAGACGAACATGAACAGGGCCGTCTTGGCGGCAAACCAGAAGATCCCGTGACCCAGTACAGGGACGGACATCCAGTCCGGGCCGAGGATGCCTTCCAGCGGCGACAGCCAGCCGCCCATGAACATGATGGTGGCGAGCACGCTGATCAGGACCATGTTGGCGTACTCGGCCATGAAGAACACCGAGAACGGCATCCCGGAGTACTCCACGTGGAATCCCGCCACGATCTCCGACTCGCCCTCCGCCACGTCGAATGGAGCGCGGTTGGTCTCGGCGACGCCGGAGATGAGGTAGACCAGGAACATGGGCGCGAGCGGCAGCCAGTACCAGTGGAGCAGGCTGCCGCGCTGGGCATCCACGATGGCGCTCAGGTTGAGGCTGCCAGCCGCCATCAGCACCACCACCAGGGCGAAGCCCATGGCGATCTCGTAGGCGACGATCTGCGCGGCCGAGCGCATGGCGCCGAGCAGCGCGTACTTCGAGTTGGAGGACCAGCCCGCGATGATGACGCCGTACACGCCCAGCGACGTCATCGCCAGGATGTAGAGCAGCCCGGCATTGATGTCCGCCAGCACCATGCCGTCGCTGAACGGCACTACCGCCCAGGCGGAGAGCGCCGCGCCCAGCGAGATGATGGGCGCCAGGATGAACAGCACCTTGTTGGCGCCGGCGGGAATGATGATCTCCTTGAACATCAGCTTGACCGCGTCGGCGATGGGCTGACCCCAGCCTCGCGGTCCCACGCGGTTGGGCCCCATGCGCACCTGCATGTAGCCGATGACCTTGCGCTCGGCGAAGGTGTAGTACGCGACCACGCCAAGCAGCGGCACGAGGATGAACGCGATCTTGATCAGGATCGCGAGGACCGTGGCCAGCCCCTCGGGAAAGACGTCGAGGATGGCGGTGATGAACTGTGGCACGTCGCTGTTCCCCGTCCGCCTCAGGCCGGGCTGATGTCGATGGGGCCATGGCTGGGACCGAGCCCCTCGGTCTCACGGATCCCCGCCGGCAGCCGCGCGCAGCCGGGGGCCATCGTGGCCACCACCGTCACGGTGAACGAGGCGCTGTGCCCGTTCTGGCGCACCACGGCGCTCGCGCCGGTGTCCAGGTCCAGCTTGGCGGCCAGCTCCGGGCCGATTTCGAGACCGGCGAAGGCGGCGTCGGCGGTGGCCTGCAGCGGCGCCGCGCGGCGCACCAGCGGGTCGGTGGCGTAGAGCGGCAGGTCGCCCAGCCGCATGACCCCCGGGTCCTCCTCCGGGCCACCGGCCACGGGGCCGAAATTCCCTTCCGCGAAGGGGGCCAGCCCCTCGGCCAGCGCCGCGAGCTCGTCGCGCACCTCGAAGGCGTCAGCCTGCTCGAAGCCGTCCAGTCCGAGCCGGTTGCCGAGGACCCGCAGCACCTTCCAGGCGGGGCGCGCCTCGGCCGGAGGCGGCACCGCGCCGGGGGCGCTCTGCCAGCAACCAGCCATGTTCACCCAGGTCCCGGCGGACTCCGGGAACAGCCCCATGGGCAGCAGCACGTGGGCATGCTCGCGCAGCCGCGAGGAGTCGTAGGCGGTGACGGCCACCACGGCCTCGGCGCTCTTCATCGCGGCCAGCGCCGCCCCGCTGTCGGCGCAGTCCAGCTCCGGCTCGAGACCCAGCAGCAGGTAACCTCGGCGCGGCTCCGCGAGCATGGCCGCCGCGTCCAGCCCCGCGGGCTGCGCCGCTGCGCCCGCGGGACCCCGGTGGGGCACCGCGCCCGCGATCCATGCGCCGGTGGCATTGCCGCCTTCGGCTAGCATGCCCAGCCGAGCGCCGCAGGCCTTCGCCGCCGCCGCCGCCGCGGCGCGCAGCCGTGCCGCCCGGGGATGGTTGAGCGCCCCGGGGCCGAGCAGGATGGCGGCCTGCCCGGCCTGCCGCAGCCGCTCCCCGATGGCCGCCATGTCGCCGCCCCCGCCGGCCAGCTCCCGCAGCCGCGCCTCGAAGCGCGCCGGCCCGGCCAGCACCTGCTCCGCCAGGGGGTAGTTGAAGCCGTAGTCCAGGGGGTTCAGGGTCATCACGGCCCCGCCGCGGATGGCGGACTTGCGCAACCGGTGGTTGACCAGGGGCTGCTCCTTGCGGGCGTTGGAGCCCACCAGGAGCACCGCCTGCATGCGCTCCAGATCCTCGATGGGCATACCGAGGCCCGGCGCGGGGGGGAACGCGTCCTGGTCGGAGAAGTCGCTCTGGCGCACCCGGTGGTCCACGTTGCCGCTGCCCAGGGCGCGCGTGAGCTTCTGCAGCAGGTAGAGCTCCTCCAGGCTGCTGGCGGGGGACGCGAGCGCCCCGAGGCCCGCGCCACCGTGGATGTCCACCACCGCCTTGATCGCAGCGGCGGCACGCTCCAGCGCCTCGGACCACTCGGCCTCGCGCCACCCGCCGGCGTCGCGCACCAGCGGGCGCAGGAGGCGGTCCTCCGCGTACAGGCCCGTGTGGCTGTAGCGGTCACGGTCCGCCAGCCACACCTCGTTCACGGCCTCGTTCTCCTTCGGGATCACGCGCATGACGCGGTTGCCGTAAATGTGCACGTACAGGTTCGCGCCCACCCCGTCGTGGGGCGACACCGCAGCACGCTGGGACATCTCCCAGGTGCGCGCCCGATAGCGGAACGGCTTGTTGGTGAGCGCCCCCACCGGACACAGGTCGATGACGTTGCCGGAGAGCTCCGAGTCGACGCTCTTCTCGATGTAGGTCCCGATCTGCATGTTCTCGCCGCGGCCCGTCGCGCCGAGCTCCGGCAGCCCGGCGATCTCCTCGCCGAAGCGCACGCAGCGGGTGCAGTGGATGCAGCGGGTCATGTCGGTGGCAATCAGCGGCCCGATGTTCTTGTCCTTGACCACGCGCTTGCGCTCGACGAAGCGCGACACGTCGCCGCCGTAGCCCATGGCCACGTCCTGCAGCTCGCACTCGCCCCCCTGGTCGCAGATGGGGCAGTCCAGCGGGTGGTTGATGAGCAAGAACTCCATCACCGCCTTCTGCGCGCCGCGCGCGAGCTTCGAGCGGGTGAACGCCTTCATGCCGTCCATCACCGGCGTGGCGCATGCCGGCAGCGGCTTCGGCGCCCGCTCCACCTCCACCAGGCACATGCGACAGTTGGCCGCCACGGTCAGCTTCTTGTGGTAGCAGAAGCGCGGGATCCGGATGCCGTTGCGGTCGGCAACCGCGATCAGCATCTCGCCCTTCGTCGCCTCGAAGGGCCTGCCGTCGATCTCGATGTTGACCTTGTCGCTCAAGCGGGTCGGGTCCTTCGCGGGCAGGAATTCAACCACAGGAGCACAGAGGGCACAGAGCATTCATGGCTCGGCGCGTTCATCACGCAGCCTGCCCGGGAGCGATCCCGCGTTTGTCCGGTTCCTCTCACTCCTTGTCCTCTTCTCTGTGTCCTCTGTGCCTCTGCGGTTCATCCGATCAGGCGCCGAAACGTCGCGATCAGGCCGCTTCCTTGGCCGGCACGACCCCGGGCGGGTACTTGCCGTGGTCGATGTGGTACTGGAACTCGTCGCGGAAATGCTTGATGAAGCTCTGCACCGGCCACGCCGCCGCGTCACCCAAGGCGCAGATGGTGCGGCCCTCGATGTTGTTGGCCACGTCCACCAGCATGTCCAGGTCGCCCTGGCGCCCTTCGCCGTTCTCGATACGGCACAGGACCCGGTAGAGCCACCCGGTGCCCTCGCGGCACGGGGTGCACTGGCCGCAGGACTCGGCGTAGTAGAAGCGCGCGATACGCCGCAGCATGCTCACCATGGAGGTGGTCTCGTCCATCACCACCACGGCGCCGGAGCCGAGCATGGACCCTGCCTCGCGCAGCGAATCGTAGTCCATGTCGGTTTCCATCATGATGCCGCCCGGAACCACCGGCACCGACGATCCGCCAGGAATGACGGCCTTGAGCTTGCGCCCGTCCCGCATGCCGCCGGCCAGCTCCAGGAGATCCCTGAACGGCAGCCCGAGGGGCACCTCGAAGTTGCCGGGACGCGTCACGTGGCCGGACACGGAGAAGCACTTGGTGCCGCCGTTGTTCTCGGGGCCGAGCGACGCGAACCACTCGGCGCCACGGCGCAGGATGGTGGGCACCGAGGCCAGGGTCTCGGTGTTGTTGATGGTGGTGGGCTTGCCGTAGAGACCGAAGTTGGCCGGGAACGGCGGCTTGAAGCGCGGCAGCCCTTTCTTGCCTTCCAGGGACTCCAGCAGCGCCGTCTCCTCGCCGCAGATGTAGGCGCCGGCGCCCAGGTGGGAGTGCAGCTCGAAGTCGATGCCGCTGCCCTGGATGTCTCGACCCAGCAGGCCGGCGTCGTAGGCTTCCTTCAGCGCCTGCTCGAAACGCGCGTAGGGCACGTCCATGAACTCGCCGCGC
>JBFHNV010000041.1:0-32870 GCA_041593595.1 Gammaproteobacteria bacterium
CGCCACGCAGCGCGCTTCCTCACCGAGCGCGGCGCGGTGCTGGTGGCGGCGGCGGACTCCGCAGGCGCGGTGCACGACCCGGCGGGCCTGGACGTGGCGGCGCTCACGCACATCAAGGCCGGGGGCGGGCGGCTCGCGGACCACCCGGCGGGGGAGAAGCTGCCGCGCGACGCGGTCATCGGCATCGAGTGCGAGATCTGGATCCCCGCCGCGCGCCCCGACGTCATCCGCGAGGACAACCAGCACCTGCTGCGGGCGCGGCTGGTGGCCCAGGGCGCCAACATTCCGGTCACCGAGGCGGCGGAGCGCGCGCTGCACGAGCGCGGCGTGCTCTCGCTGCCGGACTTCATCACCAACGCCGGCGGCGTCATCTGCGCGGCGGTGGAGTACCGGGGCGGCACCCGCGCCCAGGCCTTCGCCACCATCGAGGAGCGGGTGCGCGAGAACGTGGCGCAGGTGCTGGAGGCGGCGACGCGCGACGGCGTGCCGCCACGGGAGGCTGCCGTGGCCCTGGCCCGCGTCCGGGTGCGGCGCGCCATGGCGCTGCGCCGATGAGCACCGCGCGCAGCCCCGAGGCGCCCCTGGCCCCTGGCATCGCCCGCAACGTGGCCGCCATCGAGGTGTCGGCCATCAAGCAGATGGCCATGCGCGCCGCCCGGGTGCCGGATGCCGCCTCCCTGGCCTGGGGTTTGCCCTCCTTCCGCACGCCCGCCCACATCCGCGAGGCGGTCAAGGCCGCGCTGGACACGGACCCGGACGTGGGCAAGTACGCCCTGCCCGACGGCCTGCCGGAGCTGCGCCGGCTCGCCGCCACGGCGCATCGCGCCGCCACGGGCGTCGCGGTCGACGCGGACGACAACGTGCTGGTCACCGCGGGCAACATGCAGGGGCTCAACGCCCTGCTCCACACCCTGGTGGATCCGGGCGACGAGGTCATCGTCACCGACCCGGGCTTCGCCTCCCACGTGCAGCAGATCCGCCTGTGCGGCGGCAAGCCGGTGTTCTGGACCCTGGACGAGTCCCGGGGCTGGGCCCTGGACGTGGACGCCCTCCCGCGCCTCGTCACCGAGCGCACCAAGGCCCTGGTGCTGGTGAGCCCCTCGAACCCCACCGGGCGCATCTTCCCGGAGGAGGCCCTGCGCCGCACCGGCGAGGTGGCCCGCGCCCGGGGCGTGCGCATCCTGCTGGACGATCCCTACAGCGAGTTCTGCTACGAGAACCACGCCCTGTGCTTCAACCTGGCCGCCGTCCCGGAGCTGGCGGATACGGTGGTGTACCTGCGCACCTTCTCCAAGACCCACGCCATGAGCGGCTGGCGGCTCGGCTACACGATCCTGCCGCGGAGCCTCAAGCGCGAGGTGCTCAAGGTGCACGACGCCACCCTCATCTGCGCGCCGCGGCCGTCCCAGGCGGCCGGTATCGCCGCGCTGGCGGGCGGCTCGGCGCACGTGCAGGAGTTCGAGGGCATCCTCGCGGCGCGGCGCGACGTCATCTGCCAACGCCTGGACCGGCTCGCCCACGTGTTCCGCTACGTGCGCCCCCAGGGAGCGTACTACGTGTTCCCGCGCATCCTCGCGGAGCACGCCGACAGCATGCAGTTCTCCCTGCGGCTGCTGGAGGAGGCCCGCGTGGCCGTCACGCCCGGGCGCGCCTTCGGCCCGGCGGGCGCGCACCACGTGCGCATGGCCTTCTGCGTGGACGAGGCCACCATCGAGACCGCGTTCGACCGCATGGAGCGCCTGTTCCCGGCGTGACGGGCCGCGCCGCCGCGCTCGGCCGCGTTCGTGATCGGTTTGCAGCATCCCCGGGGGCGGCCGGCCCGGCCTTCTGCGAACACGGTTGCGCTCAGCCCCGCGTCGGCGCGCGCAGGCGCATCCGTGTTCCGATAAGGCCGGTCCGGTGCGGGTCGCGGGGACCGTCGGCCGCTTCGGACGCGGCCGTCGAGCGTACAGGGACGTATTCACAGCGTGTTCCCGCGACCCGTGCCGGACCGGCCGCACCCGAGATGGCGTTAACCGATCACGGATGCGCGCAGGCGCAGCGCGATGCGCTTGCGCGCGTAGTCGAGCCCGAATATGAGCGGCACGCCGAGCCACGCCGTGGCGTACACGTGGGCCGGCACCGGGCCGGTGCCCAGCACGCGCGCCAGGGGCTCGAAGTAAAGCACCGCCCAGGAGAACAGCGCCTCGAGCGCCACGCCGATGACGATCAGGCGGTTCGTGACGAGCCCGCGATCGATCCCGCTGCCGTCGCGCGAGCGCCGTCCCACCAGGTTGCCCACCTGGGTGAGCAGGATGGCGGCGAGGGCGATGCCGGTGGCCGAGTGGTAGAGGGGATCGTCCGCCGCGAGCGTCTCGCCCCAGCGCCAGCCGCCGTCGTCCAGCACCCAGAAGAACAGGGCCAGCGAGAACGCCGCCTCGATGAGGCCCAGGAAGCCGTAGCTGTGGGCGAGCACCGACGGCGTGAGCAGCCCCGCCTCGCGCCGCCGGGGCGGCTCGCGCATCACCTGCCGGTCCGGCGGCTCCTGGCCCAGCGCGATGGAAGGCACGATGTCGGTGCCGAGATCGATGGTGAGGATTTGGATCACCGTGAGCGCCAGGGGCACCGGGAACAGGATGTAGAGCAGGTAGGGGATGATCTCCGGGCCGTTGCTCACCAGCACGTAGCTGGTGAACTTGCGGATGTTCGCGAAGATGGTGCGCCCCTCCTCGATGCCCGCGACGATGGAGGCGAAGTTGTCGTCGAGCAGCACCACCTGTGCCGACTCGCGCGCCACGTCGGTGCCGCTGCGGCCCATGGCGATACCCACGTCGGCGGCCTTGAGCGCCGGCGCGTCGTTGACCCCATCGCCGGTAACCGCCACCACCCGATCGAGCTGGTGCAGCGCCGCCACCACGTGCATCTTCTGCTCCGGCGTGGTGCGGGCGAACACTCGAGCGCCGGCCTCGAGGCGCGCGACCAAGTCGCGCTCCCGCAGGCGCGCGAGCTCGGCGCCCGTCACCGGCCGGGCATCCTCGCCCGCGGCGACGATGCCCGCGCGGCACGCCACCGCCAGCGCCGTGTCCGGGTGGTCCCCGGTGATCATGATCACGTGGACGCCTGCCTCGCGGCAGCGCCGTACCGCGTCGGGCACCTCCGCGCGCAGCGGGTCCTCCAGGCACAGGAAGCCCGCGAGCGCCAGGTCGCGCGCGAGCCCCTCGTGCCCGGCGTGCTCCTCGGGCAACGCCGCGATCGGCCGTTCCGCTACCGCGAGCACGCGATGGCCGGCGGAGGCGAGCCGGTGCACCACGTCCCCGGCGGCTTCCCGATCGGTGCCGGCGGCGAGCATGGGCGCCACGCTCTCCCAAGCGCCCTTGACCGCGAGCAGGAGGCCGTCGCCGTCGCGGGCCGCGCCCGCCGCGTGGCGCTTCCCGGCATCGAAGGGCCAGCGTCGCTCCACCCGCGAAAGGAGCGGCGCCGGATCGCCCAGCACGCCCGCGTAGCGCTGCGCCACCGCCACGTCCAGGGGATCGCCCTGGTAGCCGCCCCCGGCCGGCTCCACGTCGCTGGCCACGAGGGCGAGGGTGAGCAGGCGCGCCTCCCCCTCGCCGGGCGTCACGTCGGCACCGGCCGCGTCCACCAGGCGCGAGAGCGCCAGCCGGTTCTCGGTGAGAGTACCGGTCTTGTCGGTGCAGACCACGTGCACGGCGCCCAGCGCCTCCACCGCCCCCAGGCTCTTCACCAGCACGTTGCGCCGCGCCATGCGAAGGCTGCCCATGGCCAGCGACAGGGTGAACGTGGGGAGCAGGCCCTCGGGCACGTTGGCGACGATGATCCCCATCATGAACACCAGGTTCACCCACAGGGAGCGGCCGGCGTAGACGCCGTAGGCGAAGAACGCGACCCCCATCACCACCGCGATCACGGTGAGCACGCGCACCATGTGGGCGGTCTCGCGCTCGAGCGGCGCGGGCTCGCGCCGGATCGCCTGGGACATGCCGGCGATGCGCCCGAAGCGGGTGCGGAAGCCGGTGGCGAACACCACGCCCACGCCCGTGCCGCGCAGCACCGTGCAGCCGGCGAACGCCAGGTTGTGCGCCTCCTCCAAGGGGCCCTCCACCGCCTCGTGGGTGAGCTCCACGGGGCGCGACTCGCCGGTGAGCGGCGCGTTGTCCACCAGCAGCCCGTCGCACTGCGCCACGCGCAGGTCGGCGGGCGCCCGGTCGCCCTCGGCGAGCGACACCACGTCGCCGGGCACCAGCTCGTCGGCGGCCACCTCGGCGTGCTCGCCCGCGCGACGCACCCGCACCCGCTGGGGCAGGAAGCGGCGCAGCGCCGCCATGGCCCGCTCCGCCCGGTACTCCTGCACGAAGCCGAACAGGGCGTTCAGAATCGACACGCCGAGCAGCGCCGCCCCGAGCAGCGCCATCCCCTGCCCCGGCTGTAGCCGGTCCGCCACGAAGCAGATGACCGCGGACGCGTCGAGCAGCAGCGCGAAGAAGCTGGTGAGCTGGCGCGCCAGGGCCGGCAGCCAGCGCAGCGGACGGCGCACGTCGAGGCGGTTGGGACCGAGCTCCGCACGCCGTGCGGCGATCTCCGCGTCCGCCAGCCCCTCGGGACGCGAGTTCAGGAAGGCGTGAACGGCCTCCGGCGCCAGGTTCTGGACCTGTCCCGGCATTCAGGCGAGCGCCCGGTACACCCCTGCGTCGCAGGGCGCGTCCTCCAGCAGCCGCTCGAGGGCGGAGGCACGCAGCCGCCCGGACGCCAGCTCGCGCGGCGATGCGCCTGCGAGCACCAGCTCCGCGCGGTGCTGCCCGGCCAGCACGAGGGCGGCCTCGGCCCAGTCGTCGGCGATGCGCACGTGGGCGTCCAAGTGGGTGTCCTCGAGCGCCAGCGCGTCGCGCAGCTCGTTCTCGAAGGCGGTGATCGCCGCCTGCCCGTGGCCGCGCAGCCGGGCCCGCCCCTCGGCGGTGGACCGCTCGGGTGCGCCACGGCGCGCCACCATCACCCGCAGCAGGCGCAGCTCCTGCGCACCCGGCAGCAGCAGGCGCAGGAAGGGGGCGGCGGCGCGTGCCTCGCCCGGGTTCCCCGCGAGGGGCAGCAGCAGCCTCCGCGGCGCCCCCAGGAGGCCGGGCTGCAGCACGCGCAGCACCAGCACGTGGCAATGCCCGGCACGCAGCAGCCGCTCGGAGACCGTGCCTGCGAGCACGCCCCGCGAGCCCGGCCGCGCCCGCGCACCGCACACGAGCATCGCGTGGGGTCCGGCGGGAACGCCGCCGAGGACTGCCTGCGCCACGTCCCCCGTCTCGCGCACCTCGTGCACCGACACTGCCACGCCGGCGCGCTCGCCGTCGGCGATGACGTGGTCGAGCCTGTGAGCGAGCAGCGCAGGCGAGGGCCGTCGCGCCCGTGCATGCACCAGGCGCAGGCGCGGCACCGGCAGCCCTGCCGCCAGGTGGATGGCGTAGCGCGCGATCCAGTGTCCGTTCACCGAGCCGTCGTAGGCGCAGCACACCGCCGCCTCGCGGGACGGCGCGCGCGCGCTCATCGCCCGGGTCGCCGCGTGCGCGCGAGGAACTGCTCGAGAATCGTGTCCAGGGTCGGCTCGCCGGCGTCGGCGTAGTCGTAGCGCACCCGCACCACGGGTCGCGACAGCCCGAGCAGCGCGGCCAGGTCGCAGGGCGTGGCGGACACCACCACCTCGGCGCCGGACGCCTCGATGGTCTGCCGGAGCGCGTCGCGCTGGGCGGCGTCGTAGCCGAGCGCAGGGAGCACGTGACCCACGTGGGGCCAGCGCTCCAGCGCCGCGCGGATCGCGGGCGCGGCGTAGGGTCGCGGGTCGACGATCTCCCGCGCGCGGGCCGCGGTGGCGGCGACGAAGCCGGCGCCGTAGGGCATGCCGCCGTGGGTGATGGTGGGCCCGTCCTCGACCACGATGACGCGCCGCCCCCGTACCGCGTCGGCGTCGTCGATGCGCACCGGCGAGGCGGCCCGCACCAGGGTCGCGGCGGGGTTGAGGGCGCGCGCGCCGTCCTCCGCCGCCTGGATCTGCTCGCTGGAGGCGGCGTCCACCTTGCTCACGACGACCACGTCCGCCATGCGCACGACGGCCTCCCCGGGGTGGTAGCCCGACACGTGCGCAGCGCGCAGCGGATCCACCAGGACGATGAGCAGGTCCGGCTTCACGAATGGATAGTCGTTGTTGCCGCCGTCCCACACGATGACATCGGCCTCGCGCGCCGCGGCCGCGAGCACCGCCTCGTAGTCCACGCCCTCGAAGGCCAGGTGGCCGGCGTCCAGCAGCGGCTCGAACTCCTCGCGCTCCTCCGCGGTCACGCCCGCCGCGTCCAGGTCGGCGGGGCTCGCGAAGCGCAGCACCCGGGACGCCAGCAGGTCGCCGTAGGGCATGGGGTGGCGCACCACCGCGGCGCGCAACCCGCGCGCGGCGAGGCGATCGGCGATCCAGCGCGAGGTCTGGGACTTGCCGGCGCCGGTGCGCGACGCGCACACGGCGACCACCGGGCACGCTGCCGCCAGCATGGTGCGCCGCGGGCCGTGCAGCACGAAGTCGGCGCCCGCCGCCAGCGCCCGGGACGCGGCGTGCATCACCTCCGCGTGGGACACGTCGCTGTAGGCGAACACCACGCGATCCACCGCCTCGCGCCGGCACAGGCCCTCGAGCTCGGATTCCTCCACGATGGGGATCCCCCGCGGATAGCGCGGCCCGGCGAGCTCGGGCGGATAGCGCCGCCCGGCGATGCCCGGGATCTGGGTGGCGGTGAAGGCGACCACCTCGCTCAGCGGGTCGTCGCGGTAGACCATGTTGAAGTCGTGAAAGTCGCGCCCCGCGGCGCCCAGGATGACCACGCGCCGGACGCGTTCTTCGGCGGCGGCCACGGCTCAGGCTCCAGCGACGCCGCGTGGCGTGCGCAGGCGGACACGCCCGCCCGTGGGCTTCGCCCACGCACATGTACCCTGCCCCCTGGCGGGCCGCCGGCATTTGATCATCATGACCACTCCGTGGCGAGCCCCGCCCGCGCGTCCCGCACGTGATCGTGCGCCGCGCCGGGTGTCAGGGCGCTGATCGCGATCAATGCATCCAGCGCGAGCCCCGACCTGCGCGGCGATCCCGCGGGCCCGTCGCGCCAGCGGCCGTGACCGGCGATCACGCCGCGGCGCGTTCCCGCTCCAGCCCACCACCTGGGCCAGCAGCACCGGCACCGAGAGCGCGTTGGCCTCACGTTGGCCTGCCAGTGTGGCGCCACCATGAGGATGGCAGCGACCCCGAGCAGCCGCCGCGCCGTGAGCGGTTGAACGGCGAACGCGCTCGCGGCGGCGCCTTGCGCTTATGCCCGCCGTCACCCAGAGGGCACGGTGCTCTACGCTGCAATATTTCGGCGCGGCTCGGTTGTCCCGTCGTGTCCTCGGTCTGCCTGGGCCTCGCTGATATTCGCGCACCACGTACAGCTGGCACTCTTAGGGGTGGTACTTCGACAGCCGCACGCGTGCAAAATGCCGAGCACGTGATGACGCCTCGTCGTAGCGGGCACTCGGATGATGCCAAGTCTTTGTATTGTCGAGGCAATACTGCACTCGACTTCGTACGCGCCCGACCCAGTCCCGGCCCAGTCGCTCAACTTCACGAAACCATGGGCCGCGGGATCCCGCGTGGGCATCAATGACGGGGCGGCAGTCCACCGGAAGCACCTGGCTTAGCCGGCGGAGAAACATTCCGATGGGTGTGTGGACTGTTGTACGTGGCCAAGGGGTGGACCTCTTCGTACAGCGTCACCGTCCGTCCGCCGAGCGGAACAGCAGCCGTGAGCATCACAAAGCGCGAACGGTCTTGGCAGTCGGACCAGTCGACGACCATGACCGGCCGTTCTGTGGCGCCGATCACCCAAGCGGCGATGGCCCGATGGACATCCAGCCGTTCCCGATGCAAATGACAGTTCCCTAGAAGCCGGTCGACCCACTTGCTGTTGTGCTTCGCAAACGCGTCACTCTTCAGGCTTCGTCCAAGGTGTGTCAGCACGAGTTTCCCGCCGCGTAGCAATCCATCGATTACCTTGACGACGGCTCCCGTCCGCGCGGCGTGCATGCCGGACACGAGCTCGCCAGCCATTCTTGCAACAATCCAATACCGTGCAGTCGGACGCCTCAGAGGACTCTTCGATGAACTCCCTCGGCGTCCGCAAACCGAGGCTCGAATGCGGCCTGACCTCGTGCCCGTAAGTCGTGAGATCCAGGAACCGGTCGGGCCCTGGGTCCCTCGAGTCCCCTCGGTGGATGATGTACGCGAGCTCGCTCGCATTGGTAGCGAGTCCGATCTCGAAGATGGCACCGAACTGGTGGCAGCCCCCCGGCTTGATCGGCGGGCGCCAGCTCGGAGTCGGGTGCTGCGCTCCGCTCCAGCCGTGAAGGCCCCGGATATCGTCGAAGTCTCCCGTGGTGTGGTCACCGTAGTCGCCGTCTGACCGGGAATCGTGAAGGGCGGCGTAGTCTTGGAAGAGGGGTCCCGCTGCCCGAGGCGCGCGTCAACGGTAAGTCCCTGCAGAGTCCCCGTCCCCGGCAATCCTTCGGTGCGCTGCCAACACCGCTGGTCCGAAGAGCGAGTGTGTCAGCCTACGTCCTGCGCGCGTCCAGGCGACGACGGCCCCGCGGCGTGCGCCTCGTTCCATGCCCGACGCTTGCCGCTGCGGTCACTTGAATCTCGCCCCTGGCCAGTAGCTGCCACCCAACGTGGATCGGGGCCTGGTTTCACGTGGCTCGCGGTCGCGGCTGCAGAAGTCTGTACCGGCATGCGTACTTCCACCGACAACGTTCGTTCACCACGGCGAGAATGATCGAGTGCTCGGCGCCCCGGCGTATTGACGCACGTCGAGGACCTCGGCGGAGGTGTCGATCGCGCTTCACCCGATCCGGGCGTCGGGCCGTGCGGCCTCGCGACCGGCGCGCCCGGATGACACGGATCAATTGGGTCGTCGCACCGGACTGATAGCATTTCAGCCCCGGAGAGCTGAGTCGCCCGCGACCGATCCGATGCGAAAGTCCACGTCGCCGCCAACCGACCCGCGGATCGACGAGGCCATGAACCTCGTGCTGGAGACGGAACGGCGCGCGCGCGAGGAAATCGAGCGATGCGAGCGCGAGGCGACCGAGGTCCTCGACGAGGCGCAGCGTCGCGCGCGCAGGGTCGTGGAGCGCTGCGATGCGCGCATCACCGCGATCCGGCGACGCTCGGCGCAGGCGACCGAGCGCGCGGTCTCGGCGCTCCTCGCCGGTGATACCGAGGTGCCCGAGGGGTCCGGGGATCCGGAGCGCGAGGCGGCACGCATCGAAGCGGCAGCAGGGCGGCTCGCGGCGCGGCTCACCAGTATTCACGACGACTCGTCGGAACACGCGCCGCGCCCATGAACCGATTGGCGAGCTTCGCGTACGCGCAGGCGCGCCTCCACGCGCGGCACGCCCGCCGTCTCGGCGACGCCGACTGGCGGCGGCTCGCGAGCGTGGGCGACCTCCTCCAGCTCCTGCAGGCGGCTCGCGCGAGCGCGCTGCGCGGGTGGGTGCTGCCGTTCACCGAGGACACCGACGTCCACGAGATGGAGCTCCGGCTCTGCCGGCAGTTCCGCGAGTACGTCGCCGAGGTGGCCGCCTGGCAGCCGCGCGACTGGCGCGAGGCGGTGCGGTGGACGATGCGCCTCCCCGATCTGCCGGCCCTGCGCCACCTGCTCTCGGGCGAGCCGGCCTGGCCGTGGATTCGGGAGGACGAGGCGCTCGCGCGCTTCGTGGCCGAGGACGGCGAGGCACGGCGCGAGGCGCTGCGCCGCTCGGGGTACGGGCCGATGGTGCGCGCGTGGGAGCAGGACGACGACCTGTTCGAAGGATGGCTGGTCCACTGGCGGCGACTGTGGCCGCGGGCTCCCCGCGACCTCGTCCACGCGCTCGAGCGGCTCGGCACCAAGATGCGCCGGCACGTCGGCGCCCTCGCCGGCGACGCGGGCGGCGCGGATCGCGAGCGCGAGCGGGTCGTGAAGCGGCTCGAGCACGACTTTCGGCGCCACACTCACCAGCCCGCGGCGGCCTGCATCCACATCGCGCTGGTTGCGGTCGAGCTCGCCGCCCTCAGGGCCGAGCTCGTGCGCCACCGGCTCTTCGATACGGCCCGCACGGACACGGAGTGATGTTCCGCTCGGTGCCAACACGGTGGTTCGAGCTGCTCACGACCCGCGAGGAACTCGCGCGCGCGGTTGAAACACTCGCGAGCACCCGTGCGGTCGAGCTCGAGACCCACAGCGGGGCCACCGCGCCGCTCGCGGCGCCCGATCTGCGGGCGCGGCTCGAGGAGTACGCGTACCTCGCGCGGCGCTACCGGCCGTACTGGCCACCCGCGCGGCACCGCTCGGGCGGCACGCCAGCCCTCCCCGCCGAGACCCTCGACGAGGCGCTCGCCCGGCTCCACGCCTGGCGCGACGACGCAGGGGCGCCGGTCGCGGAGCTCGAGCGCCTGCGGGCGGAGGGCACCGAGCTCGCGCTGCTGCGCGACCTCCTCGCGGGCGCCGGCGCGAGCCGGCTCGATCTGTCGCTCTTCGCGGCAGCGGGGCCGGCGCTCGCGGCGCGGCTGTTCCTCCTGCACGGAGACGTCCACCCGGCGCAGGTCCCGCCGGCGATCGTCACCCGGACCGTCGACGTCGACGCGCACCGATTCCTCCTCGCGCTCGGTCCCCGGGAGGAGGTGACGGCGCTCGATCGGGAAATGTCGGTGCTCGAGGCGCGCCGGGTCGCGATCCCCTCGTGGCTCGCCGGCGGCTGGCGCGACGCGCGCGACCAGGTCGCCGCGCGCAGCGAGGCGATCGAGGCCGACTGCCGGCGTCTGGCCGGCGCGATCCGCGCAATCGGCGACCGGCACCGGCTGCCCCAGGCACTCGGCGACATCGAGCGCCTGGAGTGGTTCCTCACCCACGCGGGCGCGTTGCCGACGAGCGAGAACTTCGGCTGGGTCACCGGCTGGACCAGCGATCCCGACGGCCAAGGTCTGCGCCGGCGCCTCGAAGGGGCACGCGTGCACGGCCTGCTCCGGCTGACCGACCCGCCGGCGGACAAGCGCGCGCCCACCGTGATGCGCAATCCGTGGTGGGCGAGCCCGTTCGAGCTGTTCGCGCGGTTGCTCGGCACCCCGGGACAGGCCGAGGTCGACCCGAGCCGGCTCCTCGCGGTGTTCGTCCCGGTGATTTTCGGGTACATGTTCGGCGACGTCGGGCAGGGAGCGGTGCTCGTGGTCCTCGGCCTCGTCCTGGCGCGGCGCTGGCCGCTGGCGCGGGTCCTGGTCGCGGGCGGCGTGTGCGCCATCGCGTTCGGATTCGCGTTCGGGAGCGTCTTCTGCCGAGAGGACCTCATCGCCCCGCTGTGGCTGCACCCCCTCGAGGCGCCGCTCCCCGTGCTCGCGGTTCCCCTCCTCGGCGGCGTCGTGATCCTCGTGCTCGGTCTCGTGCTGAACGGGGTCGAAGCGTCGTGGCGCGGCGAACTCGCGTCGTGGTGGCGGACCGACGCCGCCCTGCTCGCGCTCTACCTCTTGCTCGTCTTCAGCCTCTGGCGCGTCGAGATCGCGGTGCTCGCGGCCATCGCCCTCGGCTGGTACCTCCTCGGCGCCGCCTGGGAACACCGACGCGCCGCGAGGCGCTTCACGAGCGCTCTCGCCCACCTCTTCGAGAACGTGCTGCAGCTCGTCGTGAACTCGATCTCCTTCGCCCGCGTGGGCGCGTTCGCCCTCGCGCACGCAGGGGTGAGCCTCGCCGTCGTTTCGCTCGCCGACGCGACGGAACACGCCGGTATCGGCATCGCGATCCTCGTCGTCGGCAACGTCGTCGTGATCGTTCTCGAAGGACTGGTGGTCTCCATCCAGACCACCCGCCTCGTGCTGTTCGAGTTCTTCGTCCGCTTCCTGCGGGGCGAAGGCCGGGTCTTCCATCCGCTCGCGCCGCCGGCGCCGCCCCCCATTTCCAGTCTCGGGAGTTCGCAATGATTCGACGCAACACGACGCTGGCCATCGCTCTCACAGCCGCGGCCGCGATCCTCGCAACCCTGGGCACCTTGCTGCTGTCCCTTCCCCCCGCCGTGGCCGCCACCCCCGCCGCAGCCCCTCCCCCCGACAGCATAGGACTCGGGTGGGGTTTGCTCGCGGCCGCGATCGCGACCAGCGCGTCGTCGCTCGGCGCCGGCTACGCGGTGGCGGTGGTGGGCAGCGCCGCGGTCGGAGCGCTCGCGGAGAAACCCGAGCTCCTCGGGCGCGTGCTCATCCTGGTCGGTCTCGCCGAGGGCATCGCCATCTACGGCGTGCTGATCTCGATCCTGATCCTCAATCGCGTCACCTGATCGCGACCCGCGGTCCCCGGGGAACGATGCCCGCACCAATCTTCATCGGCGACGAGGTCAGCGCGAGCGCCTGGCGGCTCGGGGGGGCGAGGGTTCGCGTGCCCGCCGGCGACGACCCCGCGCCCGAGCTCGCCTGGGCGTGTCGCGAGGCCGAGCTCGTGCTGATCACGGCGGCGCTCGCGGCGCGGCTCCCGGCGGACGAGCTCGCCCGCCGCCGGGCGGGGCTGCGCCCGCTCGTGCTCGTCGTGCCCGACATCCGCGCCCGGGTGGCGGTGCCGGATCTCGCTCGCTGGGTTCGGGCCCGGCTCGGGCTGGAAGGATGACGCCACCCGGCACCGTTCTCGACGCGCAGGTCGACGCGCTCGAGCGCGTCGTCGAGTCGCACCGCGAGGCGCGTTGCCGGGAGATCCTCGAAGCGGCTCGCCGGCGCGCGGCGGAGACGCTGGCGCGGGCGCACCGTGAGAGCCGTGCCCGCGTGCGCGCGGCGATCGACGACGAGCGCCACCGCATGGGCGAGACGCTCGCCGCGACCCGGGCCCGCCTCGCGTCGCGCGCACGCGAGCGTCGCCAGCGCCGGGACCGCGAGCGGCTGGAGCGCGCCTGGCCGCGACTCGAGGAAGCGCTCGCCGAGCGCTGGCGCGACGGCGAGGGCCGGCGGCGGTGGGTGGAGGCCCTCGCCGGGGAGGCGCTCGCCCGCCTTCGCCGCGACCGGTGGCGAATCGAGCACCCGAACGAGTGGGATCCGGCCGAGCTCGGCGGCGCGCTCGAGCGCGTCGTGCGGCACTGCGGCGGGGAGTCTCCCGCCTTCGCGGGGTGCCCGGACATCCGGGCGGGTCTACGGTTCTCCGCCGCCGGCGCGTATCTGGACGGCACCGTCCCAGGGCTCCTCGCGGACGCGTCACGCGTCGAGGCGGAGCTCCTCGCCGAGCTCGGCGCCGTGGACGAAGACGAGCCGGCGCCGTGAGCGAGGCCCTCGTTCGCTCGGTGAGCGGCCCGGTGCTGAGAGCCCGGACCGAGGGCGCCTTCCACATGGGAGAGGCGGTGCGCGTCGGCCGGCGCGGGCTGCTCGGCGAGGTGATCCGGATCGAGGGTGACGAGATCGTGGTCCAGGTCTACGAGGACACCGGCGGGCTTCGTCCCGGCGTGCGGGTCCGCGGGAGCGGCTTCGCGTTCGCGGTGCAGGTCGGTCCGCACCTGCTCGGAGGCATCTTCGACGGGCTCCTGCGCCCGCTCACGAGCGCCGATGCGGACTACATCGAGCCCGGCTCGACGGAGAAGGCGCCGCGCGTGCTTCCATTCGAGCCGACCGCGCGGGACGGGGAGTCGCTCTCGGCGGGAATGAGCTTCGGCAACGTTCGCACCTCGCCCGAGAAGTGGCTGCGCTGCCTCGTCCCCCCCGGGGTGCACGGCACGGTCACCCGCGTCGCCGCGGGCGGGGAGTACGCGCACGACGCTCCGCTGCTCTGGCTCCGCGACTCGGGGTCCGAGACGGTCGAGGTCGCGATGAGCCATCTGTGGCCGGTGCGCACCCCGCGCCCGATCGCTGCGCGGCTTCCCCCGGCCGGACCGATGCTCACCGGGCAGCGCGTGCTCGATGCGCTGTTCCCGATCGCCCAGGGCGGCAAGGCGACGCTGCCGGGGGGCTTCGGCACCGGAAAGACGGTGCTGCAGGAGAGTCTCGCCAAGTGGTGCGACGCCGACATCATCGTCTACGTCGGCTGCGGGGAGCGGGGCAACGAGATGTCGAGCGTGCTCCACGACTTCCCGCAACTCGAGGACCCACGCAGCGGCCGGCCGCTGATGGAGCGAACCGTCCTCATCGCCAACGTCTCCAACATGCCGGTCGCGGCGCGTGAGGCGAGCACCTACACCGCCATCTCGGTCGCCGAGTACTTTCGCGACCAGGGCAAGCACGTGGCGCTGATGGCCGACTCGACGAGTCGCTGGGCGGAGGCGCTGCGTGAGGTCTCGGGGCGTCTCGGCGAGCTCCCGGCGGAGTCCGGCTACCCGGCCTACCTCAGCAGCCGTCTCGCCGAGTTCTACGAGCGCGCGGCCCGCGTGCGCACGCTCGCGGGTGACGAGGGCTCGGTCACCGTCATCGGCGCGGTGAGCCCGCCGGGCGGCGACTTCTCCGAGCCGGTGACGACCCACACCAAGCGCTATGCGCGCTGCTTCTGGGCGCTCGATCGCGTGCGCGCCCAGGCCCGTTTCTACCCCGCGATCCATCCCCTGCAGTCGTACTCGGAGGACGTCGGCGCGCTCACCGCGTGGTGGCAGTCGCACGGCGACTCGCAGTGGCCGGAGACGCGCCGCAAGTTCCTGACCCTGCTCGAGCAGCAGGCCCGTCTCGATCGCATGGCCCGGATCGTCGGCAAGGAAGCGCTGCCGATGCGTCAGCAGCTCGTCCTGCTCTGCGCGCAGATCGTGGCCGAGGGCTTCCTCCGTCAGTCCGCGATCTCGCCCGTCGACCGGTACTGCTCGCCGGCGCGCCAGGTGCGGATGATGCGGCTCATCGCGCGCTTCATCGAGCTCGCGGAAGACGCGGTCGAAGCGGGCGCGGACGTTGCGGAGCTGTCGACGCTGCCGGTGGTTCGGGGGCTGCAGCGCATGGGCGAGGAGATCGGCGAGGACGATGCGCGCCAGTTCGAGGCCTTGCGCGAGCGCCTCGAGGCCGATTTCGCGCCCTGGACGAGGGTGGGCGTCGATGCAGGCTGAGCTGTCCGTCACCGGCACTGTCACCAGCATCAAGGGGCCGCTGCTGTTCCTGCGCCGCAACGTTGACGTCGGTCTCAACGAGGCGGTCGAGGTGAGCGGACCGGACGGGCGCCGTCGGCTGGGGCGCATCACCGCGATCGACGAGGACCACATGGCGGTGGAGGTGCTCGAGACCACCGAGGGCCTCTCGCCGTCCACGACGCGGGTGCGCTTCCACGGCGAGCCGCTGCGCTTCGCAGTCGGACCCGAGCTCTTCGGGCGCATCTTCGACGGGGTCGGGCGGGTGATCGACGGCGGGCCGCCGGTGCCGGCTGTGCGACGCCTGCGCATCGAGGGACTCGCGATCAACCCCGCCCGCAGGGCGAGGCCGCGGGACTTCATCGAGACCGGCGTGTCCACCATCGATCTCATGAACAGCCTCGTGCGCGGGCAGAAACTGCCAATTTTCTCCGGCGGTGGGCTCCCGCACGACCGCATGGCCGTGCAGATCGCCCGCGATGCGCGGCTTCGCGGGGAGGGCGCGGACTCCTTCTCCATCGTCTTCGTCGGCATCGGTGTTCCGCACGACACGGCGGAGTCGTTTCGCCAGGCGATGGAGACGAGCGGCGCGCTCGAGCACACCGTGATGTTCCTCAACCTCGCGAGCGACTCGAGCGTGCAGCGCCTCCTCACCCCGCGGTTCGCGTTGACCGCGGCCGAGTACCTTGCATTCTTCGAGGGCCGGCACGTCCTCGTCGTCATGACCGACATGACGAACTACAGCGAGGCCCTTCGCGAGGTTGCGACGAGTCACGCCGAGATCCCGGGCCGCAAGGGTTATCCAGGGTACATGTACTCGGATCTCGCGACCCTCTACGAGCGGGCCGGTTGCATCCGCGGGGTCTCGGGAACGCTGACCCAGCTCCCGATTCTCACGATGCCGGCCGACGACATCAGCCACCCGATCCCGGACCTGACCGGCTACATCACCGAGGGGCAGATCGTGCTCGACCGGGATCTCGACCGGCGCGGGCTCTACCCTCCCGTGAAGGTCCTGCCCAGCCTGTCGCGGCTGATGAAGGACGGTACCGGGGAGGGCTTCAGCCACGCCGATCACCCCGCCCTCGCCCAGCAGCTCTACGCGGCCTACGCCCGCGCGGCGCAGGTGCGGGTGCTCGCGAGCGTTGTCGGCAACGAGGGCCTCGCCGATCTCGACCGGCACTTCCTCGAGTTCGGCGACCGCTTCGAGCGCGAGTTCGTTCAGCAGACGGCTCGACGCACGCTCGAGGAGACGATGCGCGTCGGCTGGGAGGTGCTGAGGGCACTGCCGCAGGCCGAGCTGCACCGCTTGAACGACGACCAGATCCGCCGTCATCTGAGCGATTCCGAAGCCGCGTTGGACGGGTAGATGTCGATCACCGGAACCGATCTCGCTCCCAGCCAGTCGGCAGTGCTCGAGCTCGAGCAGGAGCGCCTGCTGGTGCGCGAGGGTTACGACTTCCTCGACGAGA
Source organism: Gammaproteobacteria bacterium (assembly GCA_041593595.1). Taxonomy (GTDB): domain Bacteria; phylum Pseudomonadota; class Gammaproteobacteria; order HK1; family HK1; genus JBFHNV01. The sequence continues at coordinate 16,557 of JBFHNV010000041.1, forward strand.
AGCGCCTGCTCCTCGCGGCCGGGCTCCTGCGCGAGCTCACTCGCTACGAGAGCCTGATGACGGCGTTCACGGAGCGTCACAAGGAGGCGAGCGGGGCGATCGCGCGAGCCGCGATGCGCCACGGCCTGCACGGCGTGCAGGTCTACCCGGCACCGCGGTTGGAAGACGCCGAGCTGCGCCTCGCCGAGCGAATCTACCTCGGCGTGCGCCTCGTCGAGGGCGAGCTGGTGGCCTCCGAGCCGGCCGAGCGCCCGCGTGCCGAGTGGCCCTCGCCCGAGGCGGAGCGGTGCCGGGCACTGCTCTCGGAGATGCTGCGCGACGCCGCCGTGATCGCAGCGGTCGCGGGCAACCTCTTCAGGCTGGTCGACGAGTACCGCCGGACGGAGCGGCGGGCGCGTGCCCTCGAGAACGTCCTGCTTCCCGAGATCGAGGAGGTGCTGCGCGACATGCGAGCCCACCTCGAGGACGCGGATCTGGAGGAGATCATCCGCACCCGGCTCCAGTTCGGGGACTGAACCGCCCCGGGTTCTCCGGAGGCTGTTGCGTTCGAGTCAGGCCGCGGGGGCCGTCACGGCCGGCCTCCGACGCGGGCACGGCGGTGACCGGGTCCCACTGCAGGCCGTGCGCCGGGTGCGGGGCCCCGTCAGTCCGCGAGCGCCCGCGCGAAGCACAGGGCGTCCTCGAGGCGGTCGTTGCCCCAGAAAAGCTCGCCGCGGGCGATGAACGACGGGGCGCCGAAGATGCCGCGCCGGGACGCCTCCGCGGCCTGCAGGCGCAGCCGCTCCTTCCCGCCGGCCGCGGGAAGGGGGGCAGGGCCTCGTAGGGCGCGTCCAGCTCGATGCCGAAGTGCCTGCGCAACGCGTCCAGGCAGGGCTGCCCCTCCGGCAACTCCTCCCGGTGCCGGGTACCCGCGGTGACCCGCCGCAACGTCCGTTTGACCAGCGAGACCTGAACCGTTGGTTCAGAGTGTCCACAATACCGTAGGAGGCACCCAGTCCGACTTGGCGCGGCCACGAGAAGGAGGTCCGGATGCGCCGCTGGTGCGGCCGTGACCGAGGCCATCGCCGGGAGGACCGCGACGACGACGACTGGCGGCAATTCCGCGCGCGCCACGCTGCCGCCCCATATGCTCACGTGGACGCCGCGCCCGGACATCGTGCCGGCGACCAGCCTGCGAGCATCGCCTCGGCCTCGGCCCGCTGGTCGGGATCGAGGTCCTTCGCGATCTGCTCCGTAATCGAACCGGCCTGGTCACCCCCGTCCCGCAGCGCCAGTGCGTGCCCGACCGCTCGCGGACCGCCTGCAGCACGCTGTCGTCGTGAAACTGCCGGGCGAGGGTCACGGCCGCGTTCGCGTCGCCGCATCGCGCTCCTCGCGCAGGCTCTCGACCAGCGTGTCGCACGCACCCGGCACCCGCGGGCGCTGGGTGCACAGCCAGTCCGAGGGAGCCGCGGCGACGCGAGATCGCCGCGCAGACCGGCGCTGGCGATGGCGGCCGGCGAGCAGGTACGCGACAGGTCGGTGGCGACCGCCTCCCGCAAGTTGGATTACCCTAGGGGCGCTTCTGGTCCCGGCGACACGGGGCCCGGCACGCAATGACCTGAAGGAGACCTTCGCCGTGCTGGCCGTCCTGGTCGCCATCCCCTTCCTCGGTGCCCTGCTCCCGGCGCTCGGCACGCGCGCCGGCCTCAATCCCGCCGTGCCCGCCGCCGCCGTCACCGGCACCGCGCTCGCCCTCCTCGGGAGCCTCGCGCCGGCGGTGTTCGGCGGCGAGGTGCTGTTCGCCGGCGGCGAGTGGCTGCCCGCGCTCGGCTTCCACCTCACGCTGCGCCTCGACGGACTGGGGATGCTGTTCGGCCTGCTGATCCTCGGCATCGGCCTGCTGGTCATCCTCTACGCGCGCTACTACCTGACGCCCGAGGACGCCACCGGGCGCTTCTACGGCTTCCTGCTGCTGTTCCAGGGCGCGATGCTCGGGCTCGTGCTCTCGGAGAACCTGCTGCTGCTGCTCGTGTTCTGGGAGCTGACCAGCCTCGCGTCGTTCCTGCTCATCGGCTACTGGCGCCACGAGACCGAGGCGCGCCAGGGCGCGCGCCTCGCGCTGTTCATCACCGGCGGCGGCGGGCTCGCGCTGTTCGCGGCGGTGCTGCTGCTCGGCCACATGGCGGGCAGCTTCGAGCTGAGCGAGGTCCTCGCGCACGCGGACGTGATCCGTGAGCACCCGCTCTACCTGCCGGCGCTGGTGCTGTTCCTGCTCGGCGCCTTCACCAAGTCCGCGCAGTTCCCATTCCACTTCTGGCTGCCCCACGCCATGGCGGCGCCGACGCCGGTGAGCTCGTACCTGCACTCCGCGACCATGGTGAAGGCGGGCATCTTCCTGCTCGCGCGGCTGTTTCCGGTGTTCTCCGGCACCGAGGAGTGGTTCGCGCTGGTGAGCGTGGTGGGCCTCGCCACGCTGCTGATCGCCGCCTACTTCGCGCTCTGGCAGCACGACCTCAAGGGCCTGCTGGCCTACTCCACCATCAGCCACCTCGGCCTCATCACGCTGCTGTTCGGCATCGGCACCCCGCTCGGTGCCGTCGCCGGAGTGTTCCACATCGTGAACCACGCGGTGTTCAAGGCCTCCCTGTTCATGGCCGCCGGCATCATCGACCACGAGTGCGGCTCGCGCGACATGCGCAAGCTCAACGGCCTGTTCCAGTACATGCCCCACACCGCGGTGCTCGCCATGGTCGCCACCGCGGCGATGGCGGGGGTGCCGCTGCTCAACGGCTTCATCAGCAAGGAGATGTTCTTCCAGGAGGCGCTGGATCTCCGCTGGCTGGGCGGCGCCGCCATGGTGCTGCCGGTGGCGGCGGTGCTCGCGGGGATCGGCTCGGTGGCCTACTCCTGCCGCTTCATCCACGACGTGTTCTTCAACGGCGAGCCCGTGGGGCTGGACCGCACGCCCCACGAGCCGCCGCGCTGGATGAAGGTGCCGGTCGAGGTGCTGGTGGCGCTGTGCATCGCGGTGGGCGTCGCGCCGGCGTGGACCGTCGGCCCGCTGCTCGAGGTCGCCGCCGGCGCGGTGCTGCAGGGGCCGCTGCCGGTGATCGACCTCGCGCCGTGGCACGGCTTCAACACCGCCTTCGCGATGACGCTGGTCGCCTTCGGCGGAGGGATGGTCGTGTACGTGCTGCGCTGGCGCATCCTCGCGCTGCACGACAGCGTGTTCCCGCCCATGAGCGGGCGCAGCACCACCGAGGCGCTGCTGGACCGCCTGATCCGGCTCGCCCAGCTGCTCGACGCGCGCATCGAGAACGGCTCCCTGCAGCGTTACATGGCCGCGCTGGTGGCGAGCGCGCTGGTCGCGCTCGGCGTCGGGCTGTGGGGGACGCCGCTCGCCGGCCCCGTGCCCGGCGGCCCGATCGACTTCGTGCCCGCCGTGGTAGGCGCGATCCTCGTCTTCGGCGCCGCGCTCACGGTGGCCCTGCACCGCCATCGAGTGGCGGCGGTGGTTGCGGTGGGCGTCGCGGGGCTCATGGTCTCGCTGCTGTTCGTGCTCTTCTCGGCGCCCGACCTGGCGATGACGCAGCTGCTGGTCGAGTTCACCACGGTGATCCTGATCCTGCTCGCGCTGTTCTTCCTGCCGCCGCGGACCCCGCCTGCGCTCCCGGGCTGGCGCAAGGTGCGAGACGCGGTCTTCGCGCTCGCCGCCGGCGGCGCGATGGCCGCGATCACCTTCGCGATGCTCACGCGCCCGTCCGGGAGCATCTCCGAGTTCTTTCTCGCCGAGTCGAAGCCTGGCGGCGGCGGCACCAACGTGGTGAACGTGATCCTGGTGGACTTCCGCGGCTTCGACACCCTGGGCGAGATCACGGTGCTCGGCATCGCCGCGGTGGGCCTGATGGCGATGCTCGCCTCGGCCCGTGTGCGGATCCCCAGCCGCGACGAGGACGGCCGGCCGTTCTCGGCGGACCGCCACCCGGTGGTCCTCGCCGCCCTGGTGCGACCGCTGCTGCCCTTCGCCCTGCTGGTGGCGGTGTACCTGTTCCTGCGCGGGCACAACCTGCCCGGCGGCGGCTTCATCGCCGCGCTGGTGGCGGGCACGGCGCTCATCCTGCAGTACGTCTCCGACGGCTCCGAGCTCGCCCAGCGCCGCCTCGGCTGGAACTACCCGGTGCTGATCGGGCTCGGGCTGCTGATTGCGGCGGCCACGGGGCTCGGCAGCTTCGCCTTCGATCACCCCTTCCTCACCTCGAGCTTCACCCACCTGCACCTGCCCGCGATCGGCGAGATCGAGCTCGCCACGGCGCTGCTGTTCGACCTCGGCGTGTTCGTCACCGTGGTCGCCACCGTGATGCTGATGCTCGCGAGCCTCGGGCGGCTGAACGCGCCGCTGGCCACGACGCCGGTGCTGCGCGGGCGTGGAGGCGAGACGCCGTGATGGCGCTCGCGTTCGCGGCGGTGGTCGGCGTCCTGGTCACGGGCGGGGTGTACCTGCTGCTGCGCGCACGCACCTTTCCGGTGGTGCTCGGGCTGACCTTGCTCAGCTACGCCGTGAACCTGTTCCTGTTCGCCTCGGGCGGGCTGACCCCGGACAGCGCCCCGCTCGCGCTGGCGCGGTTCGCCGCGCCGCCGGACCCGCTGCCCCAGGCGCTGGTGCTTACCGCCATCGTGATCGGCTTCGGCATGACGGCCTTCGCCATCGCGCTCGCGGTGCGCGCGCATGCCGAGCTCGGCAGCGACCACGTGGACGGCGCGGAGGAGCGCGAGTGAGCCACTGGATCATCGCCCCGCTGCTCCTGCCGCTCGTCACCGGCGCGCTGCTGCTCGCGCTCGACCGCGCGCCCGCGGGGCTCAGGCGCGCCATCGGCGTTGCCGCGACCCTCGCGCTGCTGCCGCTCTCGCTCGCGCTGCTCGAGGCGGCCTCCGGCGCGCCGCGGGTCTACTACCTCGGCGACTGGCCGGCGCCCTACGGCATCGTGCTGGTGCTCGACCGCCTGAGCGCGCTCATGCTCGCGGTGACCGCGGTGCTCGCCTCGGCCAGCGTGGTCTACGCGAGCGCCGGCGACGACGCGCGGGGGCCGCACTTCCACGCCCTGTTCCAGTTCCAGCTGCTGGGCGTCAACGGCGCCTTCCTCACCGGCGACCTGTTCAACCTGTTCGTGTTCTTCGAGGTGCTGCTCATCGCCTCGTACTGCCTGCTGATGCACGGCGCGAACCCGGCGCGCACCCGCGCGGCCCTGCACGTGGTGCTGCTGAACCTCACCGGCTCGGCCCTGTTCCTGGTCGCGCTCGGCATCGTCTATGCCACCGCGGGCACGCTGAACATGGCCGACCTCGCCGGGCGCGTGGCGCTCGGCGGCGCGGACGCGTCCGGGCTCGCGCGCGCGGGCGGGCTGCTGCTGCTGGTGGTCTTCGGCCTCAAGGCGGCGCTGGTGCCGCTCGGCTTCTGGCTGCCGGAGGCGTACCGCGCCTGCGCGGCGTCGGTGGCGTGCCTGTTCGCGATCATGACCAAGGTCGGCGTGTACGCCATCGTGCGGGTGCACCTGCTGATCTACGCCGGCGACGGCGCCGGCGACTTCGACTCGATCGTCGAGCCGTGGCTGCTGCCACTCGCCTTCGCCACCATCGTGCTCGGCACGCTGGGGCTGCTGGCCGCGCCGGCGCTGCGCGCCGCGGTGGCCTACCTGGTGGTGATCTCCGTGGGCACGCTGCTGGCAGGCGTCGGCCTGCTCACCCGCGACGCCATCGCCGCGTCGCTGTTCTACCTGGTGCACAGCACGCTGATCACCGGCGGGCTTTTCCTGCTCGCGGACCTGATCGCGCGCCAGCGCGGCGAGACGGACGACCGGCTCGACCTGGGCCAGGCGGTGGCGCAGCCGGCGCTGCTCGGCACCCTGTTCTTCGTAGGCTTCGTGGCCATCGCCGGGCTGCCGCCGACGAGCGGCTTCCTCACCAAGGTGATGCTGCTGCAGGCCGCGCTGGACACGCCGTGGGCGACGTGGATGTGGGCGGTGGTGCTCGGCTCCGGCCTGCTCACCCTGGTGAGCCTGAGCCGCGCCGCGAGCGCGCTGTTCTGGAGCACGGGCGATGCACCCGCACCCGGGCCGCCGGCGCGCCTCGCCGAGGTCGGCCCCACAATCGCGCTCCTCGGCGCGGCCGCAGTGCTGGTGGCGATGGCGCACCCGCTCGAGACCTGGACGACGGCGACCGCGGATCAGCTCCGCGACCGCGGCGCGTACGTGGAGGCGGTGCTCGCCAACGAGGGCGTCGGGATCCCGGCCTCCGTCGCGGGGACGGCGAGATGAGCGCGCTCGGCCGGCTCGTGCCGCACCCCGTCACCAGCGTGCTGCTGCTGGCGTCCTGGCTGCTGCTGCAGGGCTCGGCGTCGCCGGGCCACCTGCTGCTCGGCGCGGCGCTGGCGCTGGGCCTGCCGGCCTTCACCCGGCGCTTCTGGCCCGAGTGGGTACCGCTGTCGCGCCCGCGGGCCCTGCTCGCCTTCGTCGCGCTGGTGCTGTGGGACATCGTGCTGGCGAACTTCAGCGTCGCCGTGCTGGTGCTCGGGCCCGCGCGCTCCCTGCGGCCGGGCTTCGTGCGCATCCCGCTCGACATGGAGAACGACTTCGCGATCACGGCGCTCGCGAACACCGTCTCGATCACCCCCGGCACCGTGTCCGCGGAGCTCTCCGCCGATCGCCGGCACCTGATCGTCCACTACCTCGCCTGCGACGACGAGGCGGCGCTCGTCGAGACGGTGAAACAACGCTACGAGGCGCCCATCAAGGAGATCTTCGGATGCTGAGTCTCGCGCTCCTGGCGGCCAAGGTGATGCTCGTCGCGGCCTTCGTGCTGGTGCTGTTCCGGCTCGTGCGCGGGCCGGACACCGAGGACCGCGTGCTCGCCCTCGACACGCTCTACATCAACACCGTGGCGCTGATGCTCGTCTACGGCGTCGAGATCGGCAGCGAGCTCTACTACGAGGCTGCGGTGCTCATCGCGCTGCTCGGCTTCGTCGGCACCGTGGCGCTGGCGAAGCACCTGCTGCGCGGCGACGTGATCGAGTAGGCGCTCGTGAATCGCAGCGCATACGGGAGGACACCATGATCGAAGCCCTGGTCTCGCTGCTGCTGGTGTTCGGCGCCGCCTTCACGCTCATCGGCGCCATCGGCCTGGTGCGCTTTCCCGACTTCTACACCCGGCTGCACGCGCCGACCAAGGCGACGACGCTGGGGGTCGGCAGCCTGGCACTCGCCTCGGGCCTGTGGCTCTCGGGCAAGGGCACCACGCTGGGCGAGGTGCTGATCGTGGCCTTCCTGTTCGCGACCGCGCCGGTGAGCGCCCACCTGCTGGCCAAGGCGGCGCTGCACCGCAGGACGCGCGCGGCGTGCGAGCTGCCACCGGAGGAGCACGGAGGCGGGTGACGCCGGGAGCGTTCAGGCGCCGCAGGTGCGCATCGAGATCAAGAAGCTGCTCGCTCATGCCACGACCCCGGGCCGCGACAGGCGAATCATGCTACGCCGGGCGGGGCCGGCATTGAATCACTGAGCGCGCCCGGTTCGCGGTCAGCCGGGCTTCTCGGCAATCAGCTCCACGGGGGCGATCAGGTTGCGCGCGACGTTGCCGATCATGTTCTTCATCTTCCCCGGCGCCGTCTCGCCCATCAGCACGTGCAGCCCCAGCGGCGGCGGCCCGCCCGCGCCCGCGGTCTTCGCCTGGAGCTGGGCGAAGAACTCGAGGGCGAACTCGCGCCGGTTGCGCTCCGCCACGACCCGGAAGCCCGCGGCCTCCAGGGCGGCGCGGTACACCGCCGGCGGCGAGACCGAGCTCCCGCTCGCCTCCGAGGCCCAGGGCACGGGAAACTCCAGCTCGCCCTCGCCGACCTGCATCACGTCGTAGACCCCCACCTTCCCGCCCGGGCAGACCACCCGGTGAAGCTCCCGGGCGAGCGCGTGCTTGTCGGCGACGTTCATGCCCACGTGCATCATCCAGGCGCGATCGAAGGCGCCGTCCGGGTGCGGCAGCGCCGCGGCGTCCTCCACCTGCAGGCGGACCCGGTCATGAAGCCCGACCCACTCGCACAGCACGTTGCCGGTGGCGACGTACTCCGGCGTCAGGTCGATGCCCGTGACCCGGCACCCGTACCGCGAGGCGGCGAAGCGGCTGCCGCCGCCGAGGCCGCACCCCACGTCGAGCACGTGGTGGTCGCCGGCGATGCCGAGCTGGTCGAGGAACGCTTGCGTCGCCTGCCGGCCGCCGATGTGGAACTCGTCCACCGGAGCCAGGTCGTCCACCTGCAAGTCGTCGGCAGACTTGCCGAGCCTCGCCAGGCCGTCGCGGATGGCGTCGAGCAGGCGGCCGTGGGTGTAGTGACGGGTTACGGCCTGCTTTTCGGGCATGGGATCCTCCCCTGGACCGCGCCGCGCGTGGCCCGCTGCTAGTGCTGACCAGTCGTTTCAGACCCTGGCCTCGCCATCGCCCCCCCCTGAACCGTTGGTTCAGAGTGTCCACAATACCGTAGGAAGCACCTGGGTCGGCTTGCAGATTCGGGAGTACGCATCCGATGGCAAGCCGAACCGCCTGGGAATTGTCCGACAAGGCAGCCGGCAATAGCGAACAGCATTCATCGAGGCCAGTCAGCGCCGCTACCGAGCAATACGGTTGAGCAAGTACATCGAAGCGAGGCAGGCAGCGGCCGAGCCAGAGTATCTCGCCATTGCCGATCGCTGTTTGCGTCGCCTGAACCGAAAGGGCAACCGCTTACTGTTGACAGGGAAGCATCCAAACAAGATTGCAGTCGCTTGCGCTCGCGGGATGGTGGCCGTAGGTCCGGGTGGTGTCGGCGGCGGCTTACATCGAGTGGAGATGGGACTGACACCTCGGCCGGGTGCGGGCCGATCGGCGTAGCCGAAGCCAGAGCGCACCCCGGGCAGCCACGCGACGGCGGCGCGACGGACGGGGGGCGCGGTGCTCAGGAGAGCGTTGCGCGAGGAGTCAGGACAACGCGATTGCCGGGTCAGCCGGACACACAACGGTGCCGACCGACGATGCTGCACGATGACCGCCCGTCGTACTCACAGGTCCCATGACGGCACGGACCGACCCACTTGCGGGAGTCCGGAGGCCGCAGACGGCGATTGGGTTGGTCTGAAAATCCAGGCATCGCTGCGCTGCGGCGCACACGGGGAGACCCGGAGGCTGATACAGTTCGATGAGACTGGTCGCACGATAGATGCGTTCATGGCGGAGCTGACCTTGACGTAGACCGAGCTGTGAATCGTATGGCTGCGGACAGAAATCCTCCCCAAGGTCGGCCGCCCGAATATCATCGGGCGCAACCCGCGGTGCTAAAGGCTGTCGATGTCAGGGCGAATTTTCTGCCGCAAGGACCGAGCGTGGGGATGCGAGCTCTGACCCTCCATTGGCGATGCGCCGCACGCCGCGATCGCCGTAGTACATGGGGTCGCCGGTATGGCTATCTGACCAGGCCAGTTTCGGTGCGTCGACCCGCTGGCAGCACCATCCATCATGCTGTAAGCCTGGTTGCGCTGCTGTTCTGCGCCTGTGCTGTGCCCCCAGATGACGTCATGCCGCCGGGTTCATGTGGGCCGCAGCGGGAGTTCAGTGTCGTCGGGCACGGTTGGCACACGGGCGTTGTCGTCCGCGCCCGCGATCTCGAAGAACGCCTTCCGGAGCTCGCCGACAGCCTAAGCGCGGCAAGCCTCGTGGAGCTTGGCTGGGGCGATGCTGCGTTCTACCGAGCACCGGAGCCCACCATGTCGCTCGCTTTGCGCGCGGTCCTCTACCCGACCGACGCTGTGCTCCACATCGTGGCGATACCGAACCGCAACCTGCGAGCCCATTTCCCCGACAGCACGGTGGTTACCGTGACCGTACCGGCGAGCGGCTATGGGCGCCTCCTGGACCACCTCGTCGAGACGTTCGCACGGACACCGGACGGTGGGCTGATCGCCCTCGAGCCGGGGCTTTATGGCAGGAGTCGCTTCTATCGAGCGGAGGGATTGTTTTATGCTTCCAACACCTGCAATACGTGGGTTGCGCGCGCGGTGGCGGCTACTGGATACCCCCTCCGGAAGACCACCGTGATCACGGCCGACGGCCTGCTGAATGAGCTGCACCGGGCCACCGATACGCCATGCTACGTGTCCGAACGAAAGCGGGATCCCGCTCGGAAGTGATCCCACCAAAACCGGCGCGTCCGGCGCCACCCCGGCCTCTCGAACTCAGCACCATGGCGCGGCGCAATACGCGGGAGACGACTACGCAGCGGGCCGGCCCGCTCCTACCGACACGACCATGCCAGAAAATGGCTGGATTGGGAGAGCCGGGCAGTCTTGCGCGGCCGGTGAGACGATGTGACGAGGACGGTATCTGCTCCGCTGAGCGCTGACACAAGGCCATTTTGCGATCCGGGGATGCGGCGCCTGTTTCATGTGGCGCCGCAACATTGAACGATCGAGATCGACCCTCTGCGGCCCTTCGGGCACGCTGCGGCGATATTCGGATTTCAAGAAGCGCCCCACCGCTCCAACTATCGAGCGGTAGTGTCCGGCGTCGCGCAACAGGTAGAACATCGTCTGGCATGCCCGACGATTCGATCGCGAGTAGCTCAGAAACACGCGATGAGGATTGACAGGCGCATGTGCCATTTGCTGTCCCGAGCCTGATTGTGCGAACCGGGCACTGTGCGAGGTCAGGCAGGCGGTGACGCGGCGGCGGCGCGTTCCCGCTGCCAGCCCACCACCTGGGCCAGCAGCACCGGCGCCGCCAGCGCCACCGCCCACACGTTGGCCTGCCAGTCCGGCGCCACCATGAGGATGGCAGCGACTCCGAGCAGCAGCCGCGCCGGCACGCCCATGGGCCGGAACATGTAGCCCACCAGGGCCGAGCCCAGCATCACGATGCCCAGAATGCAGGTGCCGGTGGTGTGCACGAACTCGCCCCATGTGAAGTAGTCGTCGAGCACCAGCAGCATCGCGGGCGAGTACACGAACACCATGGGCACCATCACCTTGGCGTTGCCCAGCTTGAAGGCGGTGAGCCCGGTGCGGAAGGGGTTGGCGCCGGCGATGCCGCCGGCAGCGTACGCGGACGTGCACACCGGCGGCGTGATGTCCGCCAGCACGCCGTAGTAGAGCACGAACAGGTGCGCCGCCAGCGCCGGCACACCCAGGTTGCCGAGCGCCGGCGCGGCGATGGCCGAGAGCATGATGTAGAGCGCCGTGGTGGGCAGACCCGCCCCCATGAGCACGCAGGCCATGGCGATGTAGACCAGCGAGATGAACAGCGTCGCGTTCTCGATGGTGAACAGCTCGAAGGGCAGGAACGCGAAGAAGGCGTGAAACACCTCCGCGGTGTTGAGCGCGCTCTGGGTGACCATGAAGCCGAGGCGGAAGGTGACGCCGGTCAGCGTGATCACGCCCACCACGATGCCCACTGCCGCACCGGCCGCACCGACGGCCAGCGCGTACTTCGAGCCCATGTAGAAGGCGTCCAAGAGATCGCGCACGGTGAGCCGGTGGCGCGGGTTGAGAAAGCCGATGACGATGCACGCGGTGATCCCGGAGAACGCCGCGTAGTACGGCGTGTAGCCGCTGAACAGCACCGTGATGAGGATGATCAGCGGGATGACCGTCGGCCAGCCGGCCTTCAGCACCTGCCAGATTCTCGGGATCTCGTCCGGCGCGAGACCGCGCAGGCCCAGGCGCTTCGCTTCGAAGTGCACGATGGCGAACACCGCGACGTAGTGCATCAGCGCGGGCACCGCGGCGGCCACGATGATGGTGGTGTAGGGGATCTCCAGGAACTCCACCATCAGGAACGCCGCCGCGCCCATGATGGGCGGCGTGATCTGCCCGCCGGTGCTGCTGGCCGCCTCCACGGCGCCGGCGAAGTGCCCCGGGTAGCCGATGCGCTTCATGGCCGGGATGGTGAGCGAGCCGGTGGTGACGGTGTTCGCGATGGACGAGCCCGAGATGGTGCCGAACAGGGACGAGGCCAGCACGCTGACCTTGGCGGGCCCGCCGGAGAAGCGACCCGCCAGCACCTGGGCCACGTCGATGAAGAACTGCCCGAGACCCATGCGCTGGGCGATGACGCCGAACAGCACGAAGTGGAACACGAAGGTGGAGATGACCTTGATGGGCGGGCCGTAGATGCCCTCGGTGGTGAGGTAGATGTGGTTCAGCAGCTGCGACCAGTTGACGTCCGGCACCACCAGCACCTGGAACGGCGCGTTGCTGCCGTAGAGCGCGTAGATGACGAACACGCCGACGATGATCGGCAGCACCGGTCCCATGGCGCGACGGGCCGCCTCGAAGATGGTGACGGTGAGCACCGTGCCGAACAGCAGATCCGTGAAGTTGGGATTGCCGATGCGGAAGTTGAGCTCCGGGTACTCGAGGTGGTAGCCGAGCAGGGTCACGTCCACGCCGGTGAAGGTGACGGGGATGTAGAGCGCGGAGACGAGCGCGGCGAAGCCGAGCACCCAGTCGTACAGGGGCACGTTGCCCGGACGCCACCAGGTGTGGCGCGGCGGCTCCGTGTGGCTCTTCCGGGTGCGACCGAAGACGAAGAAGATCATGCACAGCACGACACCCATGTGGATGCCCTTGTGCCACTGCTCCCGGGGGATGCCGAAGCCGGCGGTGTAGTAGTGGTAGATGCCGAGCCCGACGAGGGTGACGTAGACCAGCCGGCGCACGAAGGACGCCGTGTCCCGGAAGCTCATCTCCGGGTCGTAGCGGGCCTCGAGCTCCTCCGCCCGGCGTTGGTCGATGCTGGAGCGCTGATCCGCCATGGAGTAACCCGCCGTGGGTGCGCGGTGCCGCGCCGCGGGGCGCGCTCGGGGCCGGCGTCACGCGGGCGCCGGCGAGGCGCCCGGGCGGCGCGCGGCCGCCCGGGCGCTGGCTGTCGTCAGGCCGGGCCGGTTACTTGATCAGACCCACTTCCTTGTAATAGCGCTCCGCGCCCGGATGCAGCGGGATGCCGCGCCCGCCGAGCGCCGTCTCCAGGGTCACGTCCTTGCCCTTGGCATGGTGCTTGAGCAGCTTCTTGGTGACGTCGCTCCACAGGGCCTTGGTGATGCCGTAGACGAGCTCGTCGGGCTGCTCAGCCGACACCAGCCACTGGGCCCCCACCGCGAGGGTGCTCACGTCGTAGTCCTGCCCCTCGTAGGTGTTGGCCGGGATGGGCGACGAGAAGTAGAAGGGCGCCTGCTCGATCACCTTGTCCTGCACGTCCCTCGGTATGGACAGGAGGCGTAGGCCCGCCACCGAGGCGAGCTGGGCAATGCCCGACGAGGGCGCCCCGGTGACCGTGAGGAAGGCGTCGAGCTGGCCGTCCTGGATGCGCTCGGCGGACTGTGCGGTGTTCAGCTCCTCGGCCTGGAAGTTCTTGTTCTTCTCGAGACCCACGGCGTTCAGGATCAGCAGCGCGCCCACCTGGGCGCCGGAAGCCGGCAGGCCCACGCCGATCTTCTTGCCCTCCAGCTCCTCGAGTCGCTGCACCGGCGAGTTCTTCGGCAGCACCACGTGGATGTGCTCCGGGTAGAGGCTCGCGAGGAAGCGCAGCTTGTCCAGCTTCGGCTTGCCCTCGAACACACCCGTGCCGTTGAAGCCCCAGTAGGCCACGTCCGACTGTGCGAGGCCCGACTCCGCGGTGCCGGACTGGATCGCGTTCACGTTGGCCACCGAGCCGTTGGCGGACTGGGCGATGGCGATGAGGCCCGGCACGCCGCAGGGGCCGCCCTTCTCGCAGGGGCGCGAGCCCGGCGGGTTGCTGATGGCATTGGCGAGCACGCCCGCCATGGGGAAGTAGTTGCCGCCAGCGCTGCCGCTCACGATGCGGAAGAAGCTCTGCGCGCTCGCCGTGGACGCCGCGCCAACGGCGAGCGCGGCGACGGCCGCGATGTAGATTCTTTTCATGGTGTTATGCCCCTCCTCGTTCTTGTGGTGGACTTCGGATTCTGGCCCGTGGCCGCGGGAGGCGCAACGCCGGAGGCCCGGCGCGCGCGATCGTTGAATGCCGCACGCGGGCGGGCGACACTGCCCGTGCCGATGCCGCGCCGGCCGGCACGGCGCGATGTGTGCCACGCCCGGTGCCTGCGCGCCGAGCCGGCTGCCACGCCACGGACCCGGAGAAGCAGAATCATGTCCATCGTTGCCCGCAGCCTCGGCCGCATCAAGGCATCACCCACCCGGGCCATCGCCGCCCGCGCCGCGGAGCTCGAGCGCGAGGGCCGCGACGTGCTCGCGCTGGCCGCCGGCGAGCCCGACTTCGACACGCCTGCCCATATCCGCGCCGCGGCGGTGGAGGCGATGGACCGGGGCCGGACCCGCTACGCGCCCCAGGGCGGGATCCCGGAGCTGCGCGAGGCCGTGTGCCGCAAGTTCAAGCGCGAGAACGGTCTCGACTACGCGCCCGCGCAGACGGTCATCACCACCGGCGGCAAGGAGGCCCTGTACGACGCCTTCATGGCGTCGCTGGATCCGGGCGACGAGGTGATCATCCCGACGCCCTACTGGGTGAGCTACCCCGACATGGTGCGCCTCGGCGGCGGCGAGCCGGTGTTCGTCGACACGGACCCGGCCCGCGGCTTCGCCCTTTCGCCCGCGGCGCTGGAGGCAGCCATCACGTCGAAGACCAAGTGGCTGCTCCTGAACAGCCCGAGTAACCCGTCGGGGGCGCTGATCGATGCCGCGAGTCTGGAGGACATCGCCGAGGTCCTGCGCGCGCACCCGCGCGTGTGGGTCATGACCGACGACATCTACGAACACGTGATCTACGAGGGCGCCGCGTTCCACACCATCGCCCAGGTCGCGCCGGACCTTCACGAGCGCACGCTCGTCGTGAACGGGCTGTCCAAGGCCTACTGCATGACCGGCTGGCGCATCGGCTTCGCCGCCGGGCCGAAGACCCTCATCGACGCCATGATCAAGGTGCAATCCCAGTCCACGAGCTGCGCGTGCACCATCAGCCAGTGGGCCGGCGTGGCGGCGCTGGACGGCGATCAGTCCTTCATCGCGAAGCACAACGCCGTGTTCCAGGAACGCCGCGATGTCGCGCTGTCCATCCTCAACCAGTCGAGCGGTCTGCACTGTGCGACGCCCGGCGGCGCCTTCTACCTGTACGTGGACTGCAGCGGCGTGATCGGCCGCAGGACTTCCGAGGGCAAGGCGCTCGCGAACGACGAGGACTTCGTCACGTACCTTCTGGACCGCGAGGGCGTGGCGGCGGTGCACGGCGCCGCCTTCGGCATGTCACCGTTCTTCCGCATCTCCTACGCCCTGGCCACCGAGCAGCTCGAGGACGCCTGCCTGCGCATCCAGCGCGCCTGCGGCGCCCTGGCCTGAACGCCGCCGTGACGGCGCGGGCGGTGGAGATCCAGGGCCACCGGGGCGCTCGCGGCCTCGCGCCGGAGAACACCCTGGCGGGCTTCGCGCGGGCCCTGGACATCGGCGTGGACACGCTGGAGCTGGACGTGGCGCTCACCCGCGACGGCGTGGTGGTGGTGCACCACGACCCCACCCTCAACCCGGACACCACCCGCGACCCGACGGGTGCATGGGTCTCCCCGGACGAGCGCGTCCCCGTCATGTCGCTCACCCTGGAGGCCCTGCGCCGTTACGACGTGGGCGCCGCGCGGCCCGGGTCCCCGGTCGCGCGCAGGTTCCCGGAGCAGGTGCCGGCGCCCGGCGCACGCATCCCCACCCTCGCGGAGGTGATCGATCTCGCCCGCCGCGCCGGGGTGCGCCTGAACGTGGAGGTGAAATCGCGCCCGGTGACGCCCGCGCTCACGCCACCGCCGCAACCCTTCGCCGACGCGGTGGTGACGGTGCTGCGCGAGGCGGGGATGGAGCAGCACGCCGCCATCCAGTCCTTCGACTGGCGGGTGCCGGCGCAGGTGCAGCGCACGGCGCCGGCGATCGCCATCGGCCACCTGAGCCAGCAGCACGGGGACGGGGACACCATCGGCGGCGGCGGCCACGGGCCGTCGCCGTGGACCGCGGGCCTGGACGCGGACGCGTTCGACGGCTCGGTGCCGCGCATGGTGCGCGCCGCGGGTGGGCGCACGTGGCTGCCGGACTACCGCGATCTGGACGCGGCGCGGCTCGCCGAGGCGCGGGCGCTGGGGCTGCGGGTGGTGGTGTGGACCGTGAACGCGCCGCAGGACATGGACCGCATGCTCGCCCTGGGCGTGGACGGCATCATCACCGACTACCCGGACCGGGCGCGCGAGGCGCTCGCCCGCGCCGGCCTGCCGCTGCCGCGCTCACGGGACTGATTGCCAGCGTCGCGCCGTGGCGCATC
>JBFHNV010000042.1:0-31803 GCA_041593595.1 Gammaproteobacteria bacterium
ACCGTGCGCGCCAGGGACGGCGCGCTCAAGCCCACATGGACGTGTTCACGGCGTGTCGCGTCAGGGGACCACCGCCTCGCCCAGGAAACGTGTTCGCGGAGCGGGTCTCGCGCACCGTCCGACCCAGCCACCGACACCCGCCGCGCCGGCCGGTGCCCGGCTCCTCGCCGCAACAGCCTCACCCCACCATGTACGTGCACGTCCCCGACGCGATCAGCTCGCCGTCGTCGTTGTGCAGCTCCGTGCGGATCACCGCCACGCGACCGCCCTGGCGCAGCGGGTGGGCGCTGGCGACGAAATGCCTGCCCATGCCCGGGCGCAGGAAGTCCACGCGCATGTCGATGGTGCCGAGCCGCGCGAAGGCGGACTCCAGCTCCTCCTGCGACGCGTGGGCGCCCACCCGCTCCAGCACGCCCGTGAAGGCCACCAGCGCGGCGGTGGCGTCCATGGCCGTGGCGATGGCGCCGCCGTGGAGGATGCGGCGCAGGTGGTTGCCCATGAGATCCTCGCGCCAGTCGAAGCGCATGCTCGCGCGCTCGCTGTCCAGGTGGTCCACGGTGAGCCCGAGCAGGGCGTTGAAGCGGATGTCGCGCTCGAAGATGGCGCGGGCGCGGCGTGCGGCCGCGGCGGCGGGGGTGGTCATGCCGCCAGGCTCATGGCCAAGGTCCTCAGGCGTAGAGCAGCAGGGACTTGAGCTTGGCCGCGGCCAGCAGCCCCAGCAGCAGGATCACCGTGGCGTACACGAACACCGACACCGTGAGGGTGGCCAGCGCCACGAGCCGGGCGCGGGTGCGCAGCAGCGAGCGGTTGGCCCAGAACAGCCCGGTCACCAGGGCGGGCACGGACAGGAAGAACAATCCCGAGCTCACCAGGTTCTCCCCCAGGGTGGCCTCCAGGGTGACCAGCACCAGGCACAGCCCCCAGAACAGGGCCGCCACGGAGGCGGTCTGCTGCAGGTTGTGGAGGTGCGGGGCATGCATCGCGGCGTCAGGAGGACGGATCCGGCAGGCAAGGTAACGCCAAAGCCGGCGGGAGGCGAGCGCCGGGCGGGCGCTTGAATCCGCGCCGCCGGGTCCTATAGTGACGGCCCTCCCGCCCAGGAACCGACCCCCCATGACCGCCTTGCACGCCAAGCCCCTGCCCGCGAAGGAGGCCCACGCCCTGGTGCAGGGCAATCCTCGCGCGGTGCTGGTGGACATCCGCTCCACCATGGAATACCTCTTCGTGGGCCACCCCACGGGCGCCATCCACGTGGCCTGGATCGACGAGCCCGACTGGACCGTGAACCCGCACTTCGTCACCGACGTGCGCAAGGTGATGCTGGGCGGCGCCACCTCCCACGACGAGATCGGCGGTGCACCGGTGGTGCTCATCTGCCGCAGCGGCAAGCGCTCCATCGACGCGGGCAAGGCCCTGCTGGAGGCGGGCTTCAGCGAGGTCTACTTCGTGGACGAGGGCTTCGAGGGCGAGCTGGACGACCACCGTCACCGGGGCACCGTGGGCGGCTGGCGTTACCACGGTCTGCCCTGGGAGCAGTGCTGAGAGCCTGTGAAAGAATCGCCACGCCTGCTGCGAGGGCAGGCGAATCTTTCACAGGCTTCGAGTGGTCCTCACTCACCCTCCCCTGGCCACAGCCAGGCGGCGCCGCGCACGCCGCCGGCGTCCCCGTGAACCGGTGGTACCAGGCGCGTGTCGACCCGGTCGGAGAACACGTGCCGCGCCAGCAGCGCAGGCACGTTGTGGTAGAGACGCGCGAGCTTCGACAGGCCCCCGCCCAGCACCACCACGTCCGGGTCCAGCACGTTGATGACGCCCGCGAGGCCCCGCGCCAGGCGGTCCTCGTAGGCCTGCAGGGCGACTTCCGCGGCCCCGTCGCCGGCGGCCGCGGCGGCGACGATGGCGGCCGCCTCCAGGCGTCGACCCGTGCGCGCCAGGTGGTCCCGCACGAGCCCCGGCCCGCTCAGCCAGGTCTCGATGCAGCCCGCGCGGCCGCAGTAGCAGGCCGGTCCGGGGCGCTCGCCGTCGCCGGGCGCCGGCAGCGGGTTGTGACCCCACTCGCCGGCGATGCCGTTGACCCCCTCGATGACCCGCCCGTGCACCACCACGCCGCCGCCAACGCCGGTGCCCAGGATCACCCCGAACACCACCGCCGCGCCGGCGCCCGCCCCGTCCCGGGCCTCCGACACGGCGAAGCAGTTGGCGTCGTTGCTCAGGCGCACCGGCCGCGCCAGCCGCGCGCTCAGATCACGGTCCAGGGGCCTGCCGATGAGCTCGGTGCTGTTGGCATTCTTCACCAGGCCCGTGGCGGCGGAGATCGTGCCGGGGATCCCCACGCCCACGCTGCCGCGTCCGCCCACCCGGGCTTCCAGCGCCTCCACCTGCGACGCCACCGCCTCGACGATGGCGCCGTAGTCGCCCCGCGGCGTCGCCACTCGGCGGCGTGCGCGCTCGCGCCCTTGCGCGTCCAGCGCCACGCCCTCGATCTTGCTACCACCCAGGTCCACTCCGATACGCATGGCTGCAACCTCGCCGTCCCGGGCCACGGGTATGATGCCCGCAGACCCAGCGTCCCGCCCCCGTGTACGCCCTCGTAAACCCCTTCCTGCAAATCGCGCTGCTGCGCCTGCGGCCTCAGGATCTGCCCGTCTCCACCCTGCTCATGGGCCTCACCCTGGGCGGCCACGTGCTCCTGGGGGTGGTGCTGTTCGCCTTCCGCATGCCGCTGCCCGAGGCCCTGCTGGCCGCCGTGACGGGCACCGCGCTGCTCGGCGCCATGACGGTGTCGCTGCTGTACGTGAACCGGCTGCAATCGCGCTGGCTGCAGACGCTCACGGCGCTGGCGGGCGCCGACGTGGTGGTGGGCATGGCGGCATTGCCCGTGACCGCGTGGCTGCACGGCAGCCTGGACGAGGGGGCTGCCAGCGGGCTGCCCGGGCTGCTGTTCCTGCTGCTGCTCGGGTGGAACCTGGCCGTCAGCGGCCACGTGCTGCGCCACGCCCTGTCCGCGCCGCTGCCGCTGGGGATCGTCGTCGCCCTCGTCTTCTACGTGCTGTCCGTGACCATCATGCAGGCCCTGTTCCCGGGCATGGCATGAAAGTCCACGTGCTCGGCGTGTGCGGGACCTTCATGGGCGGCCTCGCGCTGCTGGCGCGGGAGCTCGGCCACCAGGTGAGCGGCGCGGACCAGGGCATCTACCCGCCCATGAGCGAGCAGCTCGCCGCCGCCGGCATCGCGCTCACCGAGGGCTTCGACGCGGCGCAGCTCGATGCGCACTTCGACGAGGTGGTGGTGGGCAACGCCATGACCCGCGGCAACCCGGCGGTAGAACGGCTGCTGGAGGAGAAGCGCCCGCTCGAGTCCGGCCCCGCCTGGCTGTACCGCCACGTGCTCGCCGGGCGGCGGGTGCTGGCAGTGGCCGGCACCCACGGCAAGACCACCACCGCCAGCATGCTGGCCTGGATCCTAGACCACGCGGGCCGTGAGCCCGGCTTCCTCATCGGCGGGGTGCCCCGCAACTTCGGCGTGTCCGCACGCATGGGACACGGCCCCTTCGTGGTGGAGGCGGACGAGTACGACAGCGCGTTCTTCGACAAGCGCTCCAAGTTCGTGCACTACCGCCCGGACGTGCTGGTGGTCAACAACCTGGAGTTCGACCACGCGGACATCTTCCGGGATCTCGCCGACGTGCGCCGGCAGTTCCACCACCTGGTGCGCACCGTGCCCGCCGGCGGCGCGATCCTCGCGGGCGCCCCCGACGAGTCCATCGACGCCCTGCTGGCCATGGGCTGCTGGACACCGGTGACCCGCTTCGGCGAGGGCGCCGGCGCCTGGAAGCTGCGCCTCGAGCGGCCCGACGCGACGGCGTTCACCGTGCATGCGCCCGACGGAGGCGAGCACGCGGTGAGCTGGCCGATCATCGGACGGCACAACGCGCTCAATGCGCTCGCGGCGGTGGCAGCGGCCGCCATGGAGGGCGTGGACGCGCAGACCGCGTGCACGGCGCTCGAGGGCTTCGAGCCGCCGCGCCGGCGCCTGGAGCTGCGCGCGACCGTCAACGGCATCCGCATCTACGACGACTTCGCCCACCACCCCACGGCGGTGCGCGCGACGCTGGAGGCACTGCGCGCCGCCGTCGGCGAGGCGCGCATCGTCGCGGTGCTCGACCCGGCGTCCAACACCATGCGCATGGGCGTGCACCGGGACACCCTGGCGCCGGCTCTCGCGGCGGCGGACCGGGTGCTGCTGCACCGGCCCGCGCGCATGGGCTTCCCGCTGGAGGAGGTCGCTGCCGCCGTGCGCGCACCGGCCACGGTGCACGACACGGTGGACGGGATCGTGGCGGCACTTTGCGCAGAGCTCCTGCCGGGCGATCATGTGCTGGTGATGAGCAACGCGGGCTTCGGTGGCATCCATGGCAGGCTCGCCGCGGCCCTGGAGGCGAGGTGAGCCCGATTCACGCGCCGGAGGTGCGATGAACGCGAGCAACGTGGCCATGGCCATCACCGGCGCGTCCGGATCCGCCTACGGGCTGCGCTTGCTGGAGCTGCTGCTGGACCGCGGCGTGCGGGTGCAGCTCATGATCTCGGCGCCCGGGCGAATGGTGATCGCCGAGGAGACGGACCTCAGGCTGCCGTCGCGACCGCAGGAGATTGCCGCCATCCTGACGGCGCGCTTCGCCGCCCATGAGGGCCTGCTCCAGGTATACGGCAAGGAGGACTGGTTCGCGCCCGTGGCCAGCGGCTCGAACCCGCCGGACGCCATGGTGGTGTGCCCCTGCACCACCGGCACCCTGGCCGAGATCGCCGCCGGCACCAGTCGCGGCCTCATCGAGCGCGCCGCCGACGTGGCCATGAAGGAGCGCCGCCCGCTGATCCTGGTGGTGCGCGAGACGCCCTTCTCCGTGGTGCACCTGGAGAACATGCTGCACCTGGCGCGCGCCGGCGTGATCATCATGCCCGCCAACCCGGGCTTCTATCACCGCCCGGAGGACGTGGAGGACCTGGTGGACTACGTGGTCGCCCGGGTGCTCGATCATCTCGGCCTGGAACACGACCTGATGAGCCGCTGGGGCTCCGAGCGGTTGCCCTCCGATTGAAGCGATCGCGCTAAGGATCCACCACAGAGGCACAGAGGGCACAGAGAGTTTCCGACTTTCGCCACTCGGGCCCGGTTGAGCGAAGCGGCCAATCGCGACAGTTGTCCTGGACGAGAAGAGCCACCGCGCTTCCTTTTCTACTCGCCACCCTTCTCTTTCTCTTCTCCGTGCCCTCTGTGCCTCTGTGGTTCAACCCCATGCGTGTGAGCCACGAAAAGGCCGGCTAGCGCAGCTCGCCCTTCGAGGCCGCCATCAGCACGCGGTCCAGCATGCGCGAGCTCAGCGCGCGCTTCAGGAAGGCGAGGCCGTAGGTGGGCACGGTGACGAAGTACCGCGGGCGCGGGCGCGGGCTCTCCAGGGCGTGCACCAGCTTGGCCAGCACCGCGGTGCCCGGGAGCGTGAAGGGATCTTCGTCCCCGACCCTGGCCAGGCGCGCCTCCACCCTGACGTAGGCGTCACGGAACGGGCTGGCGTCCTTGTCGATGTTGCGCCGGAACGCCGCATAGGTGTTCGCCCGGAAGCGACTCGCGATGGGACCCGGCTCGATGAGGCACACGTGGATGCCGCTGCCCGCCAGCTCCTGGCGGAGCGTGTCCGTGAGTCCCTCCAGCGCGAACTTCGACGCCTGGTAGGCCCCGCGGAAACGCATCGCAATGAGGCCCAGCACGGAGCTGTTGTTCACGATGCGTCCCTCGCCCGCGGCGCGCATGGCGGGCAGCACCCGGCAGGTGAGATCGTGCGCGCCGAACAGGTTGGTCTCGAACTGGGCGCGCAGGACCTCGCGGCTGAGGTCCTCCACCGCCCCGGGCTGGCCATAGCCCGCGTTGTTGAACAGCCCGTAGAGACGGCCGTCCGTGCGCGCCAGGACATCGTCCACGGCGGCGGCGATGGAGTCCGGATCGTCCACGTCCAGCCGCAGCGTCTCGAGGCCCTGCGATTGCAGCGCCGCCACGTCGTCGGACTTCCGCGCGGTGGCGAACACGCGGTACCCGCGGGCCGCGAGACCCTCCGCGCACACCCGGCCGATGCCGCTCGAGCAGCCGGTGATGAGGACGCTGCGCCCGCTCACCTCAGGCGTCGCCCTGCACCGTGACCGTGATCCGCCGCCGGTGTGGCGCGTGGCGGTGCTCCCACAGGTAGATCCCCTGCCAGGTCCCGAGGGCGCAACGCCCGTCCGCCACCGGGATGGTGAGGGAGCAGTGGGTGAGCACGCTGCGCACGTGGGCCGGCATGTCGTCGGGGCCCTCGGCGGTGTGGCGGAAGAGTGGATCGCCGTCGGGCGCGAGCCGCCCCATGAAGCGCTCCAGGTCCGCGAGCACCTCCGGATCGGCGTTCTCGCACAGCATCAGCGACGCGCTGGTGTGGTGCACGAACACATGGCACAGGCCCGCGCGGACTCCGGCCCGGGCGACGACCCCATCCACCCGGCGGGTGAGATCGATGGTGCCGCGCCCCGGGGTTTCGATGGTGATGCACTCGCTGGCGAGCATTCACCGGGCCCCGTGCGCGCTCACGGGTACAGCAGGCCCTTGCGCCAGGCGCCGTCCTCGCGCCAGTAAAGCGTGCGCTCGTGCAGCCGTCCGTCCACGCCGCGCCAGAACTCCAGGCGCTCCGGCGCCACCCGGTAGCCCGACCAGTGGGGCGGGCGCGGCACCTCGCGCCCGGCGAAGCGGGCCTCCACCTCCGCCACGGCGCGCTCGAACGCCTCCCGGGATTGCAGCGGCTCGGACTGCCGCGAGGCCCAGGCCCCCACCTGGCTCAGACGCTCGCGGCTCGCGAAGTAGGCATCCCCCTCTGCCGTGGTGACCTTCGCGCACGGCCCCTCGATGCGCACCTGCTCGTGCAGCGCGTGCCAGAAGAAGCACAGGGCCGCCCAGGGCATGGACGCGAGATCGCGGCCCTTGCGGCTCTCGTAATTGGTGTAGAATACGAAGCCGCGCGCGTCGTGGCCCTTGAGCAGCACGATGCGCGACGCCGGGCGACCGTCCGGACCCACCGTGGCCACGTTCATGGCATTGGCGTCGCGCAGGCCCGAGGCCATGGCCCGCCCGTATACCTCGTCGAATCGCGCCAGCGCCTCCGCGTACAGATCCGTCACGGACGCGCCTCCGCGGACCCGTCCAGCATCGCCGCGTAGCCGTCCCGGTAGGTGGGGTAGGCGAAGCGGTAGCCGCTCGCCAGTAGCCGCCGGTTGCTGCAGCGCTTGTTGCCGCCGCGGCTGCGGGTGGCCTCGGCACCGCTCACGCGCCGCGGCCGCGGCGCTCCCAGGCGCTGCGCCAGCCAGTCCATGACCTGGCACTGGGGTGCCGGCTCGCAGTCCACGCCCACGTAGCGGGGGTGCGGATCCGCGACGCCCACCAGGTGCGCGAGCACGCCGGCACAGTCGTCGCGGTGGATGCGGTTGGTCCACACCACCGGCGTGTCGCTGCACGTGGCGCCGGCGCGGGCGCGATCCAGCAGCCGCGTGCGCCCGGGCCCGTAGATGCCGCCGAAGCGCACGCAGATCCCGGGGACGCCGGCGTCCCCCGCCAGCGCCTCGCCCTCCAGCAGCCGCCGCCCGGAGAATCCCGCCGGCTCGGTGGGCGAGTCCTCGTCCACCCAGCCGCCATCGTCCTGGCCGTACACGCCGGTGCTGGAGGTGAACACCACGCGCTCCAGCGAGCCACGCATCCGCGCCAGCGCGTTGGCGAGACCGATCACGTAGGCGCGCTGGTAGGCGGCGTCGTCGAATGCGCCGCCGGCGGACGCGGTGTAGACCAGCACCTGGACGCCATCAGGCACCGCGGCGAGGCTTGTCGGATCGGACAGGTCGGCGGCCACGCCCTCGATCTCGCGCGGCAGCCGCGACGGATCCCGGCGCAGGCCGAGCACCCGGTGCCCGGCCTGTGCGAGCCGCACACCGAGAGCGCTCCCCACGTCGCCACAGCCGGCGATGAGGATGGTGGACACGATTGCTCCGTCTATGTGAGTCAGGGCTTTCGCTAGAATACTGCCCGCACGGGTACACGCGGGCAACGGCGAGCAGCGCATGACACCGCAACGCATCCAGCGCCTGCGCGAGGTCCTCGCGCGGCGCCAGCCCGACCTCACGGTGCTGATGGACAACGTGCACAAGCCCCACAACTTCTCCGCGGTGCTCAGAAGCGGCGACGCGGTGGGCGTGCTGGAGGCCCACGGCGTGTGGCCGCAGGCGAGACTCAGGCCAGTCGGCGCCACGTCCGGCGGCGCCGGCAAGTGGATCCGGGTCGTCTCCCACCGGGACATGGCCGGCGCTGCCGCGCACCTGCGGGGCCGCGGCTTCCGGCTGGTGGCGGCGGACAATGCGCCGGGGGCTGTGGACTACCGGCAGGTGGACTACACGGTGCCCACGGCCCTGGTGCTGGGCGCCGAGCTCGAGGGGGTGAGCGACGTGGCTCGCGCGCATCTGGATGCGCGGGTGTCGATCCCCATGCAGGGGATGGCGCGGTCCCTCAACGTGTCCGTGGCGGCGGCCCTGGTGCTTTTCGAGGCGCGGGCCCAGCGCGAGACCGCGGGCCTGTACGAGCGCTGCCGGCTGGAGCCGGAGCGATACCGTGAGACCCTGTTCGAGTGGGCGCACCCGGAGGTGGCCGAGTACTGCCGGCGTCACGGCGTGGCGTACCCGGAGATCGACGAGCAGGGGGAAATCGCCGAGGCCTTCCGCCGCGCGACCCGGGCCGGCGGCGGGTGACGCCGCCCGCGACCGGGGGCAAGCGCCGCCAGCTGGCCCTCATCGCCACCGCCGAGCTGCTGGCCATGAGCCTGTGGTTCTCCGCCTCGGCGGTGGTGCCCCAGCTCACCGCCGAGTGGACCCTGTCACCGGCGCAGGCAGGCTGGATCACCGCCAGCGTGCAGCTCGGCTTCGTGTGCGGCGCGCTGGCCATCGCCCTCACCAACCTCTCGGACCGCGTGGACGTGCGCCGCCTGATCGCCGCCGGGGCCCTCGCGGGCGCCGCCTGCAACGCCCTCATCGCCGTAGCGGATCCATCCTTCGGCGTCGCGCTCGCGCTGCGCTTCGCCACCGGCGCCGCGCTCGCCGCGGTGTATCCACCGGCCATGAAGCTGGTGGCCACC
Organism: Gammaproteobacteria bacterium; assembly: GCA_041593595.1. GTDB lineage: Bacteria > Pseudomonadota > Gammaproteobacteria > HK1 > HK1 > JBFHNV01. The sequence goes on from JBFHNV010000042.1 coordinate 9,188, forward strand.
TGGTGCCTGGAGGACCGGGGTTTCGGCATCGGGGTGCTGACGGGGGCCATCACCCTGGGCTCTGCCCTGCCCCACCTGGTGAACGCCCTGCCCCTGTTCGGCGAGGGCGGGATGCCCGCCTGGCGACCGGCGCTGCTGGCCTCGTCACTGCTCGCGCTGGGGGCCGCCGCCATCATGATGCTGGCCGTGCGCGCCGGCCCGCACCTGGCGGGCACTGCGCCCTTCCACTGGCGCTTCGCCTTCGAGACCTTCCGCGACCGGGCGACCCGGCTCGCCAACTTCGGCTACCTGGGCCACATGTGGGAGCTGTACGCCATGTGGGCCTGGGCGCCGGTGTTCCTGCTGGCGAGCTACCGGGTGGCGGGGCTGGACACGGCCGCCGCGCGGGTCGCGGGCTTCGCCGTCATCGCCGTGGGCGGCGCCGGCTGCGTGCTGGCAGGCGTGCTGGCGGACCGCTACGGGCGCACCACCGTCACCGTGGCGAGCCTCGCCACCTCGGGCGCCTGCTGCCTGCTCGCCGGCGCGCTGTTCGCACACCCGCTGGCACTCACGGCCCTGTGCCTGGTGTGGGGCTTCGCGGTGGTGGCGGACAGCGCCCAGTTCAGCGCCGCGGTGAGCGAGCTCGCGGATCCGCGCTACGTGGGCTCCGCGCTCACCCTGCAGACCAGCCTCGGCTTCCTGCTCACCCTGGTCACCATCCAGCTCGTGCCCGCGCTGCTGGACGCCCTGGGCTGGGCTGCCGTGTTCTCCATGCTGGCCATCGGCCCCGCCTTCGGCGTGGCCAGCATGCTGCGCCTGCGCACCCTGCCGGAAGCCCGCCGGATGGCCAACGGCAACCGGTGAGGAATGCGCCATCGGCGACAGCCCTTCAACGGGCAAACGGGTGCCGACCGTGCGCGCCAGGGACGGCGCGCCCGAGCCCACAGGGACATGTTCACGGCGTGTCGCGACAGGCGGTGCCCGGTGGCCGTCGCGATCGTCGCGTCCGCTTGCGACGGCCGCGGGCGATCAGCCGCCCGGCAGCGCCGCGCGCCGGGCGTCGCGATCCAGCGCGCCGATGCGCGCCACCTCCCGGTGGAAGGCCTCCATGTCACCGCCGAGACGTCCGAGCAGGGCGTTGAATCGCGGCACGAGCTCGTTGTAGGTGGAGACCAGGGCAAGCTTCGCGTTGTTGAGATCCTGGGCGAACCAGCGGTCGAAGCCCCGGTAGCCGCCCCAGGCGTGGCGCCGATCCACGAACCGCGCGCGCAGCTCGGCGAACGTCGCCGCCTTGGCAGCGAGCTTGTCCGCCTCGGAGCGGTCCGACGCGTAGATCGCCCGCAGCCGCTCTCGCGCCGGGCGCACCAGGGCAAGGAAGCCTGCCTGCGTCCGCTGGTAGCGCGCGTGGCTCGCCCGGGCGTCACCGTCCCCGTGGCGCGCGAGCCAGCGGCGCTCCCCCTCCTCCTGCACGGCGGTGGCGTAGGCCTCGTTGAAGGCCGTGTCCCCGGACAGGTAGAGGCGCTGGTGGGCCAGCTCGTGGAAGATGACGCTGGCGGTGGACCACTCGGGACCGCGCAGCAGGGTGTCGAGCACCGGATCGTCGAACCACCCGAGGGTCGAGTAGGCCTGCACCGGCGCCACGTACACGTCCAGGCCCTTGGCGCGCAGGCGCTGTGCCTCACCGGCGGCCCGTGCGACGTCGAAAAAGCCGCGATAGCTCAGGCATCCCACCACCGGGTAGCACCATCGCCGCGGCTCGAGGGACAGGGCCGGTGCGGCGACGACGCTGTACACCACGTGGTCGCGGCCGACCCCGACGTAGTGGCGGTAGCTGCCGCGGGCGGGCAGCGCGAGCTCCTCGGCAGCGAAACGGCGCATTTCGCTCACCCGCGACAGTCGCTGCGCGACGTCCGGCGGCGTCGCCGGATCCGCCACCACCGCGTCCAGCGGGCGTCGTGCCACCATCAGCGACAGGTGGCCCGACGCCGAGTGCAGCAGGTAGTCCATGCTGGTGCAGCCGCCCACCAGTGCCGCCGCACCCACCAGCAGCGCGCCGACCAGCCGCCTCACGAGCCGTGTCGCGCCAGCAGCCCGGCGCGCTCCAGCGCCGCGCGCAGGTCCATCACGTGACGGGCGTTGGCGCCCAGGTCCCCCTTGCCCACCCGGGACGCGGAGCGCACCCGCGCTTCCAGCGTCCCGTCTGCACGCGCCAGCAGGTGGACCTGCACGTCGTCGGTGAAGCGCAGCACCGGCGTGACCACCTGCGCCGTCACGACGCTGCCGCCCTCGTGGATGGTCACGGCGCGCCAGCCCAGCTCGCGGCAGGCGTCGGCCACTGCCTGGGCGGGAGCCGCGAGACCGCCCTCGAGCACGATGGGCGCGAGCTCCGGCAGCCGCGCATCCGGACCCGTCTCGGCCACGTTGCTGCCCAGATACAGCGTGAGCCGGGCCAGCACGCCGGGCGGGCGGGTCAGCGGCGGGCGGTTGGCGGCGATGCCCGCCGCCAGCGCCAGCACCGCCAGCGCCACCACCAGCGCGAGGACGGTCCCGATCACGCGGATGCGCCGGAAGATCAACCGGCGCCGGACCGCTCGAGCAGCGGCGCGAGCGCCGGCCACACGTTCTCGAGCAGCCGCGGCTGCGCCGCCACGGTGGGATGGATGCCGTCGTCCTGCATGAGCACCGGATCCAGGGCGACGCCGTCCAGGAAGAACGACACGAGCGCGACCGCGAGCTCCGAGTGTAGCTCCTGGAACAGACCCTCGAAGGCACGCGTGTACTCGGGGCCGTAGTTGGGCGGGATGCGCATCCCGAGCAGCAGCACCCGCGCACCGCGCTCCCGGGACAGCGCGATCATGCGCGCCAGGTTGTGCTTGGTGCGCTCCAGCGGCAGGCCGCGAAGGGCATCGTTGCCGCCCAGCTCCAGCACCACCACGGCCGGGGCGTACCGCGCCAGCGCGTCCTCGATGCGGGTGACACCCCCCTGCGTGGTCTCGCCGCTGACGCTCGCGTTGACCACGTCGACGCCCCGCTCGCGCAGCCGCTGCGCCAGCAGGTCCACCCAGCTGCGGCCCGGCGGCACGCCGTAGGCGGCACTCAGGCTGTCGCCGAACACCAGCACGCCGCCGGACGCGGCGGCTCCCGCCGGCCACGCCAGCGCCGTGACGAGCAGGACCGCAACGCGGAGCCGCGCCCTCATGTCGCGGCCCCGCCGCCGCGACTGGCGCGACCCATGCCTTCCTCCCTCGGGAAGCGTCCACCTGCGATTGTGCATGGCGGCTCAGATCGGGGTGCGGAACAGCCGCCCGAAGCCGGGCACCGGATCCTGGATCCCGGCCAGGCGCAGGCAGTGCCAGGCGGTGGCGTGGTTGCTGGAGGTGACGGGCTTGCCCAGCTCCGCCTCCAGCGCCTCGACCTGCTCGGCAAGCCGGATGCTGGTGCAGGACACGAACACCGCGTCCACCGCGGCGTGGGCGCCCAGCTCGAGCACCGCGGCGCGTACCGTGTCCGCGTCCAGCCGCGCCACGAGGTTGTCGTTGGCGAGGTTCCACGACCCCATCACCGGCACGCGGAAACCATTCGCCAGCACGTGGGCGCGCATGCTGCGGTTGATGGCGTCCACGTAGGGGGCGATGAGGGCGATGCGCTGCGCGCCGAGCGCCCGCAGCGCCGCGAAGGTGGCCTCCATGGGCGTGGTGCAGGCGACGCCGGGACGCACCTCGTGGATGCGGGCATGCACGTTGCCCTCGCCGATGACCATGGCGCCGGAGGTGCATGCGTAGCACACCACGTCCAGATCCACGCCCGGAGTGATTACCGCGGTGGCCTGCGGGATGCGCGCCTCCATGCGTTTGAGGGTCTCGGCGTTGATCTCGGCGTCGTTCTCGATGCGGCTCTGGTAGAGCGCGAGGCCCGGCACCTGCAGCATGCGCCGGAACTCGTGCTCGATGGTGTAGTCCGATGACAGCACGATGAGGCCGATGCGCCCACGCCTGCCGATCCCCTCGTCCAGGGTGTAGGGCATGTGCATGCGGTCGACCAGGAGATCGTCGCCGGTGGGTGCGGTCACGGTGGCCATGACAGGTTCCTCCGATCGGGTGCTGGTCAGCGGGCCTGCCCGTGCAGCAGGCCCTCGAGGCTGATGTCCGCGGGCCGACCCGCCACCAGGTCCGCCGTGACCTTGGCGGATCCGCAGGACATGGTCCAGCCGATGTGGCCGTGGCCCGTGTTCAGGAACAGGTTGCGAAAGCGCGCCCGGCCGAGGATTGGCGTGGTGCCCGGCGTCATGGGTCGCAGGCCTGCCCAGTACTCGCCCGCGCCGTAGTCGGCGGCCTCGGGGAACAGCTCCTTGGCGGCGGCGAGCATGGCGCGGAAGTCCTCGGGCCGGTGATCGCGACCGTAGCCGCTGAACTCGGCGGTGGAGGTGATGCGCAACCGGTCCCCCATGCGCGCCCAGGCCACCAGGTTGGCCTCGTCCACCCCGCCCAGCACGGGCGCCGCGTTGCGCCCGTCCACGGGCAGGGTCACCGAGTAGCCCTTCACCGGGTACACCGGCAGCCGGATCCCGAGCCCGCGGGCCAGGAAGGGGCTGTCGCAGCCGAGGGCCAGCACCACCGACTCCGTCTCCAGGTCGCCGCGATCGGTGACCACCCGGCGCACCCGGTCGCCGTCCGCGTCCAGCGCGAGCACCCGTGTCTCCATGCGGAACTCGACGCCCTGCCTCTCGCGGCAGTGCTCGGCCAGGTTGCGGGTGAACATGCGCGCGTCACCGCTCTCGTCCGTGGGCGAGTGCACGCCGCCGGCGAACAGGTGTCGCACGGGCTTCAGCGCCGGCTCGAGCGCCGCCACCTGGTCCCGGTCCAGCACCCGGATCTCCAGGCCCTGGTCCGCCAGGATCCCCATGTGCTCCACCCCCGCGTCGAAGGCCGCCTGGGTGCGGTGCAGGTAGAGGTTGCCGCCGTGCACGGCGTCGTACTCGACGCCGGTATCGGCCACCACCTCATGCAGCATGTCCACCGCGTAGCGGCACAGCCTGAGCTTGCGCTGGGTGTTGACCCGCGCGCGCCCGGCGGTGCACTCGCGCAGGAACAGTGCCATCCAGATCCACATGCGCGGATCCGCGGTGGGCTTGAGCCTGAGGGCCTGATCGGCCTTGAACAGGGACTTCGCGAGGATCCCCGGCGCCGCCGGCGACGCCCAGGCGAAGGCGTGACCGGGAGCCACCAGGCCGGCGTTGGCATAGGAGGTCTCCGAGGCAGGCAGCGTCTGGCGGTCCACCACGGTGACCTCATGGCCGTCCCGGGCCAGGAAGTACGCCGTGGTGGTGCCGATGACCCCTGCCCCGAGGACGGCGACCCTCACGCCGCGGCCACCACCTGGATCTCGACGGTGTACTGGGGCGCCGCGAGCTTCGACTCGACGCAGGCCCGCGCCGGCGGGTTGCCCAGGTCGATCCAGGCGTCCCACACCTCGTTCATCTCGCCGAAGGTGCCGATGTTGGCCAGCCAGATGGTGGCGGTGAGAATCTTCGACTTCGACGTGCCGGCCTCGCCCAGCAGCTGGTCGATCCGGTCGAGGATGTCCTGCGTCTGCTCCGCGACGCTGCTCCCGGGTGCACCCTGCGCCACCTGGCCCGCCAGGTAGACCAGTCCCCCGTGCTTCACCACCTGGGACATGCGCGGACCCTTGTGCAGACGTTCGATGCTCACGGCCTTCTCCTGTTGCTCGCGTGTGAATTGCGTCCGGCCGGCCGGACCGGCGTAGTGTATACGCCGCCACCCGCAGCGAGCCTCCGCCGGCGCCAGGCGTTCGCCTTCGAGTGCCGCAACCCCCGTCGAGCGCTGCCCGCTGGTGATCGATCCGCGCCCCCCGTACCCCTGCCCCGAGGGCAACCCGTTCCCGTGCGGGGTGTCGCCGCCGGCCGAGGCGGATCCGGTCACCCTGGATGTGGTGTGATCGGCGCGCCCGGCGGCCCCGCTCAGTGGCCCCCTGGCCGCGGGACCCGGTGCTCGCGATACCAGCGGATGGTGTCGAGGATGCCGTCCTCCAGCCCGATCCGCGCGCGCCAGCCCAGCGCGTGGATCCGGGACACGTCCACCAGCTTGCGCGGCGTGCCGTCGGGCTTCGACGGGTCCAGGCGGATCTCCCCCCGGAAGCCGGTCAGCCGGGCGATCAGCCGCGCCAGCTCGAGCACGGACAGGTCCTGGCCGACACCCACGTTGACGATCTCCGCGTCGTCGTACACCCGCATCAGGTGCAGGCACGCTTCGGCGCAGTCGTCCACGTGCAGGAACTCCCGGCGCGGCGTGCCGCTCCCCCAGACGGTGACCGGTTCCCCTCCCTCGTCCGCGGCGTCGCAGAACCTCTGAATCAGCGCCGCCAGGACGTGCGACGTGCCGGGATCGAAGTTGTCGTTCGGCCCGTAGAGATTCGTGGGCATCGCGCAGATGAAACGACAGCCGTGCTGGGCGCGGTAGGCCTGACACATCTTGATACCCGCGATCTTCGCCACCGCGTACCACTGGTTGGTGGGCTCCAGGGGCCCCGTCAGCAGGACCTCCTCGCGCATGGGCTGCGGCGCCAGACGCGGGTACACGCAGGTGCTGCCCAGGAACAGCAGCTTGCGCACGCCCGACTCGAACGCGCCGTGGATCGCGTTGGCCGCGATGAGCAGGTTGTCGCGCAGGAAGGCGGCGGGCTGGGTGTCGTTGGCGAGGATGCCTCCGACCCGGGCGGCCGCCACCAGCACGTGGGCGGGCCGGGTCCGTGCGTAGAGCCGCACCACGGCGGAGGCGTCGCGCAGGTCGCACTCGGCGCTGGACACGCCCACCCGATCAACGTGGCCCTGGCGCTCCAGGGCCCGCATCAGCGCGGAGCCCACCAGGCCGCGATGCCCGAGCACCAGGACCCGCTCTGCAGGGTCCACGCGCGCTACGCCCGATCGCCCGCGATGCCGAAACCCTCGCGGCGCACGAGCCGCTGCCGCTCGGGGAAATCGCGATCCTCGTGCACCAGCGCATTCACCGTGTCCTCGAGCGTGGTGCGCGGCACACGGCCGAGCTCGCGGCGCGCCGTGCTCGCGTCGCCGTGCCGCGGATCGACCTCCGTGGGCCGCAAGCACGCCACCGGCACGCGCCCGGTGGCGATTGCGTGGTCGTCTGGGTGGTGACGTCGCGGCATCGGTCACATGGCCTCGGCGAAGTCGCGGGCGTGGCCCCGGTCGCGGGCCCCGTCCAGGTTGCGCGGGCAGGGCTCGTGCTCCAGCCCGAGGCGGCTCCGCGCCGCCGCGCGGCCGATCTCGCGGGTGACGCCGGCTGCTCAGGGACCTCCGGCTCCGGCCGGAGGAAGGTTAGCGGAGTCACCGTTCGCTGGCGACCGGCGTGCACCGGCGACCGCGGGCGCGGGCCAACGGCGCGGGCCGTGCCGGGTCGCGAGATCCGGCTCAAATCGGGCGCCTGCGACGGTTATACTCCCGCTCCCGCCTGACCGCGCGTGGCGAGTGCCGCAGCGAGAGTGGCAGACCGCCCGGCGACGGGATGCAGTCCGGCCGCGTCGGCCGCCGGGGGGCGAGCAGCCGATCGACGGACACGGGAGCCCACAGCAGCATGGACATCCTCGGCATCTCCGCCTTCTACCACGACAGCGCGGCTGCGCTGGTGCGCGACGGCGACATCGTCGCGGCCGCGCAGGAGGAGCGCTTCACGCGCAAGAAGCACGACGCACGCTTCCCGGCCAACGCCATCGCCTACTGCCTGGGCGAGGGCGGCACCACGCTCGGCGCGCTGGACCACGTCGTCTTCTACGACAAGCCGCTGCTCAAGTTCGACCGCCTGCTCGAGACCTACCTGGCCTTCGCGCCCCGAGGGCTTGGCTCCTTCCTGGCCGCCATGCCGGTGTGGCTGAAGGAAAAGCTCTACCTGAAGACGCTGCTGCGAAACGAGCTCCAGGATCTGGCCGGCGACGGCGTCGCGCTTCCGGGCCTGATGTTCACCGAGCACCACCAGGCGCACGCGGCATCTGCCTTCTTCCCGAGTCCCTTCGAGCGCGCGGCCGTGGTGTGCATGGACGGGGTCGGCGAGTGGGCCACCTCCAGCGTGTGGCTGGGCGAAGGCAACCAGATCTCGCCCCTGTGGGAGATCGACTTCCCCCACTCCCTGGGCCTGCTGTACTCGGCGTTCACCTACTTCACCGGCTTCAAGGTCAACTCGGGCGAGTACAAGCTCATGGGACTCGCGCCCTACGGCGAACCGCGCTTCGCGCAGACCATCTACGATCACCTGATCGATCTGAAGGACGACGGCACCTTCAGGATGGACATGAGCTACTTCAACTACGCCACCGGACTCACGATGACCAACGACCGCTTCGCGGCGCTGTTCGGCGGTCTCGCGCGCAAGCCGGAGTCGCCGATCACCCAGCGCGAGATGGACATCGCGAGCTCGGTGCAGCAGGTGACCGAGGAGGTGGTGATGCGCATCGGGCGCACGGTGCACCGCGAGCTCGGAGTAGACCGCCTGTGCCTCGCGGGCGGGGTGGCGCTCAACTGCGTCGCCAACGGGCGGCTGCTGCGCGAGGGCCCCTTCGAGGACATCTGGATCCAGCCCGCGGCGGGCGACGCGGGCGGCGCGCTGGGCGCCGCGCTGGCCGTGTGGCACCAGTATCACGAGAAGCCGCGGCAGGTGAACGGGGCGGACGCCATGTCCGGCGCCTACCTCGGGCCCCGGTTCGGCCCGAACGAGGTGAAATCCTTCCTCGCCGAGAGCGGCGCGCCGTACCGGCAGCTCGACGACGAGGAGCTCATGCCGCGTGTCGCGAAGCTGCTTGCCGAAGGCAACGTGATCGGATGGTTCCAGGGGCGCATGGAGTTCGGTCCCCGAGCCCTGGGCGGACGCTCCATCATCGGCGATCCGCGCAACCGCAGCATGCAGTCGGTGATGAATCTCAAGATCAAGTACCGCGAGTCGTTCCGCCCCTTTGCGCCGTCGGTGCTCGCGGAGGACGTGGGCGAGTGGTTCGAGCTCGATTCCCCGAGCCCGTACATGCTGCTGGTGGCGAACGTCCAGCCCCGCCGGCAGCTCGCGATGAGCGAGGAGCAGCGCGCCCTGTTCGGGATCGACAAGCTCAACGTCGTGCGCTCGGAGCTGCCCGCGGTCACTCATGTGGACTACTCGGCGCGCATCCAGACGGTGCACCGCGACACCAACCCCCGCTACCACCGCCTGCTCGAGACCTTCAAGGCACTGACCGGGTGCCCGGTGCTGGTGAACACCTCGTTCAACGTGCGCGGCGAGCCCATCGTGTGCACACCCGAGGACGCCTACCGCTGCTTCATGCGCACCGAGATGGACTACCTGGTCCTCGAGAACTGCCTGCTGGCCAAGACCGAGCAGCCGGAGGTCGAGCGCGACGAGAGCTGGCGGGAAGAGTTCGAGCTCGACTGAACATGGCCCACGTCGCGATTCCAGAGCTCGACGCGGCCGGGCTGCGCCGCTTCGCCTTCGTCACCGGCGGGATCGTCGCGGTCCTGTTCGGGCTCGGCTTCCCCTGGCTCCTCGACTTCGCCATCCCCCTGTGGCCCTGGGTGCTCGCCGGGGTGCTGGCGGCCTGGGGCCTGATCGCGCCGGCGTCGCTGCGCCCGGTCTACCGGGGATGGATGCGCTTCGGCCTGGTGATGAACCGTATCGTGTCGCCGGTGGTCCTGGGCGCGGTGTTCTTCCTGGTCATCTGCCCGGTCGGTATCCTGATGCGCCTGCTGGGGCGCGACCCCCTGTCGCGCGAACTGGACCGCGCCGCGGAGAGCTACCGCGTCTCGAGCCGGAAACCATCTCGTGAAAGCATGGAGCGGCCGTACTGATGCTGGACCTGCTGAAGGATCTCTGGGGATTCATGCGCGAACGCAAGAAGTTCTGGCTCGCCCCGATCATTCTCGTGATGCTGCTGCTGGGCGGTCTGCTCGTCCTGGCCCAGGGCTCGGCGGTGGCACCGTTCATCTACACGCTCTTCTGACCCCCCATCTCTCGTGAGCCCTGCCGCCAGCGCGAATCGGAGCGACCGTTCAGCTTCCGTCCAGCAGACGCCCCACGCCGCCGAGCACCGAGCCCTCGCCCTGGTCGCTGCCGCCGGCGCCAGGCGCAAAGGCCAGGATGCGGTCCGCGAGCCGGCTGAACGGCAGGCTCTGCAGCCACACCGTGCCGGTGCCCCGCAGCGTCGCCAGGAACAGCCCCTCGCCCCCGAAGACCATGCTCTTGAGGCCCCCGGCGCGGGCGATGTCGTATTCGATGCCCGGGGTGAAGCCCACCAGACAGCCCGTGTCCACGCGCAGGGACTGCCCATCGAGCCGCTTCTCCACCACCGAGCCGCAGGCATGCAGGAAGGCCATGCCGTCGCCGGAGAGCTTCTGCAGGATGAAGCCCTCGCCGCCGAAGAAGCCCGCGCCCAGGCGCCGGTTGAAGGTGATGCTCACCTTGGTGCCCAGCGCCGCGCACAGGAACGCGTCCTTCTGGCAGGTGATCTCGCCGCCGAGCGCCTGCATGTCCAGGGGCACCACGTGGCCCGGATAGGGCGCGCCGAAGGCCACGTGGCTCTTGCCGGTGCCGCTGTGGGTGAAGTGGGTCATGAACACCGACTCCCCCATGAGCTTGCGCGTGCCGGCGGCGAACAGCTTGCCCAGCAGGCCCTGGTCCGGGTCCGAGCCGTCGCCCATCCTGGTCTCGAACCCGATGCCGTCCTCCATGTACGTCATGGCGCCGGCCTCGGCAACGACCGTCTCTCCCGGGTCCAGCTCCACCACCACGAGCTGCATGGCCTCGCCGATGACCTGGTAGTCCACCTCGTGGCACCTGCGCATCGTTCCTCCTCCCTGCCGACTTCACGAATTCAAGAGTGACCGAATTCAAGAGGGACGGACCCTCTTGAATTCGGGCTTGAATTTCAGCGCTGCCGGGCAAGCAGCCGGTCGAGCTCTCCGGCGAAGGCGCGCCGATCCTGCTGCGTGAGCGGTGGCGGGCCGCCGCCCACGTCCATGCCGGTGCCCCGCAGCTGGTCCATGAGATCGCGCATCACCAGCCGCTGGCGCACGTTGTCGGCAGTGTAGAGCTCGCCCCGGGGATTCAGCGCCTGCCCACCCTTGTCGATCACCGCGGACGCGAGCGGTATGTCGGCGGTGATCACCAGGTCGCCCGCCTGCACCTGGGCCTCGATCCAGGCATCCGCCTCGTCGAAGCCCGATGACACCTGCTGGGTGCGCACGACCTTCGACGGCGGTGCCTTGACCGGCTGGTTGGCGACCAGTATGAGCTGGATCTGCAGCCGCTCCGCGGCGCGGAACAGGATCTCCTTGATGACGTTGGGACACGCGTCCGCATCCACGTAGATCTTCACGGCGCCGGCTCCCGGACGCGTCACGCCGCCTCGGCGGCGGGCACGACCTTCGCGTAAGGCACCGCCAGGGCCGCCATGAACGAGGCGTGCACCTGCGCCGCGGACAGGCGCTGGCCCGCGAACTCCAGATCCCGCGTCGCGCAGGCATCGTGGGCCACGGTGCAACCGAAGCCAAGGTCGAAGGCTGCCCGGGTGGTGGCGTCGATGCACATGTGGCTCATGGCGCCGGCAATGACCACCTGCTGCGCGCCCGCAGCGCGCAGCGCCTCCAGCAGGGTCGTGTCCCGGAAGGCGTTGGGAAAGTGCTTGGTCACCACCGGCTCGTCGCCCGCCGGGGCGACACGCGCGTTGATCTCCGCGCCGGCGGTGCCGGGCAGGAAAAAGGTGGCGCCGGGGCGGGTGGACAGGTGCTGGATGTGGAACAGGGGCGCACCGCGCTCGCGGAAGCGTGCGAGCAGCCGCGCCGCGTTGTCGGCGGCTGCCTCCATGCCCGTGAGCGCCATGGCGCCGCCGGGGAAGTAGTCGTTCTGGATGTCCACGAGGACGAGAGCCGTGGTCATGGCGGCGCACCCGGGGTGGCGAAGGGATGCAACGGTAGGCGCGCGGGCCGCGGCGGGCAACCTTGTCGTCAGCCCGGCTTCGCCACCATCAGCCAGGGGATCACGATCACCGCCGCGAAGGCGGGCCAGCCGAGGGCCAGCCATTCGCGCATGCAGCGGCGGTAGGCGGGCGGCAGGGCAACGCCCTCCGCCGCCGCGCGGGCCGGTGGCCCCCAGGCGTCCCTCCCACCCCGGCTATCTTGATGACACACGACCAGGACGCAGGAAACATGCACGCCCCCAGGGACGGGCTCACGGCGGGGCGCGGGGACCCATGTCTCGCCACGCACCGCGACAGACTTGTAGCGCCATGGGGAGCAGCTATTTAGACTCGCCGCGCACCAGGTACGCGAGACGTTCCATGCCCGTCACCACCACCCGGGTCCTCTTCCGCCGCGTGCCCCGCGGGCTGCCGGTTCCCGAGGACTTCGAGATCACGGGGGTGGAGCTGCCGGCACTGGCCGACGGCCAGTTCCTGGTGCGCAACCGGGTGCTGTCACTGGACCCGTACATGCGCATGGTCATGGACCCGGCCTGGACCTTCCGCGGCCGGAGCCTCGCGCCGGGGGACCTCATGGTGGGGCGCACCATCGCCGAGGTCACGCAAAGCCGCCACCCGGACTTCGCGCCGGGGGACCTGATGGTGGGCAACTACGGCTGGCAGACCTGGCGGGTGTGCGACGGCAGCGGCATCGACTTCCGCATCGAGCCCCGCGAGGGCGTGCCGCTCACCGCCTGGCTGGGGGCCTGCGGCTCCACCGGCGTCACGGCCTGGACGGGGCTCAAGCTCATCGGCGATCCGCAGCCCGGCGAGACGGTGGTGGTGTCGGCAGCCGCCGGATCCGTGGGCAGCGCCGTGGGCCAGCTGGCGCAGGTGTGGGGCTGCCGCGCCGTGGGCGTCGCCGGCGGCCCCGAGAAGTGCGCCGTCGTGACCGGCGAGTTCGGCTTCGACGCCTGCTGCGACTACAAGGCGCGGGACCTGGCCGGCCAGCTGCGCGCGGCGGCGCCGCACGGGGTGGACGTGTACTACGACAACGTGGGCGCGGAGATGCTGGACACCCTGCTTGCACTCATGAACCCGCTCGGGCGCATCCCCGTGTGCGGCGTGCTGTCCACCTACAACGCCCAGGGCGAGTACTACGGCGTGAGAAACACGCGCCTGATCTTCGACCGGCGTCTGAAGCTCCAGGGCTTCCTGCAGAGCCAGTTCAAGGATCACCACGAGCAGGCCCGCGCCGAGCTCGCCGATCTGGTCGCGGCGGGCCGGCTGCGCTACCGGGAGACCATCGCCGAGGGTATCGAGAACGCGCCGCAGGCGTTCATCGGCATGCTGCAGGGACGGAACACCGGCAAGCAGCTCGTGATGCTGGAGTGAGCCAGGCCATCCTGTGGCCGGCCATCACGCTGGCAGCGATCACCGGCGCCGTGTGGGTGCTGCTGTACGTGCGCCGGCTGTCCTACATGCGCCAGCAGGGTATCCGCCCCGACGACCTCGCCGACGCCACCACCGCCGCGCGGCTGCTCGCCCCGGTGCAGGCGCCCGCCGACAACCTGCGCAACCTGTTCGAGGTGCCGGTGCTGTTCTACGCCCTGGCGGCGCTGCTGGTGGCCACCGGCCTCGCCGACGCCATGCAGGTCTCCCTGGCGTGGAGCTACGTGGCGCTGCGCGCCCTGCACAGCGTGATCCACGTGACCTGGAACCGGGTGGTGCATCGCTTCGCCGCCTACGTGGCGTCGTGCGCGGTGCTGTTTGCCATGTGGCTGCGCTTCGCGCTGGCGGTCGCCGCGCAATCGGCCTGAATGGCGATCGGCGATCTGCAACGCCCGCTCAGCCGTTGCGGTACACGTAGCTGTACGCGTTGATGGCCGGCACCCCGCCCAGGTGGGCGTAGAGCACCTTGCTGCCCGCCGGGAAGTGGCCCTTGCGCACCAGGTCGATGAGCCCCTGCATGGATTTCCCCTCGTACACCGGGTCCGTCATCATGCCCTCGGTGCGCGCGCACAGCCGGATGGCCTCGTTGGTCTCGTCAGACGGAATGCCGTAGGCCGGGTACGCGTAGTCCTCCTTCAGCACCACGTCGTCGTCCTCGATCTCGCGGCCCAGGGACACCAGCGCCGCGGTGTTGCGGGCGATCTCCAGCACCTGCGCCCGGGTCTGCTCCGGCGTACCCGAGGCGTCGATCCCGATCACCCGGCGGGCGCGACCGTCCCGGGCGAAGCCCACCACCATGCCCGCGTGGGTGGAGCCGGTGACCGTGCACACGATGACGTAGTCGAAGGTGAATCCCAGCCCGGCCTCCTGGGCACGCACCTCCTCGGCGAACCCCACGTAGCCGAGCCCACCGTACTTGTGCACCGAGGCACCGGCCGGGATGGGATAGGGGTTGCCACCCTTGGCCCGCACGTCTTCCAGTGCCCGCTCCCAGCTCTCCCGGATCCCGATGTCGAAGCCTTCGTCCACCAGCTCGATCTCCGCGCCCAGGACGCGGCTCATGAGGATGTTGCCGACCCGGTCGTAGACGGCGTCGGGAAACGGCACCCAGCTCTCCTGCACCAGCCGGCACTTCATGCCGAGCTTGGCGGCCACGGCCGCCACCTGGCGCGTGTGGTTCGACTGCACGCCGCCGATGGTCACCAGGGTGTCCGCGTTCGACGCGATGGCGTCGGGGACGATGTACTCGAGCTTGCGCAGCTTGTTGCCGCCGAAGGCGAGCCCGGAGTTGCAGTCCTCGCGCTTGGCGTAGATTTCGACGCCGCCCCCGAGGTGTGCGGAGAGACGGTCCAGCCGCTCGATGGGTGTCGGCCCGAAGGTGAGCGGATAGCGGTCGAATTTCTCCAGCATGGCCGGCCTCAGGAAGCTGCAGCGGGTGGTGCGGCCGGAAGTCTACCGGCGGGCCGGCGACCGGACGCATTCGTGATCGGTCGACGGCATCTCCAGGGGCGGCCGGACGCAGGGTCGGCGGCGCGCCCGGCGCACCGGGGCCGGGCCCCTGATCCTCACGCCTCGATTCGTTACCATTGCGGGCGTTCGCGCCGCGCAGGGAGGTCTCCCCATGCTCCCCCAGGACGTCCTGAAGCATTCCGCCCGGGTCCTGACCGAGACCCAGCGCCAACGCTTCTTCGACGATGGCGTCCTGGTGCTGGAGGGGATCGTCGACCGGGCGTGGATCGTGCGTCTCGAGGCCGCCATGGTCGAGATGGTGGAGGCGAGCCGGGCGGTGACGCAAAGCGATACGCGCTTCGTGCTGGAGGACGGCCACTCGGCGGACACGCCGCGGCTGCGCCGGCTGTCGAGCCCGGTGTCCCACCACGAGGCCTTCTGGGCCTTCGCCAGCGAGTCCGTGTCCGCGGACGTAGCCGCCGACGTGTGCGGGCCGGACGTGAAGTTCTACCACTCCAAGCTCAACTTCAAGTGGCCCCGGGGCGGCCAGCGCTTCGACTGGCACCAGGACATCCCCGCGTGGCCGCACACGGACTACAGCCCGGTGACCGTGGGCCTGTACCTGGAGGACGTGGGCCTGGAGCAGGGCCCCCTGCGGGCCATCCGCGGCAGCCACCTGGGGCCGTTGCACAGCATGTACGACGAGCATCGCAACTGGGTGCTGCGCATCCCCGAGGAGGATCTCGACGCGAACTGGCGCGAGCGGGTGGTGGACCTCACCGGCCCCGCCGGGTCGCTGGTGCTGCTCAGCTGCCGGGTGATCCACGGCTCCGCGGGCAACCAGTCGCAGCGCATGCGTCCGCTGCTGCTGAACGTCTACTCCTCGGCGGACAGCATGCCCTACGTGGCGAACCCCATCCCCAGCCCCTACGAAGGCGCCATCGTGCGCGGCCAGCCCGCGCGCTACGCGTGCCACGACCCCCGCGGCTGCGAGCTGCCACCGGACTGGTCGAAGGGCTACGCGGGGCCGTGGGCCCACCAGGCCACCGCACGCACTGCCGCGGCCGGCTGAACACGAGACCCACACGCAGGGAGGCAACGATGCCTGGCGATCGACTCGGACTAGAGCTCACCACCACCGACGACGCGGCGGCGGCCTACGTGGACGGCGTGGACCGCATGCTGGCGGCGTGGCCCGGCGTGGACGAACGCCTGGACGCGGCACTCGCGGCGGATCCGGACTTTGCCCTGGCCCACGCCGCGGTGGCGCGCATGCTGCAGATGCGCGGCGACCTGGCCGGCGCGCGGGCGGCCGTGGCGCGCGCGCGGGGGCTCGCCGATCGCGCCACCCGCCGCGAGCGCCAGCACGTTGAGACCATCGGGCTGCTGGTGGAGGGCCGGGCGGCGGACTCCCTGACGGCGGTGGAGCACCACCTGGACGAGTATTCCACCGACTCGCTGGTGCTGTCCCTGGCGCTGGGCGCCTTCGGCCTGCTGGCCTTCAGCGGGCGCGCCGACCACGATGCCGTGCGCCTCGCCCTGTGCGAGCGCCTGGCGCCGGCGCAGCCCGGCGACGACTGGTGGTTCCTCACCTATCTCGGCTGGGCCCACACCGAGGCGGGCAACCTGGACACGGGCCTGCGCATCACCGAGCGCGGCTTCCGGCTCCGCCGGGAGAACGCCCACGGCGCCCACATGCTGGCCCACGCCTTCCACGAGCGCGGCGAGCACGACGCGGGCGTGGCCCACCTGGAGGACTGGCTGCCGGACTACACGCCGGAGGGCCAGCTCTACTGCCACATCAACTGGCACCGGGCGCTGCTGGAGGTGGCCGCCGGCGACCTGGACGCGGCACTGGCGCGCTACCGCGAGCGCATGTGCCCGGCGGTGTCCCTGTCGCCGCCCATCAACGTGCTCACGGACGGCGCGTCCCTGTTCTGGCGCATCATGCTGTACCGGGACGACCATCCGGACCTGCCCTGGGACGAGCTCACCGCCTATGGCGAGTCCAAGTGGCCGCGGCCGGCCATCCCATTCATCGACGTGCACTGCGCCATGAGCGCGGCGGCCAGCGGCGACAGGGACGCGGTGCAACGACGCAGCGCCGCGCTGCGCGAGCTGGACGCGGCCGCGCGGCTGCCTGCCGGGCCGGTGCCGGCGACCCTCTCGGACGCGCTCGCCGCCTACGCCGGCGGCGACCACGCGGCCGCCGCCGACGCCATCGAGTCGGTGCTGCCGGAGCTGCCGCGCATCGGCGGCAGCCACGCCCAGCGCGAGGTGCACGAGGAGACGCTGATTGCCGCGTGCCTGAAGTGCGGGCGCGAGGACCGCGCGCGGCAGCTGCTGGAGGAGCGCCTCGCCCGCCGCCCCTCGGCCCAGGATCGCGCCTGGCTCGCCGCCGCCTGATCCATCGCCGGGTCGCCAGGTCACTGTTCGGCGGTACGTCGCAGGCGCGTCTCGACGACACGACCGCGCCCGGAGCACATCTCTTCTTCTCCCTCGTGACGAGGGGGCGGGTCAGGAAGGGGGAGCAGGCAACTCACGCCCGGGCGAAGGTGCAATCGTCCCGCCATGAGGCAACGCCTTTCAGCCGCCGCGCTTGAGCGGCAGCCCCTGCCACAGGGGCGCGCTCATGGTGGCGCTGAAGTCCGTGAACATCAGGTTGAAGCTCACGCTGATGCGCACGTCCTCGGCCGGGTTGGGCACCACCGAGTGGACCAGCCAGGCCGGGAACAGCACCATCCGGCCTTCCTGCACCGGCAGCGTCTGGGAGATGGAGTTGAACGGGTTGTTGGTGAGCGGCCGGGGCACCACGGCGTTGGCCTGCGCCCGGGGATCGTGGAAGGAGATGCTCCCCGCCCCCTCCGGCACCTTCAGGTAGTACACCCCGCTCAGGAAGTTGTTGGGGTGCGTGTGCGCCTTGTGGCCGCTGCCGCGGGGGTTGATGTTGGCCCAGCAGCCGGTGATCTCGAGCGCGGAGCCCTGCACTTCCAGCATGCGCACGGCCCCGGCGGCGCCCTCGCGCACCACCTCCATCAGCTCGGCGAACTCCGGCACCGTGTGCAGCGTCTGCTCCGTCTGCCAGGTGGCGCCGGCGGGGATGTCCGGCAGCGGCGCGAGCATCGCCTCCAGCGACTTGCGCAGCCGAGCGTTGAGCGGTCCCGCCCGCGCCGCCGGCAGGTCGAACACCCACACGGGGGTCGGGAACAATCCCTCCATGGTGGCCAGCTCGAACGGCGGCGCGGCCTCGGGCATCTCGCACTCCCGGCAACGTGAACGGCACGCGGAGTCTACGGAAAGCGGCCGCGGCGGGCACGCCCTCGGGGAGAGGGATGCGCCGCAGGCAGCCGTTCCGAAGAACCCGCCGGGTGCCTTCTCAGTCCACCCGGTGGGGCAGGTGCACCTCGAGCGGGATCTCCATGAGATCCCGGCCGATGATGATGTGACCGTCGTACACGGCGCGCATCTCGCCCACCAGCTGCTCCAGCACGCCGGGGCCGTCCAGCATGGGGATGCAGTGGGTGAGCACCACGCACTTCGCGTTGGCGCGCGCCGCCACTGCCGCCACGTCCATGTGGCTGCCCGCGCCCTGGCGGTACGCCTGCGTCGGCTCCATGCCGGTGGCGAAGTGGCACATGTGGATGAGCACGTCGCAGTCCCGCGCCAGCGCCACCATGGAATCCGGCACGCCGCCGCTGTCGCCGGAGTAGACCAGGGTGCCCGCATCGCATTCCAGGCGAAAGCCCAGACACTCGAGGATCGGCTGGAAGTGGGAGGCCTCGCCCGCCGTGACGCGCCAGCCGTTCCCCTCCACCACGTCGCCTGCGGTGATCTCGCGCACCACGGGTGCGGGCTTCGCCCGCGGCAGCTTGCCGCCCCGCGACGTGTACACGTCCTGGCTGACCGGGTGCGACACGCGGGACTCGATGTCGAGGCCGTACACCCCGTCCTCGCCGAAGAGCTGCTGCGTGATGCGCGCGAGCGGCTTCGGGCCGAACACCTGGAGCTCGGGGACCTTCCCGGCACCCATGTCCCAGCGCTGCAGCACCAGGCGCGGGTAGTCCATGATGTGGTCGTAGTGCAGGTGGCTCAGGAACGCGTGGGTGACCTGCGTCGGGTGCCGGCCCGCCTCGAGCAGCCGGTGCTGCGCGCCGGGCCCGTGATCCATCACGATGACGTCGCCCCCGACCTCGACGAGGTAGCCGGAGCTCTGGCGGGTGAGCGACGGCGCCGGCGTGCCGGTGCCGAGGAGCGTGATCTTCATGGTGGCGCGGGCCTCTGTGCTCGCCGGATGAGCGGGCCAGTATTGCCGTCTCTCACGGGATCGCTCAAGCTCGCCTGACCGCACGCGGAACCCCTGCGCCCGGGACAATCCCGCGCAGCGCGCCGCGACCGGTCGCGGCCGGCGGACAACAACAACGGTCGCAGACATCAAGGGAGAGATCATCGTGAGAGCACTCGCACTCATCCTGCTGGGCCTCGGGCTCGCCGTGCCGCCGGCCCAGGCCGAGTGGCAGCCCAAGGGCCCCATCAACTTCTGGATCGGCTTCGGCGCCGGCGGCGGCACCGACACCCAGGCGCGCTCCCTGGCCGAGGAGCTGGAGGCGAAGTTCGGCTGGCGCGTCATCCCCAGCAACAAGGCCGGCGGCGGCGGGGCGGTGATGGCCGCGGCGCTGAAGGACGCGCCCACCGACGGGCAGACCGTGGGCCTCGCCATCAACACCACCTTCGACTTCGCGACGCTCACCAACGACAGCCTGTCCATCGAAGACTTCACCTACATCACCACCACCGCCGGCTCCCAGACCGGGGTCCTGGCCCGCGCCGACAGCGGCTGGCAGACGCTGGAGGACGTGGCCAAGGCGGCCAAGAGTGGCACCCGGATCGTGTGGTCCAACTGGGGCGACCAGGTGCAGGCCGGCGCCGAGATCATCGCGCGCCACTATGGCTTCCCGGTGAACCACCTGCGCATGAAGGGCGGCAAGGCCACCATGAACGCGCTGGTAGCCCGGGACGCCAACGTGGCCTGGGGCGGCGGCGTGCAGCGCGGCCTGGTGGCTGCAGGGGAGCTGGTGATCCTGGCCTCCGCCGAGCGTGAGCCCCTGGTGCAGGCGCCGGACAAGCCGACGCTGGAAGCCCTGGGGATCCCCTACACCTTCGGCTTCCAGTTCCTGCTGGCGGGACCCCGGGGCATGAGCCTCGAGGCCCGCGACGCCATCGCCACCGCCATCGGCCAGGTGCTGCTGGATCCGGACTCCAAGACCCGCGCCTTCATCGCCAAGCAGTACCCACCGGGACCGGTGCTGCTGGCGGGTGACGCGCTGGAAGTCCAGCTCAAGGCCAACCTCGAGGCCAATCGCAAGCTGCTGGAAGCCGTCAAGCAGTAGGGGTGCGGCCCGTGGCGCCCGGACGCAGGGCCCCGAACCCGTGGGACACGGGGTTCGGGGCCGCCCTGCTCGCGCTGTCGCTGCTGGCCCTGCTGGTCTGGTTCCCCAACGACATCAAGGGCGGCTTCATCGAGCAGGGCCTGGCGGGCAAGCCGATCCCGGGGGATGCCTTCTTCCCGGTGCTGCTGGCATCGGCGCTGGCGGCACTGGCCGCGCTGCAGATGGTGCTGGCGCTCCTGGGCCGCGGCACGCGGCCGCCGGGGCCGGGCACCGATCCGCAGGCGGGCCGGCTCACCGCCGGCAACCTGCGCTTCCTCGCCGTGTTCCACGTCCTGGTCCTCACGGGCATCGGGCTCATGTACTGGCTGGGACCCGCCGCCGTGGCCGCGATGAACACACTGGGCGTTCTCGATCTCGACTACCGCCAGCTCTCGGACAGCGCGCCGTACAAGTACCTGGGCTACCTGGCCGGCGGCTTCCTCATGACCGCCGGGCTGATCGCCTTCGCCGAGGGGCAGCTGCGGCGCCGCGCCCTGCTCACCGTGACCGTGGTGCTGGCGCTGGCGGTGCTGCTGTTCGACGTGGCGCTCACCAACGTGCTGCTGCCCCCGAACGCCGACCAGTAGCAGGGCACGCCCGTGGAGCTGGTCCTCGAGTACGACCTGCGCGGCGTCACGGACGTGTTCCTCGGCCCGGACGGCGCCTTCGACTGGCTGCCCATGGCCATGGTGCTGGGCGGGCTGGTGGTGGGCATCGTCATCGGCGCGACACCGGGGCTCAACGGGCCCTTCGCCATGGCCCTGTCCCTGCCGGTGCTGATCTCCTTCTTCGGCCATTCCGACGAGGCGCTGCTGCCCATCCTCGGGTTCCTCATCGGCATCATGAAGGGGGCCACCGTGGGCGGCGCGGTGCCTGCCATCCTGTTCAACACGCCGGGCACGCCGGACGCCTACCTGACGACGCTGGACGGGCATCCCATGGCGCTCAACGGCCAGGGCCGGAAGGCGCTCAAGATCGCGCACTTCAGCTCCGCCAGCGGCGACACCTTCAGCGACATGGTGCTGTTCTGCACCGCGCCGGTGCTGGCGGTGTTCATCGAGCGGGTGCTGGACCTGCCGGAGAAGTCGGCGCTCATCATCCTGTCCCTGTCGTTCATGGCGGCGGTGGCGGGCAGCTCCCCGGTGAAGGGCATGATGGTGGGGGTGCTCGGGATGCTGCTGGCGCTCATGGGCAGCACGCTCTCGGGCCACGGCCCGCGCATGACCCTGGGCTTCAACGCCCTCGGCGACGGCCTGCCGCTGACCTCGGCGGTGCTGGGCGTGCTGGTGGTGAGCGAGGTGCTGGTGGCGGTGGAGCAGACGGCCCGGGACCGCATCGCCAACGTCGCCGGAATCGCAGAGCTGCCCGAGGGCGACAACAGCTTCGGGTGGAAGGACATCAAGCAGATCATGCCGCGGGTGTTCAGCTCGGCGGTGATCGGCACCATCGTGGGCGCGCTGCCCGGCATCGGCACCACGCTCGCAGCCACGCTCGGCTACGACAGCGCCCGGCGCCTGTCGAAGCATCCGGAGCGGTTCGGCACCGGCCTGCCGGAGGGGGTGGCCGCCACCGAGGCGGCCAACTCCGCGGTGTCCGGCGCCAACCTGATCCCGGTGATGAGCCTCGGGATCCCCGGCAACTTCGCGGCCGTGTTCCTGATCCTGGCGGTGGAGTCCGTGGGCAACTTCACCCTCGGGCCGTCGGTGTTCCGCTTCACCGAGATCAAGGAAATCGAGGACTACGGCACCGTCATCAACAAGGACCTGGTGGTGGCCTTCGCCATCTTCACCCTGATGGTGCTGGGCAACGTGTTCAACTGGACCATCGGCGGCTGGTTCCTGCGCGCGCTCGGGGTGCTGTCACGGATCCCCAAGTCCATCATGCTGCCCTGCGTGCTGCTCATCACGCTTACCGCCGTGTACGCCCAGGACGGCGGCTTCGTGGCCATCTGGGTGGTGGTGGTGTTCGGCGCCATCGGCTACGTCCTGCGCAAGCTGGACGTGTCCATCCTGCCCTTCGTCATCGGCTTCATCCTGGCGCCCAAGCTCGAGGAGCTGGTGCGCGGCGGCTACTCCGCGTCCGGCGGCGATGCCTGGTTCATGCTCAAGTCCCCCCTGGCCGTGATCTTCCTCGCCGCCGCGGCAGCCATCCTCCTGCTCGCCGGACGGCCGCTTCGCCGCGGTGCCTGATGCGGGACTGTCCCCGCCGCACACACCGTCCGCCCCGCAACGGTCTCGAGTCCTACGACGGCAACCGCCACCGCATCGCCTGTCCAAGGGGACTGTCCCCATCGCAAGGGACTGTCCCCATCGCAGAGGACCGTCCCCATCGCGATCCCCCTATCCCCCACCC
>JBFHNV010000043.1:0-31352 GCA_041593595.1 Gammaproteobacteria bacterium
CTCGAGCGCGCCATCCCTGGCGCGCACGGTCGGGTCCGGCGGCACCCGGACCTCGCGACAGCGAATCGCTGGCGCAGCCGGCCATGCATCGCGGGCGTGTCTGCGCTTGCTCACGCTCACGACGTTGTGGCTGATTGCACACGGCGCGGGCGCGGCCACCCAGGAGCGGCCGGACGAGCGGCTGCGGGTGTTGCTGAAGGAGGCGGTGGCCAAGGCAGACAGCTTCGAGGACCGCTTCGACGCGGAGGTGTGGCTGACGGACATGGCGGGGCGCCTGGCGGGCACCGTGGACGACGACCGCGAGCGGGTGGACATCCTGCGTCACGTGCATCGGGAGGCTCGCCGCGCGGACCTGGAACCGGAGCTCGTGCTGGCGGTGATCCACGTGGAGAGCAACTTCGACCGCTTCGCCATCTCCAGCGCCGGCGCGCGGGGGCTGATGCAGGTGATGCCGTTCTGGCTGGACGAGATTGGCCGTCCCGGGGACAACCTGTTCCAGATCCGCACCAACCTGCGCTACGGCTGCACCATCCTGCGCTACTACCTGGATCGCGAGCGGGGCAACCTGGAGCGTGCGCTGGCGCGCTACAACGGGTCGGTGGGCCAGAACTGGTACCCGCGCCGGGTGTTCCGCGCCTGGCAGCGGCGCTGGTTCCCCCAGTAGGCGCCGCTCGCGGCGCGGGTCAGTCGGTCAGGAACCCGTCCCCGGCCACCTGGCCGTCACCGGCGTCCTCCACCGCGTCGACGCGTGCGAGAGCCGGGCCACGCTCGAGCCAGCGGCGCAGCACGTCGACGGCGTCCGGCTCGCCGCAGGCCACCACCTCCACCCGGCCGTCGGGCAGGTTGCGGGCGTAGCCGCGCAGGCCGAGCGACTCGGCCCGGCGGCGGGTGGCGGCGCGGAATCCCACGCGCTGCACGCGGCCGCGCACCAGGAATCGGCGGCCCCGGGACACCGGCGATGGTGCTTGCTCGCTCATCGTGCGGCCGTTGCCTTGCCTCACCGCGAAGCATGGTCACACAATGACGATTGGCCCGGTAGTCGCTCGCTCACGCACTGCTCACTCGACCGCGATGCCCATCAAGCTCAGCCTCCCCGCGGTCGCGACAACGCCCGATCCCGGCGTCGAGACGCGCGCGGTGTACGTGGAGGAGCGAATCGAGTCGCTCGCCTACGCCAATCCGCCGGCGCTGCTGGAACAGACCCTGGAGGCGGTACGGCAGCTGAACCAGCAGCCGCTGAAGCCCGCGCTGCGCATCGATCTCCTGGACCTGCACATCCGGCCCTACGCGTTCGCGCTGGAGGTTCGCCGCACCCAGGAGCCGGCGCAGACCGGTACCGCGCTGGCCCGTCAGCGCGCGGTGTCGCGGCGGCTGCGACTGCTGTCGGTGGCGATGGCACTCGGGTACAAGCAGGCGCTCAGCGAGGCGGTGGAGCGCAAGAGCCGCTTCGGGATCGGCCGCGACACCCGCGCCGCGCTGCAACGCTCGGTGCTGTTCTCCTCCCTCGCGCTGCTGCACTGCTACGACGAGTACCGCCCCACCGAGCCGCGGCTGTGGGTCGAGACCATCGCGCTCCACGAGTACGCCGCACGCTCCGGGATCGACGGGACGCGCGTCACCGCGCGGGTGTCCGACCGGATCTTCTCCCAGCCCGTTGCCGACAGCTTCAAGCGGCTGTGCCTGACCTGCCTCGTGGATCCCTACCACCTGGCCTACGGCGAGCTGTGGACCGTGTATGCGGCCTTCGGCGAGTACGCACCCCTGGCGGAGCTGCGCAGGCCCGCACCGGTGAAGCGCGCCGCCGGGCTGTTCGTGGTCGACCCGGCGATGGACCGCAAGCCCGTGCCCCTGGCCCAGGTCCGGGGCGATCTGCCCAGCCACTGCCGGCTGCTGGACGCGAACCCGGTGCTGGAGGCGCTGCGCGTGCGCCACAAGGCCGGCGGTGCCAGGGAGCCGCTCGCCAGTCACGTCCTGGCGGCGATGATCCGGGCCCTGGGCCTGCCGCCGAAGCGGCACTCGCCCCGCGAGCACACCGAGGACCGGGTGGAGGTCGCTGCGGGGTTGAGCACCGTGCACCACTTCCTGGGGGGCGGCGACCTGGACGATCGCCCGCGCACCCGGCGCGGTGGCGGGATGGGGAGCGGCGACACCACCGGCCTCGCCGGCGAGCAGCGGCTGTCATACCGCCACGAGCCATGGACCCTGATCAACGAAGGCCCGGGCGGTGTCGGAATCCTGCGCCGCGCCCGGCCGCAGACGCCGCTGGGGGTGGGCGAGCTGGTGGGGCTGCAGTTTCCGCTGCGCGGCGACACGGGTCGGGACTGGAGCATCGGCGTGGTGCGCTGGCTGAACGTCGCGTCCGACGACGAGGTCCAGGCGGGCGTGCAGGCCCTGTCCGAGGCGGCGGTGCCGGTGCTGGTCCACTCCGAGGGCTTTACCGACACCATCACCCGCATCCCGCGCCCGGCCCTGGCCGTCCCGGCGCCGGGTCCGCAGCCCGGAAACACACTGATCACGGCGCGCGGCATGTTCGCCCGCGGCAACATGCTGCGGGTCAGCGGCCCTGACCGCAGCTGGCTGGTGGAGGCGCTGGCCCTGTCGGAAGGCACAGCCGCCTTCGACCGCTTCACCTACCGCATCGTGGAAGAAGCGTAGGACACTACCTCGCGAGCGCGAGCGCGCGCTCCGCCAGCTTCAGCGCCCGCTCCGAGTCGCCGCGGCTCGACGCGGCCAGGGCCTCGTCCAGCAGCGCAGCGGCACCGCGCCATGGGCGCCCGCCGGTGCGGGCGTCGGCGATGGCATGCTCCACCTGCGCCACCCGGTCCGCCAGCATGCGCGCCGCGATGGCCTCGTCCCGCGCCGTGGTGGCCAGCGCCCGCGCGCGGTCGTAGTCGCCGGCGCGCAGCGCCTCGCTCGCCCGTTCCAGGGCTCCGGCGGCGCGCTCCATGGCTGCCGGCGCGTGCTGCGGCGCCTGCGCGTCCCGCGCCGCGTCCACGGCCCGGCGCGCATCGCTCATTTCCTGGGACGGCACCGCGGCGCACCCCGAAAGCATCGACGCGAGAGGCGCCGCCAGCATCAGTGCGAGCAGCGCCACGCGTGCGCCACGGCGCGGGAGACGGGTTCGGGAGGCCATGAGGCGGCGAAGGGGGCGCAGGAAAAAAGCGACGCTAGCATCGCCCCTTCGAGGGCGTCAAACGCTCGCCCCGACGGTAGCATGCGGCGCGCGGGCCGCACCCGCACCGTCCACTCGAGAGCCGGGAGGCCTGCATGAAGCGCCGTTCAATCGCGGATCCGCTCACGGCGCCGCCGCGGTGAGGGCGGTGGAGATCCTGGTCCTCTACTACAGCGTCCACGGCGCCACCGCCGCCATGGCGCGGCAAGTCGCCCGCGGCGTGGGTGAGGTGGACGAGGCCGAAGCGCTGCTGCGCACGGTGCCGCGGGTGATGGCCGGCACGGCCCATGAGCCGGACGCTGCGGTACCCGGCGACGGCCCGCCCTACGCGGAGCTCGAGGATCTCCGCCGCTGCGCCGGCCTCGTGCTCGGCTCACCCACCCGCTTCGGCAACATGGCGGCGGCGCTGAAGCACTTCCTGGACGGCTCGAGCGCCGAGTGGGTATCCGGCGCGCTGGCCGGCAAGCCGGCTGGCGTGTTCACCTCCACTGCCAGCCTGCACGGTGGCCAGGAGACCACCCTGCTGTCCATGATGCTGCCCCTGCTGCATCACGGCATGGTGCTGAGCGGGGTGCCCTACACTCGCCCGGAGCTGCTCGCGACCCGCTCCGGCGGCACGCCTTACGGACCGAGCCACCTGGCCGGTGCGGACAGCGATCGCCCGCTGGACGAGGACGAGGCAGCCCTGTGCCGCGCCCTGGGGCGGCGGGTGGCGACGCTGGCGGTGGCGCTGGCCCTCCTGCCCCGCCCGTTCTGAGTCAATCCCGCAGGCCCTGGCCGGCGCGGTCCAGGTATTCGCGCACCAGGGCCACGGTGACCTTCCTCTTGGCGGCCAGGGCGTAACGGTCCAGGGCCTCCACCAGGTCCACCAGCCCGCCCAGGTCCCGGGGCCGGCGCGCCAGCACGTAGCTCAGCACGTCCTCGCCCAGGTCGATGCCCAGATCCTCGGCACGCCGGCGCAGCACCGCCGCGCGCATCCGGTCGTCCGGGGCGGCCAGGCGCAGCGGCAGCGCCGCGCTCAGGCGCGACGCCAGATCGGGCAAGGTCAGGTCCGCCGGGGTGCCGCGGGCGGCGAACAGCATCCGCGTGCCGGCGGCCTCGGCATCGTTGTAGAGGCGGAACACGGCACGTTCCCACGGTGCGTCCGACGCGATCCGATCCACGTCGTCCACGCACAGCAGGGCCGCGCGCTCCAGCCCGGCGAGCACACGCTCGTGCAGGGTCCCGCGGTCCGCCAGCGGCAGGTACGCCACGCGGTCGCCGCGCGCCGCCGCCAATGCGCAGCATGCCTGCAGCAGGTGGGTCTTGCCGGTACCCGCGGCGCCTCGCAGGTAGGCGTGCCCGGCAGACTCGCCGCGGGCCACCGCCGCCAGCGCTCCCACGACGGCGGCGTTGTCGCCGGTCACGAAGTTGTCCATGCGCCGGGTCGCGTTGAGACCGACACCCAGCGCGAGCTGGCGGGCGGGCGCCGGTACGCCTGCCGTGCCACGGCCGCTCACGGCAGCAGGCGGAAGCGCAGCGCGCCGCCCTCCTCCGCCACGGGCTCCGCCGCCAGTACCCCGCCGAAGGCCGCCAGTCGGCGCAGGGCCTCGGACCCGCCCCGCACCTGCATGCGAAAAGACAGCTCGCCGGTGCGGGCGGCAGCCAGCTCGAGAGCCAGCACCTGGTCCAGGCCCTGCAGGTAACCCAGGGCGCGGGCGTAGTCGTTCACGCCGCGCACTCCGCTCACCTGCACCTGGATGAGTCCGTCCCCCTCGGCCGCCACCAGGGCGTAGCGGGCCGCGAAACGATCCGCCAGAGCGTCCACCGCGGCGGGCGCCGCCGCGGCCGCGCTGAGGCCCGCCGTGTGCCACTCGCTGGTGCCGGAGGGATCCTCGAGCCACCAGCGCGCCGACCAGGCGCCGGCACCGGTGGGCTCCACCCGCCCTACCAGCACCGCGCCGGGCGCATAGCGCGCGGACGCCTCGGCGACGAGCGCCCTGTCCAGCGACCACAGATCGGCGGGACGCAGCCGCACCCGGTCCTCCAGGTCCAGCAGCGGGAAGGTCAGCGGCACGCCGCGCTCCCAGGCGCGCCGCTCCAGTGCCAGCGCCACCGGATCGCCCACCTCCGGCGACGCGATCTCGAGACCCTCTCCGCGGGCCACCACCAGCCAGGTCAGCACCGCGGGCCGCTGCGCGCCCCACACCGGCAGGCCCGAGTCGCGCAACAGCGCGTCCACCGCCAAGGGGTCGAAGCGCGCCCACAGCACCAGCGGCATCTCGCCACCACGGTCCTCCAGATAACGGAACTGCTGGAGGTACGCCTGGGGCTGCGCCACGGCGGCCTCCACCACCGCGCCGCCGGGCTCGCGGAGACCGGTGAGCTTGCCGATCACCTGGCGCAGCGCACGCCCCAGCGCCGCCTCGCGCTCCGCCGCCTCCTCCCCCGCCACGGCCACGCGGCCCTCGTAGAGGCCGGCGACGTCCACGGCGGCGGCGGGAGCTGGCACGAGTGCCGTCAGCGCCGCGCCCAGCACGAGAAGGATGAAGCGACCGCGGATGCGCATGGCGCGGCACGCTATGAAGGGGTGCAGGGCAAGTCAAGCTTGGCCGCCGCGGGCGGCGCCCCGTACCATCGGCGCGTGCCGCCACCGGACCGCAAGCCGCTCACCTACCGCGACGCCGGCGTCGACATCGAGCGCGGCGACCGCCTCGTTGAGCGCGTGCGCGCAGCCGCCGCGCGCACGCGGCGCGAGGGCGAGATTGCGGGTATCGGCGGCTTTGGCGCGCTGTTCGCGGTACCCACCGATCGCTACCGCGAGCCGGTGCTGGTGTCGGGCACCGACGGTGTCGGCACCAAGCTCCGGCTCGCCATCGAGAGCGGCCGCCACCGGGGCGTGGGCATCGATCTCGTGGCCATGTGCGTGAATGACGTGCTCACGCTGGGCGCCGAGCCGCTGTTCTTCCTGGACTACTACGCCACGGGGCGGCTGGACGAGACGGTGGCCGGGGAGGTGATGGAGGGCATCGCCGACGGCTGCCAGCAGGCCGGCGCCGCGCTCATCGGCGGCGAGACCGCCGAGATGCCCGGGATGTACCGGGAGGGGGACTACGATCTCGCCGGCTTCTGCGTGGGCGTGGTGGAGCGCGATCGCGTCCTGGACGGTACCGCGGTGCGCCCCGGTGACACGGTGCTGGGCCTCGCGTCGAGCGGGCCCCACTCCAACGGCTACTCCCTGGTGCGGCGGATCCTGGAGCGCGAGGGCGCGACCCTGGCCGACACGCTCCCCGACGGCGCGACCCTGGCCGACGCCCTGCTCGCGCCCACGCGCATCTACGTGGCGAGCCTGCTGACGCTTCTGCGCGAGGACGCATCGCCCCTGCGCGCCCTGGCCCACATCACCGGCGGCGGCCTGACGGAGAACGTGCCGCGAGTGCTGCCGGCGGGCTGCCGGGCGCGCATCGACGCGGCGGCATGGCCGCGCCCGCCGGTGTTCCGGTGGCTGGCCGAGGGCGGCGCGGTGGACGGCGCCGAGATGCTGCGCACCTTCAACTGCGGCATCGGCATGGTGGCGGTGGTGGCCGAGGGCGACGCCGAAGCGGTGGCCGAGCGCCTTGCCGTGAGCGGCGAGACGGTGCACCGCATCGGTGTCATCGAGGCCTGCGAGGGCGAGGCGGGGATCGTCTACGAATGAGCCGGCCACCGCTGGACGTGGTGGTGCTCATCTCCGGGCGCGGCACGAACCTGCAGGCCCTCATGGACGCCGCCGCCGCCGGGCGCATCCGGGCGCGCATCCGCGCCGTGATCAGCAACGTCGCGAGCGCGCCGGGCCTCGCCCGCGCGGCGGCCGCAGGCGTCGCCACCCAGGTGGTGGACCACCGCGCCTACGGCAGCCGCGAGGACTTCGACCGGGCACTGGCGGAGCGGGTGGACGCCTGGCGTCCCGGACTGGTGGTGCTGGCGGGCTTCATGCGGGTGCTCACGGCGGGCTTCGTGGACCGCTACCGCGGTCGGCTGGTGAACATCCACCCGTCGCTGCTGCCCGCCTTCCCGGGCCTGGACACCCACCGCCGCGCCCTCGCGGCAGGCGTGCGCGAGCACGGCGTGACGGTGCACTTCGTGACGCCCGAGCTTGACGGCGGCCCGCCCATCGCCTGCGCGCGGGTCCCGGTCGTGGCCGGAGACGATCCGGAGCGACTCGCGGCCCGGGTGCTGGAGCGCGAGCACCGCCTGCTGCCGGAGGTGGTGGGCTGGTTCGCCGCCGGGCGGCTCGCCCTGGACGCGACGGGCGCCGTGCGCCTGGACGGGCGCGTCCTCGCGAGCCCGGTGGTGCTGGCGGACTGAGCGGCATGCGCAACGGCGGGCGATACCTACACGGGCTCCGGGTCCGCGCCGCCCTCAACGGCGCAGCCGCTTGTCGATGGCGGCCAGGATCCCGCGCAGGATGTTGAGCTCCGCGCGGTCCGGCGCCATGCGGTTGAACATCCGGCGCAGCCGCCGCGGCAGCAGCTTGGGCGCCGCGGGATCGTAGTACTCCAGGGCCGCCAGGGTGCGTTCCAGGTGCGCGTAGAAGCCTTCCATCTCCGCGTGGCTCACGGCATCGGCGTGTGCCTCGCCCGCTGCGGGCTGCCCGGCGAGCCACGCCATGCGTACCTCGTAGGCCACCACCTGCACCGCGGCCGCCAGGTTCAGCGACGCGAAGCCCGGCTCAGCGGGCAGGCGCAGCAGCGCGTGGCAACGGTCCAGCTCGGCGTTGGAGAGGCCCGCGTTCTCGCGCCCGAACACCACCGCCACCGGCGCCCCGCGCGTCACCGCCTGCTGCGCGAATTCGCGGGCATCCACCTCCGGCCAGGGGATGCGACGCGCCCGGGCGCTCGCGCCCACCACCCACGCGCAGTCGGCCACCGCGGCCTCCAGCGTGGGGACCACCCGTGCGCGCTCCAGGAGGTCGTCGGCGCCGGCGGCGCGGGCGGTGGCGTCGGCGCTCGGGTGGGACGCCGGGCTCACCAGCACCAGCTGCGTGAGGCCCATGGTCTTCATGGCCCGCGCCGCGGCGCCGATGTTGCCGGGATGGCTGGTCGCCACCAGCACCACCCGCAGGTCCGGCGGCGCGCGGCGCTGCACCTGGTCCCGCGATTTCCCGGAATCGAGCATCGAATCGAGCATCTCTTTACAATGCGGCGTTTCTCAGCATCCGCCGCCCGGTCCATGCACCCCATGCTCAACACCGCCGTCCTCGCCGCGCGCGAGGGTGGCCGGATCATCGCACGTCACGTGGACCGGCTGGATGCCGTCGGCGTCACCGAGAAGAGCCGCAACGATTTCGTCAGCGACGTGGACCGCATGGCCGAGCAGGCCATCGTGCAGGCGATCCGCAAACGCTATCCCGACCACGCGATCCTGGCAGAGGAAGGCGGCGCCTCCGGCGGGGGCGACCACCAGTGGATCATCGATCCCCTGGACGGCACCACCAATTTCCTGCACGGCTTCCCCCATTTCGCGGTGTCCATCGCGCTCAGCGTGCGCGGCCAGCTGGACCAGGCGGTGATCTTCGACCCCCTGCGCCAGGAGCTGTTCACCGCGAGCCGCGGATCCGGCGCTCAGCTCGACGGCAGGCGCATCCGCGTCACGCGCCGCAGGGGACTCGAGGGCTCGCTGCTGGGCACCGGTTTCCCGTTTCGTGAGATCGCCCATCTGGATGCCCACCTGCAGACCCTGGCGGCGCTGGTGCCGCGCGCCGCGGGGGTGCGCCGCGCGGGGTCGGCGGCGCTGGACCTGGCCTACGTGGCGGCGGCACGGCTGGACGGCTTCTGGGAGTTCGGCCTCGCACCGTGGGACATGGCCGCCGGGGCCCTGCTGGTGCGCGAGGCGGGCGGGATCGTGAGCGACGCCCTGGGCGGCGAGGGGTTCATGGACGGCGGCGACGTGGTGGCCGGCAGCCCGCGGGTGCACCAGGAGATGCTGCCGCACCTGCGCCGGGCGGCGCTGCGCGTGCGCGCGCAGCGCACCGCCCACGCGAGCCCGGAGGCCTGACGCCGTGGTGGACGAGAGCCGGCTGAGCATCGTCCTCCCGGCGAAGAACGAGGCAGCGGGGCTGTCACGGGTCCTGCCCGATCTCCGCGAGCGCTTCAAGACCGCCGAGATCCTGGTGGTGGACGACGGCTCCACGGACGACACCCGGGGCGTGAGCGAGCGGGCAGGCGCGCGGGTGGTGAGCCACCGCTACAGCCAGGGCAACGGCGCCGCCATCAAGACCGGCGCGCGCAACGCCACCGGCGACGTGCTGGTGTTCATGGATGCGGACAACCAGCACGGCGCGGCGGACGTGGAGCGGCTGCTGGCGGGCCTCGACGAGGGCTACGACATGGTGGTGGGGGCGCGCGACAGCGCCGGCCAGGCGAACGTGGCGCGCCATTTCGGCAACGCCGTGTACAACCGGTTCGCGAGCTGGATGGTGAACCAGCGCATCCTCGACCTCACCTCGGGCTTCCGCGCCGTGGACGCGGCCAAGTTCAGGGAGTTCCTGTCGCTGCTGCCCAACGGCTTCTCCTATCCAACCACCGTCACCATGAGCTTCTTCCGCACCGGCTACTCGGTGAAGTACGTGCCGGTGACGGTGGCCCGACGGGTGGGGCGCAGCCATCTCCGGCCAATCCAGGACGGCCTGCGCTTCTTCCTGATCATCTTCCGCATCGCGACCCTGTTCTCGCCGCTCAAGCTGTTCCTCCCGGTGAGCGCCGCGTTCTTCTGCATCGGGCTCGGCTACTACCTCTACACCTTCCTGAGCGACGGGCGGTTCACCAACATGAGCGCGCTCCTGTTCATCAACTCCGTGCTGGTGTTTCTCATCGGCCTGGTGTCGGAGCAGATCACGATGCTGATCTACCGGAACAAGTGACCCAGGGGTTGATCAACTCCAGCCGGTCCTGAGCGCGATGCGGATCCTGGTGGACATCGGTCATCCGGCGCACGTCCACGTGTTCCGCAACGCGCTCGCGCGGCTGCGCGACGCCGGGCACGAGATCCTCGTCACGAGCCGACGCAAGGAGTTCGCGACCGCGCTGCTGGACGAGCTCGGGATCCGGCACGAGACCCTGTCCGGCGAGGGCGGGGGCGGCGTGCTCGCGCTGGCCCGCGAGCTCATCGAGCGCGATCTGGCCCTGCTCAAGGTGGCGCGGCGGTTCCGGCCCGACGTGATGACCGGCGTGGGGGGCACCTTCGTCGCCCACGTGGGCTTCCTCACCCGTACCCGCTCGGTGGTCTTCTACGACACCGAGAACGCACGTCTGCAGAACGCCATCACCTACCCGGTGGCGGGCACGGTGGTGGTGCCCGAGTGCTACCAGGCCTGGACGCCGCGCCACACGGTGCGCTACCGGGGCTACCACGAGCTGGCCTACCTGGCACCGGACGTGTTCGTGCCGGACCGTGCGGTGGCCCTCGAGAACGGGCTGGCGCCCGGGGGAGACACCTTCTTGCTTCGCATGGTGTCCTGGAAGGCCAACCACGATCTCACCGAGACCGGCTGGACACCGCGGCTGGCGGAGCGCCTGGTCGAGCTGCTCGCCGCGCGCGGCACCGTGCTCATCAGCTCCGAGGCACCCATGAGCGAGGGCCTGGAACGGCACCGCTACCGGGGCCGTGTCTCGGCCGCGCACCACGTGATGGCCCACTGCCGCGCCTTCGTGGGGGAGAGCGCCACCATGGCCTCCGAGTGCGCGGTGCTGGGCGTGCCCGCCGTGTACGCCGCCCATACGGGCCGCGGCTACACCGACGAGCAGGAGGCCCGCTACGGGCTGGTGCGCAACGTGCGCCGCCTGGACTGGGAGCCGCTGCGCGATGCGGTGGAGGCCGTGCTCGAGCACGATGCGGCCCACTGGCAGGGCCGGCGCAAGGTGCTTCTCGACGAGTGCGAGGACGTCACGGGCGTCATCTGCCGCATGCTCACGGAGGCGGCCTGATGTGTGGCATCGCGGGCTGGTTCGATGCCGCCACGGACGCGCAGGCCGACGGCGCGCTGCTCGAGCGCATGACCACCCGCCTCGCCCACCGGGGCCCGGACGGGCGGGGCACGGCGTTCTCGGGCAGCGCGGCCTTCGGCCACACCCGGCTCGCGATCATCGATCTCGCGAGCGGCGACCAGCCCATGCGGGGTCCGGACGGGGACACCTGGATCACCTACAACGGCGAGATCTTCAACTTCCGCGAACTGCGCCGGGAGCTCGAGGCACGCGGCGAGCGCTTCCGCACCGTGTCCGACACGGAGGTGATCCTGACGCTGTACCGGCTGCACGGGGTGGATGGCTTTGCGCGCCTGCGCGGCATGTACGCCTTCGCGCTGTGGGACGCACGGCGGCGCGAGGGATGGCTGGTCCGCGATCCCATGGGCATCAAGCCGCTGTTCGTGGCGCACGTGCCCGGCGGGCGCCTGCTGTTCGCCTCCGAGGCCAAGGCCATCCTCGCGGCGGAGCCGCGCCACGCCGCCCTGGACGAGGACGCGCTCAACCTGGCGATGAACTTCCGCTACATCCCCGGCGGGTCCAGCATGTTCCGGGGCGTGCGCCAGCTCGCGGCGGGCCGGATGCTGTGCTGGCGCGAGGACGGCAGCGCGCGGGAGCAGCCCCTCGCGAGCGCTCCCGAGCCCCCCGGCGAGCCGTCGGTGCTGGAGGCCATCCAGGACTCGGTGCGCTACCACCTGTGTGCCGACGTGCAGGTGGGCAGCTACCTCTCCGGCGGGCTGGACTCGGCGCTCATCACGGCGCTGGCGGTGCGCGAGGCAGGGCCGCTGCCCACCTTCACCTTGGACGTGGGGGACGACCCGGCCGAGGCCCGCAACGCCGCCGATACCGCCGCGGTGCTGGGCGTCACGAACCTGCGCGGCGAATGCTCCGACATCGGCCTGGAGCGCCTGGCGAGCCTGGTCTGGCACCTGGAGGTTCCCAAGATCAACGCGCTGCAGGTGAGCGACCTGGCGCGGATGACCGCCGGCCACGTGAAGGTGGCGCTGTCGGGGCTGGGCGGGGACGAGCTGTTCCTCGGCTACAACGCCCACCGCATCCTGCACGCGGCGCTGCTGGCGGAGCGCACGCTGCCCGGACCGCTGCGCCGGGGGCTCGCCGGCGCGGCGGGCCCGCTGGTGCGGGCCCTGGGGGGGCCCGTGTGGAGCGAGGGTGACCGGGCGCTGCAGATGCTCAAGAAGCTGGGCGACTGGCCGACAACCTACGGCATCCTGCGCAACGTCTGGGACGATCCGGCGTTGCGGCGCCGGATCTACGGGCCGCGCATGCTGGATGCGCGCCCGGCGGACGCCTTCGAGACCCTGGCCACGCTGTGGCCGCGGGACGGCGACCCGCTGGCGGCGATGGTCGAGTTCGAGTGGCGGGAGAAGATGGTCAACGATCTGCTGTGGCAGGAGGACCGGGCGAGCATGGCGGAGGGGCTCGAGGTGCGGGTGCCGTTCGTGGACCGGGTGCTGTGGGCACGCATGTCGCGCGAGCAGCGCCGGTCGCGGGTGCCGGGCGGGCGCGGCAAGGCACTGCTGCGCCGGGCGTCCCTCGCGGTGCTGCCGGCGGCGGTGGTGGACCGGCCGAAGAGCGGCTTCCAGGTGCGCATCCACGACTTCTTCCCGGCCCACCTGGCGGGCGCCGCGGACGCACTGCTGGGCGAGGAGGAGATCCGCCGCCACGGCCTGTTCAATCCCGATTTTGTGAGCCACGTCAGATCTTTACGGCCGGAAAAGCGTTTACGATGGCACCTGTTCATGCTCTACCTGATGCTGATGACGCATCTGTGGATGCGCGCCTTCGAGGGCGGCGGCGCGCCGGGGCCTGCCTGAGTCACTTGCAGCAACGGTTTACAATCGACGGTGCCCGCCGCGCGGGGCCGTGAGTCCGGGGAAACTCCATGCGCGCTCTGAACATCACCAAACGCTTCGATCTGAACATGGGCAAGCGCTGCAACGAGCGCTGCATGTTCTGCTACTACCTGGAGGAGATCGAGAGCGGCAACACCCGGGACCGCTCCACCGAGCAGATCAAGGACATCCTCAAGGTGGGCCGGCGCTGGGGCAAGACGCGGGTGGATCTCACCGGCGGCGAGCCGTCGATCCGCAAGGATCTGCCCGAGGTCATCGCCTTCGCCCGCGAGATCGGCTACGAGACCGTGTGCATGATCACCAACGGCCTCGTCACCGCGAAGAAGGAGAAGCTCAAGGAGTTCATGGACGCGGGGCTGAACGACATCCTGGTCTCACTGCACGCCTACGACGCCGAGACCCACGACTACCTGGTCAAGATCCAGGGCGCCCATGCCAAGGTGCTGCGCACTCTGGGCAACGCCAACGAGCTCGGCCTGCACCTGCGCGTGAACCACGTGGTCACGAACCTGAACTACATGGACGTGTCGAACCTGGCCGAGCTGGTGGTCGGCTACGAGCCGAAGGCACTCAACTACATCGTGCTCAACCCCACCCGCGACGCGGTAAACGCGGATCGGCAGCTCAGCATCACCTACCACGACGTGGCCGAGCAGCTGAAGAAGATGCTGGACGATTATGCGCCGCGCTTCCCCACCATCAACGTCCGCCACATGCCCTTCTGCATGCTCAAGGGCTACGAGAAGCACGTGAAGACCATGTGGCAGCTGCAGTACGAGAAGGCGGAGTGGGACTGGTGCATGGACATCATCCACAAGCGCGGCAGCCTGTTCATGTACGGCGCCGCGGCGGCGGGCATGGCCACCATGGCCCGCCACCCGCGCCTGTACCAGAGCGACTGGAACACGCGCCTGCACGACGCCCTGCAGTACTCGCGCATCCTCAACGACCGCCGCAAGCCTGGCGAGTGCGGCGCCTGCGACATGCGCCACATCTGCGACGGAGTGCCGAAGGAGCACTACGCGGACCGGCGCGGCATCGAGGTGCGGCCCTACACCGGCGGCGAGCTCATCACCGACCCGGCGCACTTCATCCCGGCGGACGAGCTCGAGGAGCCGGCGCGCGCGGGCGACCACGTGAAGCTGCCCGGCACTCCGAGCCTGCTGTTCGGGCAGTACCGCAAGCGCCAGCCGCCCATGCCCAAGGGCAAGCCCAGACCGAAGCCGGCCTGCGCGCCGCGCCCGGCCGAGGCCGCGCTGCCCGGCGGCGGGCGCGCCGTGCTGGTGGAACCGCCGACCCTGGAGCGCAAGCGCCCGAACTGATCCAGGGGACGCACTTCGGGCGCCGGCGCCGCGGCGCCGCGTGTGCCCGAACCGGCCAGGCCGCAAGGCATTCCGCCCGGCGATGACCTCCTATGCCTACCTGCTGAACCGGATCCGGCTGATGAGCCCGGGCGAGGTGGCGCGCCGCGTGGCCGAGACCTCGCTGGACTACGGTCGCTTCGCCCTGCGCCGACACCGGCGCCGCCTCGGGGACCTGCGCTTCGTGGCGCCGCTGGGGACGGCTTCACGCGAGACCCTGGAGCGGGTGTGGAACGCCGGGCCGTGGCACGAGGAGGCCCTGGCGCACCTGCGCGCGGGCGAGTTCGAGGCCAACGGGCGGCGCTTTCGCGTCGCCGGTGACAACCCCTGGGTGCACTGCCCGGACAACCGCCGATCGCTGCCCATGATCATGGGCCGGCGCTACCTCTTCGCGCGCATGTATGCCCAGGCGAACATGCAGTACCTGGGCACGCTGAACCGGCACTACCACCTGGTGCATCTGGCGAAGGCAGCCCGTCTGGGCCGCGTCCCTGCCGCGGCGGCCCTCGATCCCATGCACGACTGGATCCGGGCCAACCCCTACCTGGAGGGCGTGAACTGGTCGGACTGCCTGAACCACGCGGTGCGCGTGGTCAACTGGTGTCTCGCGTTCCAGTACCTCGGCCTCGATCGGGTGGACGGCGCGATCGCCACGTCGCTGCACGAGCAGGGCACCTTCATCGAGCAGCACCTGTCGTTCGGCTCCAGCGCCGCCAACCACCTCATCGGCGAGCTGTGGGGGCTGTACTTCCTGGGGCACTGCCTGCCGGACCTGCCCCGCGCCGGGCGCTGGCGCCGCCTCTCGCTGGCGGGCCTCGAGGGCGAGGTCGCTCGCCAGTTCTCCGCCGAGGGCGTGCACCTGGAACGCTCGGTCTCCTACCACCGCTACCTGCTGGAGTACCTGCTGCTGGTGCTGGAGTCGGCGCCGCGCCTCGGTGCCGCCTTCGACCCGCGAACGCGCGCGCGGCTGCACGCGGGCGCCCGTGCGCTCGCCGACCTCGCCGGCCCGGACGGCGCCTGTCCGCTGTTCGGCGACTGCGGCCACGAGATCACCACGGACATCCATTACCTGTCGTTCTGGCACTGGGACCTGTTCGCGTCGGTGCGCGCCATGGCCGCCGTGGTCTTCGACGACCCGGAGCTGGTGCCCGACGGCGCCGCGGCGGATCCGCGGATTCCCTGGCACTTCGAGGATTCGCGTCTCGCGATCCTCGCGCGGCCGCCGCCGCCGCGGGCGCGTGTGTCCCGGGCGCTGCCCGAGGCGGGCTTCTTCACCCTGCGCGACGGCGCACCGCCGGCGCGCGAGACCATGCTGGTGGCACGCTGCGGCGACATGGGCTTCGGTCCGCTGGCCGCCCATGCCCACGCGGACATGCTGAGCTTCGTGCTGTGGGTGCGCGGGCGGCAGTTCCTGGTGGATCCGGGCACCTACGGCTATCACTTCCAGGGGCCGCGCTGGCGCCAGCACTTCCGCGGCACCGCTGCCCACAACACCGTCACCCTGGACGGCGCCAGCCAGGCCCGCAGCGGCGGCGCCATGATCTGGCTGGACCACGTGCACGGCCGGCTGGATGCGTGGCAGCCACGGCGTGACGGCGGCGTGCTGGCCGGACATCACGCAGGCTACGCGCCGGCGGTGCACCGCCGGCGCTTCGCCCTGGACGGTGCCGCCCGCGTGCTGGTGGTGGAGGATCGCGTCGAGGGCGCCGAGGCGCGGGCGGTTCACTCGCACCTCCACTTCCATCCGGCAGTGTCGTTGTCCCTCGACGCGCCCGGGCGCATCGTCGCGGCCCGCGACGGCGTGACCGTCACGGTGAGCCACGATCCGGACCTCCGGGTGGAGCGCTGGCGTGGCGACGAGTCGCGGCCGGCGGGCTGGTACTCGCCCCTGTTCGGCATCAAGGAGGCAGCCTGGAGCGTGCGCCTCGGCCGCGCCGACGGCGGCGCCGCGCCGCTGGCGCTGCGCTTCACCTGGAGCGGCTGACGATCAGCCGGATCGCCCCGCCAGCCGGCGGCGCAGCGGCACCAGGTCGTCCCGGGTGATGGCCCGGGTGGTCACCAGCGCTGCCGCGTAGGCGAGCCCGGCGGGCACCATCAGCGCCAGGGAACCGATCCATCCCTCGGGATCGAACGACACGCACACCACCACGAAGGCGAGCGCGCAGAGCAGGATCCGGACCAGATCCGTCAGCTCGCCGCGCAGATCCAGGCAGGCGCCGGCCAGCGTGCGCATGACCACCAGCTGCACCGCGCTGCCCGCCACCACCGCCGCGGTGAGGCGCATCGCCGTGATGGAGCCCGGCCACAGCACCACCACGACGAACACGGCGAAGCCCGCCCCGCAGGCCACCAGGATCCAGCGCTGGCGCTCGGCGATGATCAGCGCCTGGCGATAGACGAAGGTGAGCGTGTTGAAGACCACCACGGGCAGGAAAGCCGCCACCACGGGCGCTGCCGGCAGGTAGCCCTCGCCGATGAGCCCGAGCACCAGGTCCAGCATGAAGTACAGGGCCAGCAGGCACGGGCACATGAGCATCAGCGTCCAGCGCCCGCTCGCCCGGATCGACGCCGCCACCCGGTCCATGCGCCCCTCGGCGTGCTGCAGCGCCTGTGCCGGCTGCACGCTCTCGCTGATGGCGTAGAACAGCTCGCGCAGGCCGAAGTAGCAGATGTCGATGGCGAGCGCGAGGTAGGCGATCTCCGTGTAGCTGAACCCCTGCTCCTTGGCGATGATGATCGGCGCCCGCGCCACCACCATGTACAGCACCGTCGCCAGGTACACCACGAGGCCGAAGGCCGCGTAGCGCACGAACGGCCGCGGCAGCGGGGCAGCCGGCCGTGGAACCGTGTCGCGCAGCAGCGCCAGGAACACGGCGAACACGATCACCTCGCTCGCCACGAGAGCGGCGATGATGCCCGGCTCCCCAAAGAGCAGGAACAACGCCACCAGCAGCAGCAGGCGCACCAGCTTGCGCATCAGGTGGTACAGGCTGTAGCGACCCATGTTGCCGGCGGCGTAGTGGATGTCCGAGGTGATCCAGGACCAGGTGCCGAGCACGCTGGCGGCGAGGATCAGGAGGTAGAAGTGCCAGGCGTCGTGCCCGGGCACCGCGAGCAGCGCCAGCGGCATCAGGGCCAGCTTCGCGACCAGCACGTCGCGCACCAGCGTGCGCGCCTGGCCGGAACGCCGGTGCAGCATGTGCGGCAGGTAGCGCTTGAGCATGTCCGACGACCCCAGGTCGAAGATCGTCATGAGCAGAAAGATCTGGGCGAACCAGTAGTTGTAGAATCCGTAGCTCTCCGGTCCCAGCACGCGCGGGATCACCACGAGGTACGCGATCGACAGCACCGCGATGAACGCGCGGCCCGAGAACACGACGATGGCGTTCGAGATCGATCGCGACATCCCGCTACCTGCCGCGGGTCGCGCCAGGCCCGCGGGCGGCGCGCCCGCGAGGCGAGGCCGCTAGGTGGCGCCGCTCCTGACCGTCGGCATCCCCGCCTTCGATCGGTGGGAGAAGGTCGCGCGCGTCCTCGAGACACTCGCGGCCCAGCGCACCGACGCCGGGTTCGAGGTGATCCTGATCGACGACTGCCATCCCGAGCCCCTCGCCGAGCGCGTGCGCGAGCGCTTCCCGCAGGTG
Organism: Gammaproteobacteria bacterium; assembly: GCA_041593595.1. Lineage (GTDB taxonomy): Bacteria > Pseudomonadota > Gammaproteobacteria > HK1 > HK1 > JBFHNV01. The sequence goes on from JBFHNV010000043.1 coordinate 18,034, forward strand.
GTGGCGCAGCGCAATGCGACCAACCGCGGGCCCGCGTATACCCGCAACCGCATCCTGGAGCTGGCGAGCGCGCCCTACGTGGCCTTTCTCGACGCCGATTGCATCGTCCCCGACCACTGGATCGAGCGGATCCGGCCACACCTGGATCCGGGCACCGTGCTCTCCGGGCGCGTGGTGCGCCCCGACGGCAGCGTGGAGTGGGGACCGCGACGCAGCACCTGGCTGGGGGTCAGCCTGCCGTGCCGCGTGGACGAGGCCAACGTGGCCAGCAGCAACAACATGGTGGTGCCCACCGCGCTTGCCTTCCGCGCGGGAGGCTTCAACGAGGGCCTGGGCATTTACTTCGAGGACAGCTTCTTCACGCTGATGCTGCGCCGCGCCGGCGCCCGCGTGCGCTACCTGGCGGACGCGGCGGTCGTCCACGACCACCATTCCGCCGGCAACCCGCGGCGTCTGTATCTGCAAAGCCGCAATACCGTGTGGGCCATGCATCACTACTACCATGGCCGCCCGCTGGTCCAGGCCGGCTGCGCTGCCGCGCTGACGGTCAACTACCTGGTTCAGGCGGCCACCGCGCTGGCCCGGGGCCGGCCGGCGGCCAGCGCCGGGCTGCTGCGGGGGACCGTGGCCGGGATGGCCGCGGCGCGGCGCAACCCCTGGCGCGACGCCTGGCTGTCGCAGTCGCATGCGGCCCCGCCGCCCTGACGGGGCGCGGGCGCAGCATCAGCCGCGGGTCGCGGGGAGCGAGGTGGTGGACCCGCCGCGGGCCTCCCGCAGGGCGCTCAGGCGCTCGCCCACCTCGCCGATGCCGTCCGCCAGCCTGCTCCCGGTGCCGCCGTGGGCGGCACGCACCCCGTCGAGCAGCGCCTGGGCCTCGTCGAAGCGGCCCATGTGCGCGAGATACACCACCTGGTGCAGCGTGAAGTAGGGATTGCGGGGCGTGAGCCGCGCCGCCTCGCGGGCCAGGCCCAGCGCATCGGAGTAGTCCCCCCGCCGGGCCGCGAACTGGCCGCGAATGGCGGCCAGCGTGGCCCGCGACCAGTCGTCGGCGAGCGGCGACTCGGAGGCAGCGCGCGCCCAGCTGTCCGCGTCGTCCAGCAGGCCCACGCACATGTCCGAGTTCGTCTCGACGCATTTTCGCACCTCCTCGAACTCCGCCACCGTTTCCGGCGTGACGGGCATCCCGTCTACACGATGCCGGATCTCCCGGTCCAGCGCGGCGTGCACCGCGGCCAGATGCCGCGGATCCAGCCACAGCTTCGGTGGATCCCAGCGCGGCGACGCCAGCGCCTCGGCCGGGACGGGGCCCGGTCTGATAATGCCCTGGTCCACCTGGAAGCGCATGGCGGTGACGATGCGGACCATGCGGATGAGCGGGAACACCGAGCGGGGGTTGGCGTGGGCGATGCGCGCGTACACGTTCATCAGATCGTCCACCGTCGCCTGCTCCATGGCCATCACCCGGGCCAGCAGCGCCAGCGAGCGGTAGGAGTTCGGGTGCTGCTCCACCAGGTAGCGCGCGAGCCTGGACTCGTTGGACCACATGCCGACACGGGCGAAGGTGACCATGCCGAGCCCGGCCACCAGCGCCGCGGTGAGGATGCCCGCCAGCGCCCGGGGGCGCGTGGCGCGGACGCATAGCAGCGCCACCAGGCAGGCCACCGCCAGCGCCAGCGCGAAGGACGGAACGTAGTTGCGGTGCTCGTAGACCATCTCCAGGGAGAGGAAGGACGACTCGACGGCATGACCCACGAGGAAGAACGCGATGACGAAGCCGTGCAGGCGGCGCCGCCACAGGCCGTGCACGGCGAGCGCCACCAGCGCCGCGAGGGCCACCAGCGCGAGCAGCGTGGTGGGCGGCGCGAGCAGGCCGGTGCTGGTGACCAGGTCGTCGTGGTGCAGGCTCAGCCGCCGCAGGCTCGGGAAGAAGAACAGCCCCACGTAAAGGAACAGGACACGCGGCTGCGTGAGCAGGCGCTCACCCAGGGTGAAGTCGCGCACGTTCTTGTAGATGTCCAGGTTCGACTGCCAGATGAGCACCGTGCCCACCACGGCGAGGAGCAGCGGCAGGCCCACGAACACCAGGTGGAAACGCGCGAGATCGCGGCGCGTGCGCTCCGGCAGCGCGTCCGGCGCGAAGAACACCCGCCCGGTGACCCAGGCGAGGAACGGCAGCACGACGGCGTTCTCCTTGTTCAGGAGCGCGAGCAGGCCGCCGCCGGCGATGCCGGCGGCCATCAGCCAGAAGCCGTGGCGCTGGCCCCGATCCAGGCGCACCCGGCCGGCGGCGTAGGCCGCCAGCCCGGCGAACACGAACAGCGCGGCGAGGCTCGTCATGCGCTGCACCACGTAGAGCACGGAGGTGAGCTGCAGCGGGTGCAGCAGCCACACGGCCGCCGCCAGCAGCGCGAACCAGTCCGCGGCGCCCGGGCCCGTCCCCGCCAGCGCGGGCAGCCGGCGGCGCAGCAGCGTGCGCGCGAGGAGGAACACCAGCAGGCCGTTCAGGAGATGGATAGCGATGTTGGTGATCTTGAACGCCCGGGGCGAGAAGGTGTTGCCCGCGAGGTGATAGTTGAGCGCGAAGGTCACACGGGACATGCCGCGCTTGGGAATTCTTGAGTCCGACGAGAACGCCGCCTGGGCGAGGCTGCGCGGGCTCAGGTCCTGCATCTGAACGCCGTGGTTGGTCAGGATGTTCTGGTAGTCGTCGAAGACGAAGGGTCCGTCCTTGCCCGGCAGGTAGACGAGCAGGGTCACCAGCAGGGCGGCAGCGAGACCGAGGGGAAGGAGGAGGCGGTTCAGGTTCATGATGGAAAAAAAGGGGAGGCGCCGTGGGCGCCTCCCCTTCCCGGTTGTGGTCAGGTCAGATACCGGGGTGCCGGCTGGATTACTGCTTCGGCAGATACTTCAGCGGGAAGCCGGCGGAAGCAGAGACGATCCACTTCATGCCGCCCGCGCCGCAGTTGCCGGTGTAGACCACGAGCATGCCAGGGGTGACCTGGGAGCCGATGGCCGCGTAGTTGATGGTCACCGTGCCAGCCGTGGTGCTGGTGCCCGCCGCGGTCACGTTCTGGGTGTAGGGACCCGTGTACGAGCCGGCGGCCGCCAGACCGAGGGCGGCGTGGTTGGTGCCGCTGCTCAGCGTGCCCTCGGAGCAGGCGATACCGAGCGACGTACGGTGCGGGTTGGACAGGTTCACACCCTCCTGAACCTTCGCCTTGACGGTGTAGTCCTGGTACGCGGGGATGGCTACCGCCGCCAGGATGCCGATGATCGCGACGACGATCATGAGCTCGATCAGGGTGAAACCTTGCTGGACCTTCTTCATCGTAGACTCCTTGTGAAAAGTCGTAGTGAGTTGCTTACGAACCATCAGCGTCCGGGCATTACCGCGGCGCCGCCGTGGAGCCGGGCCTGCCCGTCGCCGGGCACGCTTGCCGATTCCTCTCGCCGGATATGCAAGCAAGCGGCGTGCCAGCTGCGGGCGTCGCCGGAAATGTGATGGCTGCATCCATCGGCCGTGACCGTTGTCTCACCCCGCCCCCGGCCCAGGAACCAGTCGCATCGTGGGCACGTTCGGTTTCCACAGCCGCCGCAAAAGATGCTGAAAACCAGCAGTGGGAAATGCGCAGGAGTTGCGCAGTTTCAGCAGCTCACCGCAGCCCGCTCCCGGCTCAGTCGAGCCCTATCTTCTGCATCCGGTAGCGCAGCGCGCCGAAGCTGATCCCCAGGTGCTTGGCGGCACGGGTCTTGTTCCAGCGCGCCCGCTCCAGGGCCTCCAGGATGCTCTGGCGCTCCACGGCATCCAGCACCGCGTCCAGGCCCCCCTCCAGCGGTCTCGCCGGCATCGCCGGTTGCGGTTCCTGGCCGGGTCCGGGCTCGTCACGGTCCACGTCCATGCCGAGCTTCTGCATCCGGTAGCGCAGCGCGCCCAGGTTGAGCCCGAGCAACTCCGCTGCCCGGGTACGGTTCCAGCGGGCCTGCTCCAGCGCCTGCTCGATGGTCTCGCGCTCGACGCTGGCGAGCACCTCGTCCAGGGGTGCGCCCTCGGGCGCGGACGCGCGCGGGGCCTCGGCCTCCGGCCGGCTTCCGCCCGCTGGCGGCTCCGGCGGCGCGTCAGCCTCGCGGACCCGGGGCGCGGGTCCCGGCGCGGACCCGATCCCCAGGTCGGCGGCCTCGATGCGGTGCTCCTCGCACAGGGCGAGGGCACGCTCGAGGAGGTTCTCGAGCTCCCGCACGTTGCCCTGGAAGTCGTAGGCGGACAGCGCCGCCAGCGCCCCATCGCTCAGGGTCGGCGGCTCCCGGCCGTCCTCGCTCAGGCGGTGGATGACGTGGGCCGCGAGCTCCGGGATGTCTGCCCTGCGCTCGCGCAGCGGCGGGATGCGCAGCGTGATCACGTCCAGGCGATAGTAGAGGTCCTCGCGGAAGCTCCCCTCCGACACCCGCTGCGCCAGATCCTGGTGGCTGGCGCTCAGGATGCGCACGTCCACCGGCACCTCGGAGGAGGCGCCCACCGGGCGCACCCGCTTCTCCTGGATGGCGCGCAGGAGCTTCACCTGGGTCGCCAGGGGCAGATCCGCCACCTCGTCCAGGAACAGGGTGCCGCCGTCGGCGGCCTGGAACAGCCCGGCCTTGTCGGCCATCGCGCCCGTGAAGGCGCCCTTGCGGTGGCCGAACAGCTCGCTCTCCATGAGCTCGGCCGGGATCGCGCCGCAGTTGACCGGCACGAAGGGTCCCGCGGCACGGGGGCCCTGCTCGTGGATCATGCGCGCCGCCAGCTCCTTGCCGGTGCCGGACTCGCCGCTGATGAACACCGGCGCCTGGCTGCGTGCGAGCTTGGCGATGGTGGCGCGCACCTGCCGCATGGGCTCCGAGTCGCCGATGAGGGTCCGCGCAGCGCTGCGCCGGCCCTGGCCCAGGCGCAGCGCGGTGGTCACCAGGGTGCGCAGCACCGGCAGATCGACCGGTTTGGTGACGAAGTCGAACGCACCTTCCTTCAGTGCCGACACGGCGGACTGCACGTCGCCGAAAGCCGTGATCACGGCGATGGGCAGATCCGGATGGCGCTTGCCCACGTGACGCACGAGATCCAGGCCGCTGCCGTCGGGCAGGCGCATGTCGGTGAGGCAGAGATCCGGCCGCTCCCGCTCCAGTGCCGCGTAGGCACGCTCCAGGTTCTCGGCGCACACCGCTTCGACGCCCATGCGCGCCAAGGTGATCTCGAGCAGCTCCCGGATGTGGGGCTCGTCGTCCACCACCAGCGCCCGCGGCTGGCTCACGGCGCCATCACACCGCGCCGGCGCGGGTCCTGGAAGGTGACGCGGAAGCGGCAGCCGTGTTCCGCGTCCTCCAGGGAGAGGGTGGCCTGGTTGCCCTCGCACAGCTCCCGCGCGATGTACAGGCCCAGACCCGTGCCCTGGTCGCGGGTGGTGAAGAAGGGCTCGAACACCCGGTCCAGGTCCTCCTCGGGGATCCCGGAGCCGTTGTCCACCACGTCCAGGTACGGGCGCGCCGTGTGCACACCCAGCCCCGCGGTCAGCACGATGGAGGGCGGCTCGCCGGCGTGCTGCAGGGCGTTGTCGCACAGGTTCCACACGATCTGGTGGAGCTGGCTGGGATCGACCCGCACCTGCAGGTCCCGGGGGTCGATGCGGCAGCTGATGAAGGCACCCGCGCCCGGGCGGCTGGCCTCGAACTCGTGCAGGAAGGCCTCGAGCCAGGGACCCAGCGCGATGGCCTCGGGGGTCGCGTTGCGCCCGCGGCCCACCTCCAGGATGTTCTCCACCATGGCGTTCATGCGGGCGGAGTTCTCGCGGATGATGCGGGTCAGCCGCCGGTCGGCGTCCTCGATCCCGGGGGATTCCTCGAGAAGCTGTCCGGCATGGCTGATGGCGCCCAGGGGGTTGCGGATCTCGTGGGCGATGCTGGCGGTGAGCCGCCCGAGCGAGGCGAGCTTGAGCTGCTGCGCCCGCTGGTTGACCGCCGCGGCGTCCTCCAGGAATACCACCGTCCCCTCGGTGCCGGCCTCGCCGATGCCCGCGAAGGACGCCACCAGGCGCAGCCCGCTGCTGGCGGGCTCGAGCAGGCAGGAGGAGAGCTCGCTGCCACCGCGCCAGTGCGCGTAGCCGCTCGCGAGCTCCGGTCCCAGGCGCTCCACCCGGTCGCCGGCCCGCCATCCGGCCACCCCCAGCAGGCGCTGGGCGGATCGGTTCATGAGCCGCGCCCGCCCGTGCTCGTCAAGCGCCAGCACGCCGGACTGCATACGCTGGATGATGTGATCGTTGAGCTGGGCCAGGTTGGCGAGATCCACCTCGCGCCGGGCGACCAGGGCCTCGCTGGCACGCAGCCGACGCGCCGAGGCGGAGATGACGAAGCTGGTGGCGAAGAACGCCATGCCGAGCAGCCCCGCGTGGGTGTAGGGCGGCTCCGATCCCGGCTCGTAGAGCAGCGTCCAGATCTGCTGGGTGAGCACCGCCAGCGACGCGATGGCGGCGAACAGGAAGGCGACGCGGCCCTCCGTAAGCATGCTGCCGCCGGCGACCGTGATCACCAGCAGCAGCGCGAGGCCGCTGCGCAGTCCGCCCGCGGCGTGCATCAGCAGCGTGATGGCCACCACGTCGAGGAAGATCTGCACCGCCACCTGCCGGTCCATGCGCGCCCAGCGCTGGGTGACCGCGGCGAGCGCCAGCACGGCGTAGGCCAGGTAGGCCACGATCACACCGCGGAACAGGTCCTCGTGGGGGATCCAGTTGTGCCGGGGCTGCACGTCCCACAGCACCAGCAGGAGCAGCAGCGCCGCGAGGGCGCAGCGGTACAGACTGAACAGGAGCAGCGGACGCCAGGCGTCGGGGCGGTAGGCGGCCGGTCCGCGGACGGCGTCGGCGCCGGCGTCGGCGGAGCCGATGACCGGTGCTCCCGCAGTCATGACGAACGCTCGACGCAACCCATCGGCGCATTGTAGCGCGGGCCGGGAGTGGCGCCGATCCGTGCTATTCTTCGCCGCCCCTGGCGGCATGCGTGGAAGGACGTCGGACGGTCCCATGAACCTGCACGAGTACCAATCGAAGAAGCTGCTCGCCGACTTCGGCGTGCCGGTCCCCGAGGGTCACCCGGCCTCCAGCCCGGAGGAGGCCCGCGCCCGCGCCGAGTCCCTGGGCGGGAACACCTGGATGGTGAAGGCCCAGGTGCACGCCGGCGGGCGCGGCAAGGCGGGCGGCGTGAAGATGGCGAAGAGCCTGGACGAGGTGGCGTCGCTCGCGGGCGAGATCCTGGGCCGGCGGCTGGTGACGAAGCAGACCACCGCCGACGGCCAGCCGGTGAACCAGGTCCTGGTGGAGCGCACCACGGACATCGGCCACGAGTACTACCTGAGCATGCTGGTGGACCGCGGCGCACGCCAGGTGGCGATCATCGCGTCCGCGGCCGGCGGCATGGACATCGAGGAGGTGGCGGCGAAGGAGCCGGAGAAGATCGTCACCACCTTCGTCGACCCGGCCGCCGGACTGCAGCCCTACCAGGTGCGGCGCATCGGCTTCGCCTTCGGCCTCGACGGCAGGCAGATGAAGCAGCTCGGCGGGATCCTCGCGGGCCTCTACCGGCTGTTCACCGAGAAGGACCTGTCGCTGCTCGAGCTCAATCCCCTGTGCACCACCGGCGCCGGTGACCTGCTGGCCCTGGACGCCAAGATCAACCTGGATGACAACGCGCTCTACCGCCACGCGGATCTGGAGAAGCTGCGCGACGAGTCGCAGGAGGACGAGAAGGAGTGCCGCGCCCGTCGCTTCGACCTCAACTACATCACCCTGGACGGCAACATCGCGTGCATGGTCAACGGCGCGGGCCTCGCCATGGGCACCATGGACATCGTCAAGCTGCACGGCGGCGAGCCGGCAAACTTCCTGGACGTGGGTGGCGGCACCGACGCGGAGAAGGTGTCCGAGGCCTTCAAGCTGATCGTCTCCGACGAGAAGGTGAAGGCGATCCTGGTGAACATCTTCGGCGGTATCGTGCGCTGCGACCTCATCGCCGAGGGCATCATCAAGGCGGTGAAGGAGGTGGGCGTCAGCCTGCCGGTGGTGGTGCGCCTCGAGGGCACCAACGTGGAGGCCGGACGCAAGATGCTGGCGGACAGCGGCCTGTCGGTGATCGCGGCCGAGTCCCTGGCGGACGCCGCGTCGAAGGCCGTGGCGGCGGCCGGCTGAGGGGGGAATCGGGGACAATGAGCGTACTGGTCGACAAGGACACCCGCGTCATCTGCCAGGGCTTCACCGGCCGTCAGGGCACCTTCCACTCCGAGCAGGCCATCGCCTACGGCACCAACCTGGTAGGCGGCGTCACCCCGGGCAAGGGCGGCCAGAAGCATCTGGACCTGCCCGTGTTCGACACCGTGCACGACGCGGTGCGCGATGCCGGCGCGAACGCCAGCATGATCTATGTGCCGGCGGCCTTCGCCGCGGACGCCATCCTGGAGGCCGCGTCGGCGGGCATTGCCGTCATCGCCTGCATCACCGAGGGCATTCCCGTGCTGGACATGCTGAAGGTGAAGGCAGCGCTCGTGCGCCACCCCGGCTCGCGCCTCATCGGCCCCAACTGTCCCGGCGTGATCACTCCGGGACAGTGCAAGATGGGCATCATGCCGGGGAGCATCCACGAGCCGGGGCGCATCGGCATCGTGTCGCGCTCCGGCACGCTCACCTACGAGGCCGTGCACCAGACCACCGGCAGCGGCCTCGGGCAGAGCACCTGCATCGGCATCGGCGGCGACCCGATCAACGGCATGAGCTTCATCGACTGCCTGCAGCTGTTCCAGGACGATCCGCAGACCGAGGGCATCGTCATGATTGGCGAGATCGGCGGCAGCGCCGAGGAGGACGCCGCCGAGTTCATGAAGGAGCACGTGACCAAGCCGGTGGTGGCCTACATCGCGGGCGTCACCGCGCCGCCGGGGCGGCGCATGGGTCACGCGGGCGCCATCATCTCGGGCGGCAAGGGCACCGCGGAGGCGAAGTTTGCGGCGCTGGAGGCCGCGGGTGCGCGCACGGTGCCGTCGGCGGCCGAGATCGGCGCGGCCATGAAGGAGATGCTGGGCGGCTGACGCCGCGCAAGCGCGCCGTCGAGAATCTTCGTTTCTCGACAGCGCGCCACCGGGGCAGGGATGCACCGGCACTCATCAAGCACGCAAGTGCTTGATCGATGGAGCGAGCCGGAGACCGCGTCTTCGGCGCAGCACGTTGAAACTCGACAGGGATGTCGTATCTCGACAGTCTGCTATGCGAGCCGGAGGAACGGCGATGAAGAAGATCGAAGCTGTGATCAAGCCCTTCAAGCTCGACGACGTCCGCGAGGCGTTGTCCGAGATCGGGATCGCAGGCATGACGGCCACCGAGGTGAAGGGCTTCGGCCGGCAGAAAGGCCACACGGAGCTCTACCGCGGCGCCGAGTACGTGGTGGACTTCCTGCCGAAGGTCAAGATCGAGGTGGTGATCCAGGACGATCAGGCGGACGCCTGCGTGGAAGCCATCACCGAGGCCGCGCGCACCGGGAAGATCGGCGACGGCAAGATCTTCGTCACCGAGGTGGAGCGCGCCTACCGCATCCGCACCGGCGAGCAGAACGAGGAGGCTGTCTAGCCGCGCCCCGTCCCCGAACGGACCACCCCCACGCAACGCACGCGCCACCCGGAGGCGCGCTGCCTTCGTTCGCTGCCTGTTGATCGAACCACAGAGGCACAGAGCGACCTGCTCGACGACTTCTCTGTGCCTCTGTGGTCGAACTCACTGCGCGAAATTCCGCGGGGAGATCAACCTCGCGGGGAACGCGGCCGCTGGCCGGTTGCCTGAAGGCTAGTTCTTCTTGATGGCGCCCACCTCGGCGATGCCGGGGTGGTCCGGGTAGTTGAGCGACAGCACCCGCAGGGCGTCGGCGGAGAGATCGTCCAGATCCATCAGCTTGTAGGCCTTGGCCATGATGGCGAGCGCCTCGGGCACCGCCGGCGAGCCCTGGTAGTTCTCCACCACGAAGCGCGCCCGGTTGGCCGCCGCCACGTAGGCGCCGCGACGCATGTAGTAGTCCGCCACGTGCACCTCGTGCTGGGCCAGCAGGTTCTTCAGGTAGACCATGCGCTGACGCGCGTCCTCGGCGTACTTGCTGTCCGGGAACCGACGCACCAGCTCGGAGAAGTCGTCGAAGGCCTGGCGTGCGGCGCCGGGATCGCGCTGCGACATGTCCCGAGGCACGATGCGGTCCAGGAACGACTTGCCCTGCTCGAAGTTCACCAGCCCCTTGAGGAAATAGGCGTAGTCCACATTGGGATGGCGCGGATGCAGCTTGATGAAGCGCTCGGCGGCGGCGATGGCCGAGGCGTTCTCGCCGTCCTTCCAGTAGGCGTAGGCCACGTCGATCTGCGCCTGCTGCGCGTAGCGCCCGAAGGGGAAGCGGGACTCCAGCTTCTCGTAGTAGTCGATGGCCCTCTCGTAGTCGCCCTCGTCCATCGCCGCCTTGGCCTCCGCGTACAGCCGCTGCACCGGCCAGTCGCGGGTGATGTCGGGCTTCTCGCCGAAGGCGCCGCAGCCCGCCAGCACCAGCGCCAGCAGGCCGAGCGGTATGATGCGCAGCGGGGACGACATGCGCGCGCAATGTAGCGGATCGATGGAGCACCGGCAAAAGACCACGCCCTCCCTGCGCGCCACGGTCCCCGAGGACCTGGCGGGGGAGCGCCTGGACCGGGTCCTGGGCCGCCTGTTCGGGGACTACTCCCGCTCGCGGATGCAGCGCTGGGTACGCGACGGGCGGGTACAGGTGGACGGCGCGACGTGCCGGGACAACCGCGCGCGGGTGGGCGGCGGCGAGCGGCTGGACGTGGCCCCTGCCGAGGACGCGGACGAGCACTGGGGCGGCCAGCCCATCGCCCTGGACCTGGTGTGGCGCGACGAGCACCTGCTGGTGGTGGACAAGCCGCCCGGCCTGGTGGTTCACCCGGGCGCGGGCCACCGGGACGGCACCCTGGTGAACGCCCTGGTGCACCTGGATCCCGGCCTCGGCGGGCTGCCGCGGGCCGGGCTGGTGCACCGGCTGGACAAGGACACCAGCGGACTCCTGGCGGTGGCCTGCAGCCTCGAGGCCCATACCCGGCTCACGCGGATGATCGCCGCACGCAGCGTGCACCGGGGCTACGAGGCGGTGGTGCACGGCCTCACCGGCCCGACCGGGACCGTGGACGCGCCACTGGCGCGCCACCGTGTGCAGCGCACGCGCATGAGCGTGCGCGACGGCGGCCGCGCCGCGGTGACTCATTTCCGACGACTCGCGGCCTTTGCCGCCCACAGCCACCTGGCCGTCACCCTGGAGACCGGTCGCACCCACCAGATTCGCGTGCACCTGGCCCACCGGGGCCACCCCATCGTGGGCGACCGGGACTACGGCGGCGTGCGCCCGGTTCCGGCGCGGGTGGCCGCCGGCGCCGCGCGCGCCCTGGCCGCGTTCCCCCGGCAGGCCCTGCATGCCCGCCGGCTGGCCTTCCCGCACCCGGTGAGCGGCGAGCCCCTTGCCTTCGAGTCGCCGCTGCCCGCGGACATGACGGCGCTGCTCGCGGCCCTTGCCGGCGACGCCGCGGCGTGACCGCGCCGTCCCTGGTGCCCGTGGCGTGGCCGGCTCCGGCCAACGTCGCCGCCTTCAGCAGCACCCGCATCGGCGGCGTCAGCGAGGGCCCGTTCGCGAGCCTGAACCTGGCCGCGGGCCTCGGCGACGCACCGGATCGGGTGGCGCGCAACGTGGCGCGCCTGGCGGAGGCCGCCGGCACGCCGTATGCGCCGCGCTGGCCGCGCCAGGTCCACGGCACGGCGGTGGTGGAGGCGCGCGCCCTCGAGGCGGGGTACCTCGCCGGCGGCGCACCGCCGCGGGCCGACGTGGTGTTCACCTCAGCGCGGGGCGCCGTGTGCAGCGTGCGCACCGCCGACTGCCTGCCAGTGCTGCTCTGCGATCGGGCCGGGAGCGCCGTGGCGGCCGTCCACGCGGGCTGGCGCGGCCTTGCGGCAGGGGTGCTGGAGGCGGCGGTGGCGGCCTTCCCGGTGCCTGCGGACACCCTGATGGCGTGGCTCGGGCCTGCCATCGGACCGGCGGTGTACGAGGTGGGCAGCGAGGTGCGCGAGCGCTTCCTGGGCGCGGACCGGGAGGCGGAACCGGCGTTCCGGCCCTCCCCGGCGGGCCGCTGGCTCGCCGATCTGTACGCCCTCGCCCGCCGGCGCCTGACGCGGGCGGGCGTCGAGCCGGTGCACGGCGGGGACTTCTGCACCCTCAGCGACGCGGAGCGCTTCTTCTCCTACCGCCGTGACGGCGTCACCGGACGCATGGCGAGCGGCATCTGGCTGCGTTGACGCCACCCGCCCGGCGCGCTTGATTCCGGCCCGCACTGCCCACACCTGAGAACTGTCACCACGACCCCGCGGGGCACCCTTCGATGCGCATGGACAAGCTGACCACGAAGTTCCAGATGGCGCTGGCCGAGGCCCAGAGCCTGGCCGTCGGACGCGACCACCAGTTCATCGAGCCGACGCACCTGATGACGGCGCTGCTGGACCAGCAGGGTGGCAGCGTGCGCCACCTGCTGACCCGCGCCGGCGTGAACGTGACGGCGCTGCGCTCGGCGCTGGGGGAGGCCCTGGACCGGCTGCCCCAGGTGCAGGGTACGGGTGGGGACGTGCAGATCTCCAACGAGCTCGGCCGCCACCTCAATCTCACCGACAAGCTTGCCCAGAAGCGCAAGGACCAGTTCATCTCCAGCGAGCTGTACGTGCTCGCGGCGCTGGAGGCGGGCGGCGCGCTGGCCGACCTGCTGAAGCGCCACGGCGCCGCCGCCAAGGCCGTGGAGCAGGCCATCGAGTCGCTGCGCGGCGGCGAGGGCGTCAACGATCCCAATGCCGAGGACCAGCGCCAGGCGCTGGAGAAGTACACCATCGACCTCACCGAGCGCGCCGAGCAGGGCCGGCTGGACCCGGTGATCGGCCGCGACGACGAGATCCGGCGCACCATCCAGGTGCTGCAGCGGCGCACCAAGAACAACCCGGTGCTCATCGGCGAGCCCGGCGTGGGCAAGACCGCCATCGTGGAGGGGCTGGCCCAGCGCATCGTCAACGGCGAGGTGCCCGAGGGGCTGAAGGGCCGGCGCCTGCTGTCGCTGGACATGGGCGCGCTGATCGCGGGTGCGAAATACCGCGGTGAGTTCGAGGAACGTCTCAAAGCGGTCCTCAAAGAGATCACCGAGTCGCAGGGCGAGATCCTCCTGTTCATCGATGAAATGCACACGGTCGTCGGCGCAGGCAAAG
>JBFHNV010000044.1:0-31133 GCA_041593595.1 Gammaproteobacteria bacterium
CCGGGTGGTGGGGGTCGGTCCCACCGCGACGGCCTCGCCTATCGGATGACTTCGCCGCTCGCGGGGAGAGGTGCCGAACGCGGTTGCCCCTCCCCCGAACCCTCTCCCCGCAGCGGGGAGAGGGGCCGAACGAGAAACGGGCCCGTCGGGCCCGTTTGGTATCTGTTTCTCTGGCGGAGAGAGAGGGATTCGAACCCTCGATGGGCTTTTGACCCATACTCCCTTAGCAGGGGAGCGCCTTCGACCACTCGGCCATCTCTCCAGGAAGGCGAAAGGGTAGCGGAGGCGCGTGCCGGTGGCAAAAGAACCCGTCCCCACCCTGGGGGGCAGGGCTCAGGCGGCGGAGCGCGGCCGCTCAGTTGGGCTCGCCGGCCCCGTTCGGGCTCTTCTCGGCCTGGATACGCTCGTAGATCTCCTCGCGGTGGACCGAGACCTCCTTGGGGGCATTGACGCCGATGCGCACCTGATTGCCCTTCACCCCCAGGACCGTCACCGTCACCTCATCGCCGATCATCAGCGACTCCCCCACTCTCCTGGTCAGTATCAGCATGCTCTTCCTCCTGAGCCTTGCTCCGGCCTCATTCATGAGGCTCGCTTGTTGTGCTCGCGCCCGTCGGCGCGGGCTCGCGCAACCGCCGCGCGTTCTTGCGGCGCGGTCCCACCGGGTGGCGCGATGTGCCCTGTCTCAGCGCTTGCCCCCGCCTCCTGCGTCCAGCCCGAACGCCGTATGCAGCGTGCGCACGCCCAGCTCCACGTACTTCTCGTCCACCACCACCGAGATCTTGATCTCCGAGGTGGAGATCATCTGGATGTTGATGGACTCGGCCGCGAGGGCCTGGAACATGCGGCTGGCAATGCCCGCGTGGGAGCGCATCCCCACGCCCACCAACGAAATCTTAGCAATCCGGTCGTCACCGGTCACTTCGCGCGCACCCAGTTCCCGGGCGGTGGCCTCCAGCAGTTCCCGCGCTGCAACATAATCGTTGCGGTGGACCGTGAAGGTCAGGTCCGTCGTGTCCTCCGCGGACACGTTCTGGACGATCATGTCCACCTCGATGTTGGCCGCCGCGATGGGCCCCAGCACCTTGTAGGCGATACCCGGCTTGTCCGGCACTCCCACCACGGTGAGCTTGGCCTCGTCGCGGTTGTGGGCGATGCCCGAGATCAGGGGTTGCTCCATGCTCGGATCCTCCGGGGTGATGAGGGTGCCCGGGCCCTCCTCGAAGCTCGACAGCACCCGCAGGGGCACGTTGTACTTGCTCGCGAACTCCACCGAGCGGATCTGCAGCACCTTCGCGCCGACGCTGGCGAGCTCCAGCATCTCCTCGAAGGTCAGGCGGTCCAGTCGCCGGGCGTAGGGCACCAGGCGCGGGTCCGCGGTGTAGACGCCGTCCACGTCCGTGTAGATCTGGCACTCGTCGGCCTTCAACGCCACCGCCAGCGCGACCGCCGTGGTGTCGGAGCCGCCGCGCCCGAGGGTGGTGATGCTGCCCGCGGCGTCGATGCCCTGGAAGCCCGCCACCACCACCACCCGCCCCTGGGCCAGATCGGCGCGCATGCGGGCATCGTCGATGTGCTCGATGCGCGCCTTGGCGAACACGCTATCGGTACGGATGGGCACCTGGGCGCCGGTAAAGGAACGCGCCGACACGCCACGAGCGTGCAGGCTCAGCGCCAGCAGCGCGATGGTGACCTGCTCGCCGGTGGACACCAGCACGTCGGTCTCGCGGGGGTCGGGCCTGCCGTTGACGCTCTTCGCCAGCGCCAGCAGGCGATTGGTCTCCCCCGCCATGGCGGACACCACCACCACCACCTGGTGACCCGCGTCGCGGGTGGCCTTGACCTTGTCGGCCACGTGGCCGATGCGCTCCGCGTCGGCCACCGAGGTGCCGCCGAACTTCTGGACGATGATCCCCATGTGCACCCGCGCGGCCCTGCGGCCTGCGCCCTCCCCTCGCGTGCCGTCCGGTCCTGCGGGTTCAGGCGCCGAGCTGGGCGCGCACCCAGTCCGGAACCGAGTCGATGGCCTGGTCGATGCGGCTCGGATCGCTGCCGCCCGCCTGGGCGAGATCCGGGCGCCCACCGCCGCGCCCGCCCACCTGCTGCGCCACGTGATTCGCCAGCGGACCCGCCGCCAGGCGGTCGGTCCAGTCCCGGGTCACCCCCGCCACCAGGCTGACCTTGTCTCCGCTCACGGTGGCCAGCACCACCGCCGCCGACCCGAGCTTGTTCTTGAGCTGGTCCACCGTCTCGCGCAGCCGCTTCGCGTCGGCGCCTTCCAGCTTCGCGGCCAGCACCTTCAGCCCGTTCACGTCCACCGCCCGCGACACAAGGTCGTCGCCCTCGCTGGCGGCGAGCTTCGCCTTCAGGCGCTCCACCTCCTTCTCGAGCTCGCGCGTGCGCGCGAGCGCCTGATCCACCTTGGCATCCACCCCGTCGCGGTCGGACTTGAGCAGCGCCGCGACGCGCTGCAGGCGCGCGTCGGTCTCGCGCACCCAGTCCAGGGCGCCGGTGCCGGTGAGCGCCTCGATGCGGCGCACGCCTGCGGCCACACCGGTCTCGGACACGATCTTGAACAGGCCCACGTCCCCGGAGCGCGAGACGTGGGTGCCGCCACAGAGCTCCGTGGAGTAGTCGCCGATGGCGAGAACGCGCACCGGATCCTCGTACTTCTCGCCGAACAGGGCGATGGCGCCGCTCTTCTTGGCCTCCTCCAGCGGCATCACCCGGGTCTCGGCCGGATCGTTGCTCAGGATCCACTCGTTCACCTGCCGCTCGATGGCGCTGAGCTCCGCCGGCTTCACCGGCTCGAAGTGGGAGAAGTCGAAGCGCAGCCGGTCCGGCGCCACGAGCGAGCCCTTCTGGGTCACGTGCTCCCCGAGCACCTTGCGCAGGGCCGCGTGCAGCAGGTGGGTGGCGGAATGGTTGCGCATCACCGCGCGGCGCCGGGTCGCGTCCACCCGGGCGGTGAGCCTGTCGCCCACCTTGATCTCGCCTTCGGTGACCACGCCGTAGTGCACGATGGCATTGCCCACCTTGCGGGTGTCGCGCACTTCGAAGCGGTTGCGCCCCGCGCAGAGCGTCCCGGTGTCCCCCACCTGGCCGCCGCTCTCGGCATAGAAGGGGGTGTGGTCCAGCACCAGGGCGGCGCTGTCCTCCGTCTCGGCCCGCCCGGCCGGCTCGCCGTCCACCAGGATGGCGCTCACGCTGCCCTGGAAATCCAGGTGCTGGTAGCCCTCGAAGCAGCTCGACGCCTGCACCTCGAGCTTCTCGCCGTCGCGGGCCTTGAACTGGCTGGCGCCGCGGGCCTGCTGGCGCTGCCGGGCCATGGCGGCCTCGAAGCCCTCCAGGTCCACCGCGAGGCCGCGCTCGCGGGCCACGTCGTTGGTGAGGTCCACTGGGAAGCCGTAGGTGTCGTAGAGCTTGAACACGGTGTCGCCGGGGATGCGCCCACCGTCCAGTCCGGCGATGGCCTCCTCCAGGATGCGCATGCCCTGATCCAGGGTCTCGGCGAAGCGCTCCTCCTCCTGGCGCAGGATCCGCGTCACCACCTCGCGCCGGGCACGCAGCTCCGGGTACGCCTCGCCCATCTCGCGGTCCAGGGCCGCCACCAGGCGGTGGAAGAAGGGCTCCTCCACCCCCAGCTTGTGGCCGTGCCGGATGGCGCGCCGGATGATTCGCCGCAGGACGTAGCCGCGACCCTCGTTGGACGGCACCACGCCGTCCACCACCAGGAACGCGCAGGAGCGGATGTGATCGGCGATCACCCGCAGCGACTTGTCCTCCCGGTCCTTCGCTCCTGTCACCTCCACCGCGGCGTCGATGAGGCTCACGAAGAGATCCGTCTCGTAGTTGCTGTGCACCCCCTGCAGCACTGCGGCCAGCCGCTCGAGACCCATGCCCGTGTCCACCGACGGCTTGGGCAACGGACTGAGCGTGCCGTCCGCGCCGCGGTCGTACTGCATGAACACCAGGTTCCAGATCTCGATGTAGCGGTCCCCGTCCTCGTCGGGGCTGCCGGGGGGCCCGCCCGGGATCTCCGGCCCGTGGTCGTAGAACACCTCCGAGCAGGGCCCACAGGGGCCCGTGTCGCCCATGGCCCAGAAGTTGTCCTTGGCGCCGCAGCGCGAGAAGCGCGACCGGTCGATGCCGATGTCCTCGAACCAGATCTTCTCGGCCTCCGCGTCCTCCTCGAACACCGTGACCCACAGGCGCTCCGCCGGCAGCCCGTAGACCTCGGTGAGCAGCTCCCAGCAGTAGCGGATGGCGTCGCGCTTGAAGTAGTCGCCGAAGCTGAAGTTGCCGAGCATCTCGAAGAAGGTGTGGTGGCGGGCGGTGTAGCCCACGTTCTCGAGATCGTTGTGCTTGCCGCCGGCGCGCACGCAGCGCTGGGCGGTGGTGGCGCGGGTGTCGGGGCGCGGGTCCCGGCCCAGGAACACGTCCTTGAACTGCACCATGCCGGCATTGGTGAACAGCAGCGTCGGGTCGTTGCCGGGCACCAGCGGGCTGGAGGGCACGATCTCGTGGCCGCGCTCGCGGAAGTACTCGAGGAACGTGGTGCGGATCTGGTTGCTGGTCTTCATGGCCGTCCTGGAGGCGGGGTCCCGGGTGAACGGGCCGCGAGCAAGGCAGTATACGTCGCTGTTCCCCGGATACGTCGCTGTTCCCCGGCGACGGCAGGGGCTGCTGGTTCAGCCCGCCTCGGGATCGCCGCCGAGCGCTGCTGCCACCTGGGCGGGGCTGAAGCCGCGGCGAGTCAGGAACCGCGCCTGGCGGGCGCGCTCCGGAAAGTCTCCAGGGGGCGGCTCGCCGAAGCGCCGGACCCGGGCCGCGCATGCCAGCGCATCCCAGCGCCGACTGGTCTCGGGGCAGGCGGCGTCCCGGGCCGCGCCGTCGATGCCCCGCCGGCGCAGCTCCTCGCGGATGCGCAGGGGCCCGAAGCCCCGCGCCACGCGTGAGTCCACATAGGCCTCGGCGAAGCGCCGGTCGCTCAGCAGGCCCTCGCCCGCCAGCGCATCCAGTGCCGCGTCCACGGCGCCGGCCTCGAAGCCCTGGCGGGCGAGCTTCTCGCCGAGCTCCGCCCGGGAATGCTCGCGCCGGGCCAGCAGCGCGAGCCCGGCGGCGCGGATGGCGTCCGGTTCTCTCAGGCCTCCACTTCCTCCGGCTCGGCGTTGGCGGACGCCGCCGCGTCGGCAGCGCCCCCGCCGCGCTTGGGCAGCAGCTTCTCGCGCAGCGCCGCGTTGATGGAGCGGGCGATCTCCACGTTCTGCTTCAGGTACTCGCGCACGTTGTCGCGACCCTGGCCGATGCGTTCGCCGTTGTAGCTGTACCAGGCGCCCGACTTGTCGACGATGCCGTGCTGCACGCCGAGGTCGATGTACTCGCCCTCCCGGGACACGCCCTCGCCGTAGAGGATGTCGAACTCCACCTGGCGGAACGGCGGCGCTAGCTTGTTCTTCACCACCTTCACCCGGGTCTCGTTGCCCACCACCTCGTCGCCGCGCTTGATGGCGCCGATGCGGCGGATGTCCAGGCGCACCGAGGAGTAGAACTTGAGCGCGTTGCCGCCGGTGGTGGTCTCGGGGCTGCCGAACATGACCCCGATCTTCATGCGGATCTGGTTGATGAAGATGACCAGGGTGTTGGAGCGCTTGATGTTGGCGGTGAGCTTGCGCAGCGCCTGGGACATGAGGCGGGCCTGCAATCCCACGTGGGAGTCGCCCATGTCGCCCTCGAGCTCGGCCTTCGGCGTGAGCGCCGCCACGGAGTCCACCACCACCACGTCCACGGCGCCGGAGCGCACGATCATGTCGGCGATCTCGAGGGCCTGCTCGCCCGTGTCCGGCTGCGACACCAGGAGCTCGTCCACGTCGACGCCGATCTTCTCCGCGTAGTCCGGGTCGAGCGCATGCTCGGCGTCGATGAAGGCGGCGGTGCCACCGGCCTTCTGCGCCTGGGCGATGACCTCCAGCGTGAGGGTGGTCTTGCCGCTGGACTCGGGGCCGTAGATCTCCACCACGCGCCCGCGGGGCAGGCCGCCGATACCGAGCGCCACGTCCAGGTTCAGCGAGCCGGTGGACACCACCCCCACGTCGCGCACCACGCTGCTGTCGCCCATGCGCATGATGGCGCCCTTGCCGAACTGCCGCTCGATCTGGCCGAGCGCCGCGCTCAGGGCCCGCTTCCGGTCGTCGTCCATGGTGCTGTCCTCCTGGGGTTTTGCACAGTATACCCGGGTGGAGGCGATTATCACACGGGTCGGGCGTACGGGGCACCCGCCGACGACGCAGTCAGCCCGGCGCCTGTAGGCGAACGGACAGAAGGGACCGGTAGCGGGCGCCGCGGGGCAAGGTGCGCGACGCCACCAGCGTGACCGCGTCCAGACGCCAGGCTACGGCCCGCGGCAAGGCCTCGGGCCCGCGCCAGCGCGCCACGTTGCGGGCCACCGTGACGTGGGGCGTGAACGGGCGCGGCTCCTGCTCGAAGCCCGCCTCTCCCAGCGCCCGCGCCACGGCTCCCTGCAAGGCATACAGGGCTGCCGGCGCTCCCGGTGCCGCCGCCCACAGCACTCGCGGGCGCGGGAAGTGGCCCACCCGGGAGAAGGCGAGCTCGAAGGGCGGGCCGCGCACCCCGACCAGGGCCGTTGCCGCGGCCCGGGTGGCGGCTGCGTCCACCGTTCCCAGGAAGGCCAGTGTGAGGTGCAGGTTCTCTGCCGGCACCGCACGCCCGCCGTGGCGCAGCTCGGCGGCGGCGGCGGCCAGCGCCCCGCGTTCCTGCGCCGACGGCACCAGCGCCACGAACAGGCGCCGGCGCGGCGCCGTCATCTGCCGCCCCGGGCAAGCCGGACGAGCCCGCGCAGCGCCTCCTCCACGGCCCGCGCGCGGATGGCCTCGCGGTCGCCCGGGTAGCGATCCCGCCGCGAGCACGCGTCTGCCCCCCGGCGCTGCCAGGCCAGACACACGGTGCCCACCGGCTTCGCCGCGGTGCCGCCCCCCGGCCCCGCCACCCCGCTCACCGCCACCGCCACCTGGGCCCGGCTGCGGGCCAGGGCGCCGGCGGCCATGGCCCGCACCACCGCCTCGCTGACCGCGCCGTGGGCCCGGATCAGTGCCGGGTCCACGCCCAGCATCTCCTCCTTCGCGACGTCGGAATAGGTCACGAAGCCGCGGTCGAACCAGGCGGAGCTGCCCGCCACGTCCGTGACCGCGCGGGCGAGGCCGCCGCCGGTGCAGGACTCGGCGGTGACCAGCACCAGCCCGGCGCGTGCCAGCGCCTCGCCCAGCTCCCGCGCCAGCGGGGCGCTCACGCCACGTCCCCATCCGCGGCCGCGCCGCGCCGGGCACGGAAGAAGGCCCGCAGCAGCGCCGCGGACTCCTCGGCCAGCAGCCCCCCCTCCACCACCACGTCGTGATTGAGCCGGCCCGGCTCGAGGACGTGGAACACGCTGCCGCAGCCGCCCCATCGCATGTCCGCGGCGCCGTACACCACCCGCGCGATGCGCGCGTGCACGATGGCGCCGGCGCACATGGGACAGGGCTCCAGGGTCGCGTACAGGGTGGCGCCGGTGAGACGGTAGTTGTCCACGGCGCGGGCCGCCTGGCGCAGGGCCACCATCTCCGCGTGGGCGCTGGGATCGCGATCGCCGACCGGTCGGTTGAAGCCCGCTCCGAGCAGCGCGCCGTCGCGCACCACCACGGCGCCCACCGGGACCTCGCCGGCGGCGGCACCCTCGGCTGCCAGGGCCAGGGCGCGGCGCATCCACGCCGCGTCGTCGGTCCCGGTCACCGCGCCTGCGCGCCGCCGGAACCGCCGGCGCGGTGCCGCGCGAGCAGGAACGTCTCCATCTCGCCCCGCCCGCGCACCTCGATGCGGCCGCGGGATTCGCGGCCGAAGCGGTCCGGCAGCAGCGCGGCGGTGTCGGCGCTCACCTGGATGCGCCCCGGCACACCCTGGGACTCCATGCGGCTCGCCACGTTGACGGTGTCGCCCCACACGTCGTAGGCGAAGCGGCTGCGCCCGATCACGCCGGCCACCACCGGACCGCTGTGGGCGCCGCAGCGCA
Organism: Gammaproteobacteria bacterium; assembly: GCA_041593595.1. Taxonomy (GTDB): domain Bacteria; phylum Pseudomonadota; class Gammaproteobacteria; order HK1; family HK1; genus JBFHNV01. The sequence goes on from JBFHNV010000044.1 coordinate 8,063, forward strand.
CCTCGAGCTTGCGGTCGAAACGGACATTGTGGGCATCCAGGGCATCGAGCATCGCCATGCATGCGCGCACGGCGGCCTCGGCGTGATCGCGCCGTGGCCGCGGCACGCCGGACACCATCATGTAGCTGTCGCCCATCGTCTTCAACTTCTCCACGCCGTGGTCCTTCGCGATATCGTCAAAGGCGAGGAACAGGTCGTTGAGCCGCGAGACCAGGTCGTTGGCGGAGGTGCTCGCGCTCCAGGCGGTGAAGCCCACGATGTCCAGGAACGCCACCGTCACGCACTCGAAGCGATCGGCGATGGTGGTCTCGCCGAGCTTCATCCGCTCGGCCACCTGCACCGGCAGGATGTCCGTGAGCAGCCGATCGGAGCGCTCCCGCTCCACGCGCAGCTCCTGCATGTAGACGCGCGCCTGGTCGTGGAGCCGCTTGCGCTCCAGCACCGCCCGCACGCGGGCGTCGAACAGGGTGGGGTTGAAGGTCTTCGGCAGGTATTCCTGGGCCCCGAGCTCGATGCAGCGCACGATGCTGTCCAGCTCGTCCAGGGCCGAGATCACGATCACGGGCACGTCGCGCAGGGCGTCCTCCGCGCGCATCGCCTCGAGCACCCCGATGCCGTCCAGCTCCGGCATGACCAGATCCAGCAGCACCAGATCGACCGCCAGGGCACGCAGCACGGCCAGTGCCTCGAGGCCGTTGACCGCCATCAGCACGTTGAAGCCCTTCTGCTCCAGGTTGCGGGAGAGCAGGGTCCGGTTCAGCTCCTGGTCGTCCACCACCAGCACGGTGCAGTCCTTCGGCGGCTGCCACCGTGCCGGGGACGACTCCGTGGACGGCAGCTCGGCCGGACGCGTCCGCCAGGCGGCGGGCAGGCTCTCGGGGGGCTCCAGCCCGCCCCGCTCCACCACCTGCAGCAGCCGCCGGGTGGCCTCCACGATGCGGCGCACGTCCGCCTGCAGGGCGCTGCCGTCCGCCCGCATGGCCCTCAGCGTGATGTCGCAGAAGCCGAGGATCACGTGCATGGGGGTGGCGAGCTCGCGACGCAATGCCGCCAGGAAGTCGTCGAAGTCCCGGTCGATGTGGGCGCCCTCCATGCGCTCCACGATGACGAGCTCGCCGATGCGGCGCTCCAGGTCCTCGCCGGCGACGCGCAGCCGGTCGAGGGTCTGCTGGTAGGCCTCGGGCGCCTCGTCCATCAGCAGCCGGGTGTAGCCGACGATGGCGTTGGCGGGGGTGCGCAGTCGGTGCTGCAGGGAGGCGAGCCGGGCGCGCCGCGCGTCGCGATCACTGCTGCCCGAATCCGCGTGCTGGGGGTCCGCGCCGGTGCGACCCCGGGTGTGTCCGTCGCCGCTCATGCCCCGGCCGCCACGCGGTCTTCGTCGCCGTCCACCAGCGCCTGCACCTCCACCTGTGCCGCGCGCAGCCGCGCGGCCCCGGGGCCCGCCAGCGTGTCGCCGCGAACGAATCGCAGGACGAACGTCCCGCCGCCGGTCGCCGCGGGGACGCAGGCGACGCCCAGGTAGCCTGCACGCAGGAGCGAGGCCACCGCTGCGTCGTGCACCGGGTCCACCGCGTCGCCCTGGCGCGCCGCGAGCTCGATGACCGGGCATCGGTCCGCGACGCGCGGTGCCACCTGGGCCGGCGCCAGCGCCGGCCCAGGCGGCACCGCGCGGGCAGGCTCCGCATCCGGCATCCACTCGAACATCTTCAGCATGACCACGCGCGCATCCTGCGGGCGCCGGCCGAAGTGGCGAGGCGAGTCCACGGCCATGGCGAAGCCGCGGCGCGCCATGGCCCGCACGCTGGCCAGGTTGCCGTGGCGCACCGAGGCGCACAGGCCTTCCAGGCCCCGCGCCCGGGCCGCCTCCTCGCGCGCCCGCAGCAGCGCCTGCTGCAGCCCCTTGCGCCGCCAGGCGGGCGCTACCGCCGCTCCGTCGCAGTAGCCCAGCCCCGGGGGCAACCGACGATCCAGCGCGCTCGGTCCGGCGGGATTCGCGCCCAGCACCAGCGCCGCCTCGGTGACCAGCTCGCCGCCCGGGTCCTGGTGGACGAACAGCAGCCCGCCCGCCGCCAGGAGGGCGCGCAGGGCTGCCTCGTCCAGGGACTGGTGCGGGCCGAACAGGTCGCGATCCAGCGCCGCCACGGCGGCGATCCGCGGATCGCCCGCGTCCGCGATCACGTCCAGGCGCAGCGACGAAGGGTCGAGTCTTGTCACGTGCAGGTGCCGAAGCTGGCCGCGCGGGGTGCGGCCGCGCGAGGGGACGATGGTCTCACAAGCCGCGACGGGAAACGGGACCGGGGTCACGGCCCGGCCGTTGGGCGCCCGGTCCGAGCCGTTTGTCGGCACCGCCCGACACCCGCCCGGCGGCTGGCCCGGCGCCCGGCGGAACCGGCGCGCCCCCCGCCGACCCCCGCGCCCCGCTGCGGGACACGTTCCCAGGACGGAAAAGCTCAACTCTTCCGGGTCCCGGCCGATGTCCATTGAGGCGAGAAGGCGACGCGGGGGAGCGGTACGCCGGATCCGGGCCGTGCCCGGCCTGCCGGTGGCACGAAGCTTGCTCCGTAAGTACTCCAAGAGCCCAGTGCGGCGTAGCCCCATCCACCCCGCACCGCACCAGGGGCCCCGGGACCCGACCGGACAAGGAAGAGACAGTGTTCAGCACCATCAAATCACGCCTCATCCTCCTGATCATGGTCATCATGGCCGTCACCGGCGGGGCGGTCATGTTCTTCACCCACAAGGACGTGGGCACCGCCATGCGGGAGGCGGAGGAATCCTCGGCCCAGAACGTGCTCGAGCTCATCGAGCTCAACATCCGCGGTGAGTACAACCGCCTGATCTCGGACAAGATCGAGATCCTGAGCCGTATGAAGTCCGAGCTCGAGCAGATGACGCGGGTCGTCGGCGCCGTCACCCGCAACTACTACGAGCTCAGCGACACCGGCACCGTGACCTACACCGAGGCGCAGGCGCTGACGCTGCGCTGGATCCGCTCGTTCACCTTCGGCAAGGGCCGCGCCTTCGTGTTCGACCGCAGCGGGCGCGTCATTGCCGCCAGCGACCCGGCCATCGCCAACACCTCGCTGGCCGACGTGCGCGACCTCAAGGGGCGTGCGCTGCTCGACAGCATGAACCCCGACAGGCTCACGGAGCGCGGCGACTCCGCCGTGTTCGTGTGGCCGCGCGCCGACGGCACCAGCGAAGGGAAGAACATGGGCTTCTTCGTGCCCATCAAGGAGTGGGGCTGGACCATCGGCGGCGTCATCGACTTCCAGAACATCGAGGCGGAGAGCCAGAAGAAGCTCGACGCGGTGCTCGCGGTGCTCAAGGCCACCTTCGACAAGATCCAGGTGGCCGAGACCGGCTACGTGTTCCTGTTCGACGGCCGCCAGCGGCTGCTGGTGCCGCCCCCGGGCGCCGCCAGCCAGATCGACGAGAGCCACCGGCGCTACCTGCGCGCGCTGACCGACCACACCGGCAAGGACGCGGCGCCATTGCGCTACAACGACCCGTTCTCCCCCCAGAGCGTGCCCACCGAGGCCTACGTGGCCTACTTCAAGGCCTTCGACTGGTACATCGCGGTGGCGGTGCCGGTGAGCGAGATCCAGCTCCCTGCCGACGCCCTGCTCGCCCGCCAGAGCATCATCATCGGCCTCGTGTTCCTGGGCGCGCTGGTGGCCGCGTGGCTCATCGTGGCCCGCGTGTCCGCGCCGCTGAACTCGCTCGCGGACTACGCGAAGCTGCTCTCGATGCACGACTTCACGAAGCGCTGGGAGTACGACGACGCGAACATCAAGGCCATCGCCAGCGACCGCGACGAGTTCGGGCGCCTGGCCAAGGCCTTCCTGTTCATGAACCAGGAACTCAGGCGCAACGTTCGCAACGCCATCGAGAGCACTGCCGCGAAGGAACGCCTCGAGCGCGAGGCGGCCGTCGAGGCGGCGCGCGCCAAGGACGAGTTCCTCGCCAACATGAGCCACGAGATCCGCACGCCCATCCATGGCATTCTCGGCATCACCGAGCTGCTGCTGAGCGCCCCGCTCGACGACAAGCAGCAGCGCCTGACCCGCACCATCAAGTCCACCGGCCAGACGCTGCTCAGCATCATCAACGACATCCTGGACTTCTCCAAGATCGAGGCCTACAAGCTCGAGCTGGAGAACACGGACTTCCGCCTGGACGACCTGGTGGAGCGGGTCGCCGAACAGTTCGCCGAGCAGGCCCAGCGCAAGCGGATCGAGTTCGTGTGCTGGGTGGCGCCCGAGTGCTCCGGCACCTTCCGCGGCGACCCGGCGCGGATCCGACAGGTGCTGGTGAACCTGGTGGGCAACGCCGTCAAGTTCACGCGTGAAGGCGAGATCTCGGTGCGTGTGCTGCTCACCGGCCAGGTGGGACCGCACTGCCAGGTGCGCTTCGAGGTCAAGGACACCGGCATCGGCATGAGCGAGAGCGTGCAGGCCCGGGTCTTCGACCCCTTCTCCCAGGCCGACAACTCCACCACCCGGCGCTACGGCGGAACCGGCCTCGGCCTCGCCATCTGCAGCCGGCTGGTGTCGCTCATGCACGGGCAGATCGGCGTCGACAGCTCGCTCGAGGAAGGCTCCCGGTTCTGGTTCACCGCGGGCCTCGCCAAGGTGGCGTCGGCCGACGAGCCCCAGGCGGAAGGCCCGGCACCGCAGTACGTGTCCCGTGCCCTGGTGGTGCATGCCAACGAGACCTCGCGCCAGGTGTTCCTGGAGCGACTCACGGCCATGTCCATCGACACCACGGCGGTGGCCGGCAGCACCGAGGCGCTGGACTGCCTCGCGCGCGCCGTAGAGCAGGGGCGACGCTACGAGGTCGCGATCATCGACGCACACCCGGTCGGTCTGAGCGGCGTGGAGCTCGCCGAGCGGCTGCTGCGCGAGTCCCGCCTGGGACGGCCGCGCTGCCACCTGATGGTCAACGTGGTCGGGGACGAGGCGCTCGAGGAGTCCGCCAAGGCCCTGAAGCTGCACTGCCTGCCGAAGCCGGTGCAGCTCGAGGCGATCCGGCGCGCCGTGCTCGCGGACGACGAGGAGGCGGTGCAGCAGGCCAATGCCGCGGAGCATGAGCGCAGCGGCGAGTGGGAAGGCGTGCTCCGCGGCCGCATCCTGGTGGCCGAGGACAACGAGCTCAATCGCATGCTCACCGTCGAGATGCTCAAGCGCACCGAATGCCAGCTGGTGCTCGCCGTCGATGGCAAGGACGCCCTGGCGCGCTTCGCCTCGCAGGACTTCGACCTGGTGCTGATGGACTGCCAGATGCCCGAGATGGACGGCTTCGACGCCACCCGGGAGATCCGCAAGATGGAGGCCGAGACGATGCCGCAGCGCCGCGTGCCCATCGTCGCCCTCACCGCGAACGCCATGCGTGGAGACCGCGAGGAGTGCCTCGCGGCCGGGATGGACGACTACCTGTCGAAGCCCTTCAGCGCCCGCGAGCTGCTCGAGCTGGTCGGGCGCTGGGTGAACCACGATCACGCCGGCGAGAAGGTGCCGCCGCGCCGGGCGCCCGCGGCCGAGCCTGCAGGCCAGCTGGAGGCGCCCGAGGTGGACGAGGCCCTGGCGGCCTCGGCCCTGGAGAACATCCGCGCGGTGGACGACGGCGAGAGCGAGCTGCTCGCACGCTGCATCAACGCGTTCCTCGACTCCGCCCCCCAGGCCGTGGCCGACCTCGAGTCGGCCGTGGAGCGCGGCGACAACGAGCTGCTTCACCGCACCGCGCACAGCCTGAAGTCGAACAGCGCCAACCTGGGCGCCATGGTGCTGTCACGCACCGCAAAGACCCTCGAGCAGAACGTGCGCAAGGGTGAGATCGCGGACGCGCGCGAGCTGGTCAACGCGCTGAAGGTGCAGACGGAGCAGGCGGTCGTGCTGCTCGAGCGCGAGCTCGCGTCGGAAGGCGTCAAGTTCCGGCGCAGCGCCTGAGTCCGGGACTGCCGGCAGCCAAGCAAGGAAAAGCAAGGTCCAATGATCCGCGTTCCATTCCTAAAGTACACCTCGTACGGGAACAACTTCGTCATCGTGGACGAGACCGAGAACGCCGTGCTGACCGAGGATCAGAAATCTCAATTCGCGCACCGGGCCACGAACACCCAGTTCGGAATCGGCTGTGACAACCTGCTGGTCATCCAGCGCTGCACCGAGACGACGCTCGAGGAGATCAACCGCGAACGCGGCTACTGGAACATCCCGCCGCGGGCCAGCAGCGCGGACTTCATCTTTCGCATGTTCGAACCGAACGGCGACGAGGCCTTCAGCTGCGGCAACGGCCTGCTCTCCATCGCGAACCACCTCCATCGGCGGTACAAGCTGTCGGCGGCCCGGGTGATGACGGAGGTGCCGTTCATGGAGCCGCGCGTGATCGAGCTGGCGGTGGACGCCGCGCGCGGCACGAGTGCCGTGAACCTCGGTCGGCCCCGGCGCATCCCGGAGAGCGGCGCGGCACTGTCGATCCGGCAGCCGGTGGACGAGTGCGTGGACCTCATCGACTGCATCGAGATCCGGTTCCGCGAGGAGGACCGGCACATGTACACGGAGCACCCGGCGCTGCGCATGAGCGCCTACATGGTGTTCACCGGCGAGCCGCACTTGGTGGTGTTCCCCGAGGAGAGCTTCTCGCTCCCGGGGCTGGCCAAACGCGTCTTCACCGGGCCCGGAAACCACACCGGGGCGGCGGGCGTGCGCCGGCGAGTGTCCCTGGGTAGCTGGCTGATGCGCCGCGTGGGAGTGTTCCTCAACGACCAGCTCCGTGGCTACTTCCCGGCGGGCATCAACGTGAACATGGCGCGGGTGGTGCCGGAGTCCGGGCAGATCGAGTACCGCTGCTTCGAGCGCGGCATCTTCCGCGAGACCCTCGCCTGCGGCACCGGCGCGGTGGCGGTGGCGGTGGTCGCACGCCACACCGGGCGCACCAGCCGCGACGAGGTCGAGGTGCTGCCGCACGTGTGCCGGTGGCACGACACGGCGGCGAGCATGACGGTGACGGCGCGTCACTCCGGCGAATGGCAGCTGACGGGCAGCCCCCGCCGGCTGCTGGAGGGCGCGTTCGACATGTACGAGGCGCACGTCGACAACGACGACGCCCGCGACGGCGGCGTCGATACCGCCGAGCTGATGCACCTGGAATCCTCGCTGCTGGACGCTCCGCTGGCCGCCGGAGTCCGCTGAGTCCCCGGCAACGCCACGCATCATGTCGACCCGGCCCGACCGCAGCCTGCGCGCCCCGGCCCTGGGCGGTGCCCGCGCCACGGGCGCCGGGGCGCGGGAACGGGGTGCAGCCGGGGTCGGCAGCGTGGCGGCGGGGGGCGCCGGGCTGGCCACCGCCAACCCGGCCCCCGCCCGCGAACGCCTGGCGCGGGTGCTCGACTCCCGCTCGGCCATCGTGGCCGCGTCCACGGTCCTGGTGGCCATGGCCCTCACCCTCGGCGCGGCGCTGTCCGTGGCCACCGCCGACCGCAGCTTCCGCGACGACGCACTGGCTCCCTACCTGCTGCCCATACGCCACCTCTACGACGCGCTGCAGCGTGCCGCGCTGCACGGGGTCAGCATCGACCGGTCCGCCGGCGTGCGCCGGGACATCGGGCGCACCCAGGAGGTGCTCGCGCGGCTCGCCGCACGCGACCCCAGCGGAGCCGCCGGCGAGCCCGCCATCGCCCTGGTCGGCCCGCGCGGCCAGGTGGTGCACACCTGGGGGCCGGCGATGGGCACCGTGAGCCACGCCTTCGTAGAGGCGGTGTCGACGCCCAACGAGGACGGCGGCGCCGCCCGCGGCAGGCACTACACCGCGGACGGCAGCCGCGCGCTGCTGTCGTTCCGGATCGTCGATCCGGACGGCCGCTGGGCGGGCACGATCATCGCGTCGGTGGACGCCACGGTGATCGAGACCCGCCGCGGGGACCTGCGCGCGACCGCGATCCGCAACTGCGTTTTCAGCCTCGCCGCCGCGATGCTGTTCTACGTCCTCGTGCTGACGCTGATCTTCGAGGCGGAGCGGGCCGATGGCCGAAACACGTTGAAACGCATCCTGTGGATCAGCGCCGTGTTCGCGCTGCTCGCGCAGGTCGCGACCATCGACGTATCGCTGAAGCCCTACCGGGACGCGTACCCGCATACCGTCTCCGAGAAGACGCGCGCGCTGTCGGAGATCGTGCTGACGGACCTCGCGCCCGCACTGCGCCGCGGCGTGGTGCTCGAGTACATGGATTTCCGTCCCTTCGACTGGGACAACCTGCTGAAGCTGCTGCCGGAGGCGGACCACCTCTCGGTGCGGGACGCACACTCGCGGGAGGTGGTGCGCGTCGACGCCAAGGGGCACGTGCACTTCCAGAACGAGAAGCTGCAGTCGCCGGGCCCCTCCGCCCGGAGCCTGTTCGAGGGCACCCCGCAGCTGTCCTCGTGGCCGCTACCGGAGGAGCACGGCGGCACGGTGGACCTCGTGGTCACCCGCGAGAACGTGACCGGTCGGATGCTGGACGTGGCCGGCGACGCCTTCACCGCCACGATGGTGTCGCTGCTGATGTTCGTCGAGGCCCTGCTGGTGTACCACCTGGTGCTCGGCTCGCGGCGCGAGGGCACGAGCCTCGCCACCGGCGCCCGGGCCGCGGGGCTGATGCGCCCGGCGGCCTTCCTGTTCGTGTTCGGGATCGATCTGTCCATGTCCTTCGTGCCCCTGCACACGGAGCGCCTCTACGACGGCAGCCGCACCCTTGCCCCCGAGCTGGTCATGGGGCTGCCCATCTCCGCGGAGTTCGCGCTGGTCGGCATCGCGATCCTGGTTGCGGGTCCGTGGGTGGACCGGCGCGGGTGGAAGGAACCGTTCGTCGCGGGCGTGGTGCTGGCGTCGCTCGGCTCGCTGTACTCCTGGGCCGCCCCCGGCGTGGCCCACTTCATCGCGTCACGGGCAGTCGTGGGGGCAGGCTTCGGCCTGGTGCTGATGGCCACCCAGGCCTACGTGGTCGGCCGCAGCACCGGCAGCGACAACGCGAGCGGTCTCGCGCAGCTGTTCGCCGGAATCTACGGCGGCACCATCTGTGGCGGGGTCGCGGGTGCCGTCCTCGCCGAGCGCATCGGATTCGGACCGGTGTTCCTCATCGGCGGGCTGGTGACGGCGTCGGTGCTGGCCTACGCGGCGATCGCGGTGCTGCACGTGCCGCAGCCCGCGCCCACCCCGAAGCCTGCCGGCCCCGCGCCTCGCGAGCCCGGCCGGCGCGGCCCGCTGGCCGGCTTCGTCACCAGCCGCGGCGTGCTCGCGCTGGTGCTCTTCAGCAGCCTGCCCGCCAGCATCGCGGCGGTGGGCTTTCTCAACTACTTCGCTCCCGTGTATCTGGACCGCCTCGGCGCATCCCAGTCCACCATCGGCCAGGTCCTGATGCTCTACGGGATCTGCCTGGTGTTCGTGGGCCCCCTGGTCGGCAAGGCCATGGCGAGCGTGCAGCGCAAGAAGAACGCGGTGGTGGCCGGCACGCTGCTGGGCGGCACCGCGTTTCTCGCCTTCAACCTGCTCGAGGGCGTGGCGGCAGTGGCGGTGGCCGTGGCCGTGCTCGGCATCGCCCACAGCCTCGTGCTGTCGTCACAGACCAGCTACCTGCTGGCGCTGCGCGCCGCCCGCGATCTGGGCCAGGGCCTCGCCATCAGCCTGTTCCGCTCCACCGGCCGACTCGGGCAGATGCTGGGCCCGGCGGCCTTCGCGGGCATCGCGCTGGCCGCCTCGCCCACCGACAGTCTCGGCTACCTGGGCTATGCCTACGCCGGGTGCGCCCTGATGTTCTGGCTCCTGCTGCAGCGCGACCGCGGCCTGCTGGCCGAGGAGACCTGAAGCATGGGCATCTCCGGCCGATACATACAGGACCACCCTCCGGGCGCGGCCGCCCTGCGTGCCTCGCTTCCATGCCGCGCCCGGGTATCCGGGCGCATACGTATTCGCAACCTGATCGAGGAAAGACGATGAAGATCCCGTTCAGCACCCTCGGCCGCGCCGCGGCCCTCGTGCTCGCCGTTCTGTGCATGGCGGCTCCCGTTCCGTCCGCGGCCGGCACTGCCGACCACTTCAGCACCGCCCCGGCGAAGAGGCTCGAGGGCAAATGGCGCATCGGCTACTACGAGGGCGGCCCCTACGTCACCTACGTCGAGACCCTGGAGGCCACCATCCGCGGCCTCATGAACACCGGCTGGATCGAGCCCGCCACCCTGCCCGCGCGTGACGGTGAGAGCTCCGCCGCCCTGTGGACGTGGCTCGCGACCAAGGCCCGCAGCGAGTTTCTCGAGTTCGTGCCGGACGCCCATTACTCCGCGAACTGGGAGGACGACAAGCGCAGGAGGACCTCCGAAGCGCTGATCGAGCGGCTCGCGAGCACCAAGGACCTGGACCTGGTCATGGCCATGGGGACCTGGGCGGGCAAGGACCTGGCCAACGATCGCCACGGGACGCCCACCATCGTGATGGCCACCAGCGACCCGCTGTCGTCGGGCATCATCAGGAGCGTCGAGGATTCCGGGTTCGCCCACGTCCACGCCCGCGTGGATCCCGACCGGTACAAGCGCCAGCTCACGGTCTTCCACGAGATCGTTCGCTTCAAGAAGCTCGGCGTCGCCTACGAGGACTCCGTCGACGGCCGCGTGTACGCCGCCATCGACGACGTGGAGGAGCTCGCCAAGGCGCGCGGCTTCGAGGTGGTGCGCTGTCACACCAAGAGCGACATCGCGGACACCTCCGAGGCGGAGCGCAGCGTGCTCAAGTGCATCGAGCAGCTCGCCAAGACCTCGGATGCCATCTACGTCACCAACCAGGGCGGGGTGACCGCGCGCAGCGTGCCCAGCATCGTGCGGATCGCGAACGAGCACCTGGTGCCCACGTTCTCGCAGACCGGCTCGCAGCAGGTCCAGCAGGGCATGATGGTGAGCCTGGCCACCGCCGGGCGACGCTTTGTCGGCCAGTTCAGCGCCGACGTCATCGCGAAGGTGTTCAACGGCGCGCGGCCCAACCAGCTCAACCAGCTGTTCGAGGCGCCGCCGAAGATCGCGATCAACCTCCGCTCCGCGGAGCTCGTGGGATTCAACCCGCCGGTGGTGCTGCTGGGCGCCGCCGACGAGATCTTCTCGACCATCCCGAGTGCCGACTGAGTCGCCAGGAGAACTCGCATGCACCTCAGCAACATCCGCGGCCTGCGCGTGCGCGACCTCGGACGGCTGCTCGCCGGACTCGTCCTGCTCGTGCTCGCGGGCGCCGCGCCCGGCCAGGAGCGCGAAGCGCTGCGCTTCAGCACCTCGCCGGTGGACAACGGCGGCAAACCCTGGCGCGTCGCCTACTACGAAGGCGGGCCTCACGGCAACTACCACGACTACCTGCGCTCCGTGGTGGACGGCCTGATCGCGCTCGGCTGGATCGAGGCGAGAACGCCCCCCGAGACGACGGGCCGCGATTCCCGCGACCTGTGGCAGTGGCTGGTACGCAACGGCACCGGGCGCTATCTGCACTTCGTTGCCGACGGCTACTACTCCGCGGGCTGGGACCAGGCCATGCGCGAGCAGACACGTGCTGGGCTGCTCAATCGCCTGAATGCGCGCGACGGCATCGACCTCATGTTCGCCATGGGCACCTGGGCCGGCCACGACCTCTCGACCAACGAGCACTCCGTGCCGACCATCGTCATGTCCACCAGCGAGCCGGTTCGCGCCGGCATCATCAAGGACGTGAAGGACTCCGGGCGCGATCACATCCACGCCCGCGTGGATCCCTACCGCTACGAGCGCCAGATCAAGGTGTTCCACGACATCATCGAGTTCCGCACCCTGGGCGTCGCCTTCGAGGACACCCCGGACGGGCGCACCTACGCCGCCATGGACACGGTGGAGCGCGTCGCCCGCGAGCGGGGCTTCGAGCTGGTGGTGTGCCACACCAAGAGCGACGTGGCGGACCAGCAGGAGGCCAACCAGTCCGTGGTGGACTGTTTCGAGGAGCTTGCCGGCAAGGTGGACGCCCTCTACGTGACGGTGCAGGGCGGCGTGAACCGCAGCACCATCCCGCAGCTGGTCCAGATCGCGAACTCGCGGCGCATCCCCACCTTCTCCCAGGGCGGCTCCCGCGAGGTGAGCTACGGGATGCTGATGAGCATCTCGCGTCCGAGCTTCCGGCCCGTCGGCCGGTTTCTCGCGGCCACGGTGGCCAAGGTGCTGAACGGCGCGAAGCCGCGCCAGCTCACGCAGCTCTTCGAGGAACCTGCGAGCATCGCCATCAACCTGAAGACCGCGGAGCTGATCGGGCTCTACCTGTACGCAGACGTGCTGGCAGCGGCGGACGAGATCTACCGCGAGATCGGGCTGCCGTAGCACGGCGAGCTCCCACTCCCCGCGACGGGTGCAAGGGGCGCCGTCCTTCCTCCTCTCCCCGCTCGCGCTCGCGGGAAGACGGGAAGAGGAGACGGTGCGCGCCACGCTCGCGCGAAGCGCTATCGGTTTCTCGACCCCCTCACCCCGGCCTCTACTCCTGGAGGGGAAGAGGTGATCTCGTGCGCTTCGCTGCGCGATGCGCTGTCGGCTACTCCCACTCGATGGTAGCCGGGGGCTTGCCGGAGATGTCGTAGACCACGCGCGAGATCCCGGGCACCTCGTTGATGATGCGACTCGAGCAACGCTCCAGGAACTCGAAGGGCAGGTGCGCCCAGCGCGCGGTCATGAAGTCCACGGTCTCCACCGCGCGCAGCGCGACCACGTGCTCGTAGCGCCGGGCGTCCCCCATCACCCCCACCGAGTTGACCGGCAGGTACACGGCGAACGCCTGGCTGACGCGATCGTAGAGATCCGCCGCGCGCAGCTCCTCGATGAAGATGGCGTCCGCGCGGCGCAGGACGTCCGCGTAGCGCGGCTCCACCGCGCCGAGGATGCGCACCGCGAGGCCCGGCCCCGGGAACGGGTGACGGTAGACCATGCCCCGCGGCAGCCCGAGCTCGACACCGATCGCGCGCACCTCGTCCTTGAACAGCTCGCGAAGCGGCTCCACGAGCTGCATGTTCATGCGTTCCGGCAGCCCGCCCACGTTGTGATGAGACTTGATCACGTGGGCCTTGCCGGTGGCGGCGCCCGCGCTCTCGATCACGTCAGGGTAGATGGTGCCCTGGGCCAGCCAGCGCACTCCCTCGAGCGCGTGCGCCTCCTCCTCGAAGATCTCGATGAACAGCCGCCCGATGATCTTGCGCTTGGCCTCCGGGTCATCGACGCCGGCGAGCGCGGCGAGAAAGCGATCACCCGCGTCCACGCGGATCACATTGACGCCCAGGTGGTCGTGGAAGGTCTGCATCACCTGGTCGCCCTCGTCCAGGCGCAGCAGCCCCGTGTCCACGAAGATGCAGGTGAGCCGCGCGCCCACCGCCCGGTTGAGCAGCGCGGCGACCACCGAGGAGTCCACGCCGCCGGACAGTGCCAGCAGCACGCCGTCCCCGTCGACCTGCGCGCGCACCCGTGCCACAGCGTCTTCGATGATGGCCGCCGGCGTCCACAGCGCGCGGCAGCCGCACAGCTCATGCACGAAGCGCGACAGGATGGCCTTGCCCTGCCGGGTGTGGGTGACCTCGGGATGAAACTGCACCCCGTAGAAGCGCCGCGAGTCGTCGGCCATGCCCGCCACCGGCGCGTTGTCGGTGGACGCGATGAGCTTGAAGCCTTCCGGCAGCACGCTCACGCGGTCGCCGTGACTCATCCACACGTCCAGCAGTCCGTGGCCCTGCTCGTTGCTGGCGTCCTGGATGTCCTCGAGCAGCGCCGAGTGACCGCGGGCGCGCACCCGCGCGTAGCCGAACTCCCGGTGGCTGGAGGCCTCCACCGTGCCGCCGAGCTGCGCCGCCATGGTGTGCATGCCGTAGCAGATCCCGAGCACCGGCACGCCCAGCTCGAACACCACGTCCGGCGCGCGCACGTCCAGGGCCGCGTGCACCGATTCGGGGCCGCCCGAGAGGATGACGCCTTTCGGCGCGAATTCCCGGATCGCCTGGGGCGACAGGTCGAAGGCGCGCACCTCCGAGTACACGTTCAGCTCGCGCACCCGACGCGCGATGAGCTGCGTGTACTGGGAGCCGAAGTCGAGAATCAGGATCCGGTCGGCGTGGATGTCCGGTGCGGATGACAGGGCTTCGTTATCGGCCATCGCGCTCATCGGGCTCCTCGCGCCGGATCCGCTCGGTAGATGGACCACACAGACACAGAGAGCACGCAGGATACGGAAACTCTCTGTGCCCTCCGTGCCTCTGTGGTTACCAACATCAGGCGCCGTGGCCTTGCGACGGCGGACGCACTGGCGATCACTCCGCGCGGTAGTTCGGCGCTTCCTTGGTGATGCTCACGTCGTGGACGTGGCTCTCGCGCATACCGGCATGGGTGAGGCGCACCAGCCGGGCCTTGCTGCGCAGCTCGTCCAGGGTGACGCAGCCGGTGTAGCCCATGGCCGCACGCAGGCCGCCCACGAGCTGATGGATCACCGCGGAGAGCGCACCCTTGTAGGGCACGCGGCCCTCGATGCCCTCCGGCACCAGCTTCTCGAGCTCCGTGATCTCGGCCTGGAAGTAGCGGTCCTTCGAGCCGTCGGCACCGCTCATGGCGCCCATGGATCCCATACCGCGGTAGGACTTGTAGGAGCGCCCCTGGTAGAGCTCCACCTCGCCCGGCGACTCCTCGGTGCCCGCGAACAGGCTGCCGATCATGACGCTGTGGCCACCGGCGGCGAGGGCCTTGGCGATGTCACCGGAGTACCGGATGCCGCCGTCGGCAATGAGCGGCACACCGCGCCCGTCCAGCGCGCCAGCCACCTCGCGGATGGCGGTGAGCTGGGGCACCCCCACGCCCGCGACGATGCGGGTGGTGCAGATGGAGCCGGGGCCGATCCCCACCTTCACGCCGTCCACCCCCGCGTCGGCCAGCGCGCGCGCCGCCTCCGCGGTGGCCACGTTGCCGCCGATCACCTGCATGTCGGGGAAGCGCTGCTTGATGGAGCGCACCCGGTTGATGACGCCCTGGGAGTGGCCGTGGGCGGTGTCCACCACGATAACGTCCACGCCCGCGTCCACCAGCGCCTCCACCCGCTCCTCGGTGCCTGCGCCGGTGCTCACCGCCGCGCCCACCCGGAGCTGCTCCTGGGCGTCCTTGCAGGCATTGGGAAACTCGCTGGCCTTCTGGATGTCCTTCACCGTGATGAGGCCGCGCAGCTTGAAGCTCCCGTCGACCACCAGCACCTTCTCGATGCGGTGCTTGTGCAGCAGGTGGCGCACCTCGTCGGCGCTCGCGCCCTCCTGCACGGTGACCAGCCGCTCCTTGGGCGTCATGGCGCTGCTCACCGGCTTGTCCAGGCGCACCTCGAAGCGCAGATCCCGGCTGGTGACGATGCCCACCAGCTCCTCGCCCTCCACCACCGGCACGCCCGAGATCGCGTTGTCGCGCATGATCTCGAACACCTGGCGGATGCTCACGTCCGGCGACACGGTGATGGGATCCTGGATCACCCCGCTTTCGTACTTCTTCACCGTGCGCACCTGGCGCGCCTGCTCCTCGAAGGGCATGTTCTTGTGGATCACGCCCATGCCGCCGGCCTGCGCGATGGCGATGGCCAGGCGCGCCTCGGTCACCGTGTCCATGGCGGCCGAGACGAGGGGAATGTTCAGGGTGATGCCCCGGGTCAGCCGGGTGTCCAGCTGCGCCTCGCGGGGGAGGATCTCCGAGTAGCCGGGCACCAGGAGGACATCGTCGAAGGTCAGGGCTTGCTCGATGGCCGACATGGCGATGTCCTCGGCGGATGAGGGTTGAGCCGGATTAATCCTCCATGGTATCCCGTCGGCCCGGGAGCGTAAACGAGCCCCCGGCCTGTGCTACCGTTCGAGCGCCGCCGCGGCACCCCCCGGGGCGGCGATCACGGCCGGCGACACGGCCGCCACCCGGACCCCCCATGAGCCGCCGCCCCGCCAGCGACCACACCCGCGAGATCTGGACGGTGTCGCGCCTGAACCTGGAGGTGCGGGCGCTGCTCGAGGCGAGCTTCGACACCCTGTGGGTGGAGGGCGAGCTGTCGAACCTGGCGCGACCGCGCTCGGGGCACGTGTACTTCTCGCTCAAGGACGACGGCTGCCAGGTGCGCTGCGCCATGTTCCGGATGCACAACCGGCGCCTTGACTTCCAGCCGCGCGACGGGCTGCAGGTGCTGGTGCAGGGACGGGTGAGCCTGTATCCCGAGCGGGGCGACTACCAGCTCATCGTGCAGCACATGGAGGAGGCGGGTGCGGGCGCGCTGCGCCGCGCCTTCGAGGCGCTGAAGGCGAAGCTGGCCGCGGAGGGCCTGTTCGACGCGGATCGCAAGCGACCCCTGCCGCCGCTGCCCCGCCGGGTGGGAGTGATCACCTCGCCCACGGGCGCCGCCGTGCGCGACGTGCTGAGCACGCTGGCGCGCCGCTTCCCGTCCATCCCGGTGATGGTCTATCCGGTGCCGGTGCAGGGGGCGGACGCGACACCGACCATCGCCGCGGCCCTGGACCGGGCGGGGCGCCGGGGGGAGTGCGACGTCCTCATCCTGGCCCGTGGCGGCGGCTCACTGGAGGATCTCTGGCCCTTCAACGAGGAGGCGGTGGCCCGCGCCATCGCCCGCTGCCCGTTACCGGTGGTCACCGGTGTGGGCCACGAGGTGGACTTCACCATCGCCGACTTCGTGGCGGATGCCCGCGCCGCGACCCCCACCGGGGCGGCCGAGCTGGTATCGCCTGACGCCCGGGAGTGGCGCGCCCGGCGCGACGCGGCGCTGCGACGCCTGACGCTCGTGGCCCGCGGCCGCCTGCGCGAGGAGCGTCAGGCCCTGGCCTGGCTAATGCGCCGGTTGCCGCATCCGCTGCGCCGCCTCGCCGAGCTGCGCCGGCGGCGCCAGGAGCTGCTGGCACGGCTTGCCCGGGCCTGGTCCGCCCGCCTGTCCGGCGCGCGCCAGCGCCTGGCGGCCCTGCAGGCCCGCAGGGCGCGCCTGCACCCCGCGCAGCGGCTGCGTCCGCACCGCGACACGGCGCTCACCCTGCGCGCACGGCTCGAGCGCGCGTGGCGCAGCGAGGCCACGCGCCGCCGCGACCGCCTGGCGGCCATCGTGCGGGCGCTGGAGGCCGTGGGCCCGCAGCGCACCCTGGACCGGGGCTACGCCATCGTGACCCGGGACACGGACGGGGCGCTGCTGCGGGATCCGGCCCAGGTGGCCAGCGGCGACCGGGTCACCGCGCGGCTGGCCCGGGGCGCGCTGCCCCTGAAGGTGGTGGGCGAGGACTGAGAGCCTGTGAACGTATCACCGTGCCTGCTGCGACGGCGGGCGATCCGTTCACGGGCTCTGAGCGCTCGCGAATCGTTCACTCGCCCCGTCGCAATCGATACCACAGTCGTCCCAGGTGCTCGTGCAGCGCCATGCGGCTGTCGTTCAAGGCGTCGGAAGAGGGGATCCAGTCACGCAGGGTGGACGACGTCCCGGGGCCGCCGAACCAGGCGGTGGGCGCCGGCAGCACGTGGAAGCCCTCGTCGCGAAACATCCGGGTGGCCCGCGGCAGATGGATGGCGTGGCTCACCAGCACGATGCGGATGACCGCGTCGCGCTCCAGCAGGCGGCGGGTGAAGGCGGCGTTCTGCTCGGTGTTGCGGCTCTCCCGCTCCACCCAGCGCACCGGCACGGAGAAGTCCTCGCGCAGGGCCCGGGCCATGAGCTCCGCCTCGGGAGCACCACTGCCGGACACCACGCCGCCCGTGACCGCCACGGGCAGGCCGGAGGCCCGGTGCAGCCGGGCCCCGAAGCGCACCCGCTCCAGGGTCAGGGCGGACACCGTCTCCCCGCCGTACTCCGGGGCATGGCTGCGCCGCCCGCCGCCCAGCACCACGATGGCCTCCATGGTGGCGAGACGTGGGTCGTCGATGCGCACCGGCGGCAGATCCTCGAGGCTGGACACCAGCGCCCCGGACAGGGGCGACGCCGACAGGGCGTACAGGACCGCCGCGGACGCCACCACCAGGACCAGCCCCAGCCGCGGCCGCCAGGGCCGCAGCGCGACCCCCGCCGCCAGCAGCAACAGCGGCCCCCCTGGTGGCAGCACCAGCGCGGCGATGGCCTTGGTCAGCAGCAGCGCGTCCAAGAGCCGGCACCACCGGCACGCGAGGCGGTCAGATCACCGTCTCGCCCGCGGCCTGGCGGTCGGCGTGATACGAGGAGCGCACCAGCGGCCCGCTGGCCACGCGGGTGAAGCCCAGCGAGCGGGCCGCGTCGCCCAGCTCGCGGAACTCCTCCGGGGTCCACCACCGCTCCACCGGCAGGTGGTGCCGGCTGGGGGCCAGATACTGGCCCAGGGTGAGCATGTCGCAGCCGTGGGCGCGCAGATCCGCCAGCACCGCGAGCACCTCCTCGCGGGTCTCGCCGAGCCCCAGCATCAGCCCGGACTTGGTGGGCACGCCCGGGCACGCGGCCTTGAACTGCTCGAGCAGGTCCAGCGACCAGCCGTAGTCGGCACCCGGCCGCGCGCGGCGGTACAGCCGCGGCACCGTCTCGAGGTTGTGGTTGAACACGTCGGGCGGGGTCGCCGCGAGCAGCGGGAGCGCGCGGTCCATGCGCCCGCGGAAGTCCGGCACCAGCACCTCGATCCGGGTGTCCGGGGAGTGGGCGCGCACCGCCTCGATGCAGCGGGCGAAGTGCCCCGCGCCGCCGTCACGCAGGTCGTCCCGGTCCACCGAGGTCACCACCACGTAGCGCAGCCCGAGAGCGGCCACCGCCTGGGCCAGGTGCGCCGGCTCGTCGTCGTCCAGGGGATCGGGCCGCCCGTGGGCCACGTCGCAGAACGGGCAGCGCCGCGTGCACAGGTGCCCCATGATCATGAAGGTGGCGGTCCCGTGGGAGAAGCACTCCGCCAGGTTCGGGCACGACGCCTCCTCGCACACGGTGTTCAGCCGCTGCTCGCGCAGCAGCCCCTTCACCCGCCGCACCTCCGGCCCGGTCGGCGCCTTCACCTTGATCCAGGCGGGCTTGCGGGGCAGCGGACCGGCCGGCGGCTCGATCTTGACGGGATTGCGCGCGGTCTTCTCCGCCCCGCGCTGCCCGCGGCCGGGCTCGAGGATCACTTCCACTTTCATGCGCGGCATGATACGGGGGCCTCGCCGTTGACGGTAGGCGCGTGGGTTTCACCGGCGCCTGGGGATGAACCACAGAGACACGGAGGGCACAGAGGATGACGGGTGGGTACTGACTCCGGCCAGGATGGTGCTGGCCAGTTCCGGGATAGCCGCTCCCTGATCGGTATTCTCCGTGTCCTCTGTGGCTCTGTGGTCGTATTGCTCCTTCGAAAGCCCTGCCGAGACGATCCACGAACGGCGGGCTACCCGTCGTTGCGGGGGGCGCCCCAGAGGTTGACGATGCGGCAGAACAGGGCCGCGGTCATCTCCGCGTCGTAGATGGCCGAGTGGGCGTCGCGCTCGTCCCATTCGAGGCCGGCGGCGCGCGCCGCGCGGGAGAGCACGGTCTGGCCGTAGGCGAGGCCCGCCAGCGTCGCCGTGTCGAAGCTCGAGAAGGGGTGGAAGGGATTGCGCTTGATGTTGGCGCGCTCCACCGCCGCGTTCAGGAAGCCCAGGTCGAAGGACGGGTTGTGGCCGACCAGGATGGCGCGGGTGCACTTGCTCTCGCGCACCGCGCGGCGCACCGGCTCGAAGATCTGCTTCAGCGCCTCGCGCTCGGGCACCGCGAAGCGCAGCGGGTGGTCCGGGATGATGCCGGTGAACTCGAGGGCCGACTGCTCGATGTTGGCGCCGGGGAACGGCTCCACGTGGCAGGAGTGGGTCTCGGCGGCGTACCAGCGCCCCTCCTGGTCCACGGAGAGCAGCACCGCGGCGATCTCCAGCAGTGCGTCGGTGGCGGCGTTGAAGCCGCCGGTCTCCACGTCCACCACCACCGGCAGGAACCCGCGGAAGCGCTTCGACAGCGCCGTGGACGCTACCGGCGCGGCGCTCACGGCCGCAGCGTCCAGCCGGTCTCGCCGCCGGCGCGGAAGGGCACCAGGTCGCTGGCGCCGAAGGCGAGCCGCGGGGGCACCGGCCGGGGGACGCGCTCCAGCGTCACCTGCTGCGCGTTCGCCTCGAGACCGTAGAACTCGGCTCCGAAGCGCCCGGCGAAGTCGTCCAGCCGGTCCAGGGCCCCGGCGGCGTCGAAGGCCTCCGCGTACAGCTCCAGGGCGACGGGCGCCGTGTAAATCCCCGCGCAGCCGCAATCGGACTCCTTGTCCGGGCGCGCATGGGGCGCCGAGTCGGTGCCGAGGAAGAAGCGGGGATCGCCGCTGGTCGCCGCCGCCACCAGGGCGCGTCGGTGTCGCTCGCGCTTCGCCACCGGCAGGCAGTACATGTGCGGGCGCAATCCGCCCTCGAACAGGGCGTTGCGGTTGATGAGCAGATGATGCGCGGTAATCGTTGCCGCCACGGTGGGTGGCGCGGCGCGCACCCACTGCGCGGCCTCCTGGGTGGTGATGTGCTCCAGCACCACCCTGAGCTCCGGGTAGCGCACCACCAGGGGCGCCAGCACCCGCTCGATGAACACCGCCTCGCGGTCGAACACGTCCACCTCCGGATCGGTGACCTCGCCGTGCACCAGCAGTGGCATGCCGCTGGCCTGCATGGCCTCGAGCGCCTCGTCCACGCGGTCCAGGTCGGTGACGCCGGAGTCGCTGTTGGTGGTGGCGCCGGCGGGGTACAGCTTCACCCCGTGCACCAGGCCGCTGTCGCGGGCCCGGCGGATCTCGTCGCCGCGGGTGCGGTCGGTGAGGTAAAGGGTCATCAGCGGCTCGAAGTCGCTGTCCGCGGGCACCGCTGCCAGGATGCGCGCCCGGTAGGCCCGCGCGTCGGCGGTGGTCACCACCGGCGGGCGCAGGTTCGGCATCGCGATGGCACGGCGGAAGCTGCGGGCCGTGTCCGGCACCGTGCGCGCGAGCGCCTCGCCGTCGCGCAGGTGCACGTGCCAGTCGTCCGGGCGGCGGAGGGTGATGCGCTGGGTCACGCGGGGGCGTAGCAGAGAAGGAGCCGGCAAATCTAAAGCATCAGGGCCAGCGGATGCGACCCCTGCCCTGCATGTGCGACAAACCCGCCGGGTCGTGCCGGCATGGCTCGCGGGCAACGCTACGTTACACTACGGGCCAAACCGCGCCGGCCGTGCCTCTTGGGGGGTGGCCGGCGGCGCGCGTCCACCACCGGCTGCGCGCAGGTCCCGTCACATCCGCGAGGACGCTCCCATGGCAGCAGTACCCAAGCCCACCGACATCGACCACGACGAGACGCTGGAGTGGCTCGAGTCCCTCGAAGCCGTCATCGAGCGCGACGGCGTGGAGCGCGCCCACTACCTGCTCGAGGAGCTGATCGCCTACGCGCGGCGCTCGGGGGCCAACCTGCCCTACTCCGCCAACACCGCCTACCTCAACACCATTCCCGAGTCGCGCGAGGAGCACACCCCCGGCGATCCGGCCATCGAGTGGCGCATCCGCTCGCTGATCCGCTGGAACGCGCTGGCCATGGTGGTGCAGGCCAACCGGGTGACCAGCGAGCTCGGGGGTCACATCGCGAGCTTCGCCTCCTCGGCGACGCTGTACGACGTGGGCTTCAACCACTTCTGGCACGCGCCTGGCGACAAGCACGGGGGCGACCTGGTGTTCATCCAGGGCCACTCGGCGCCCGGCGTGTACGCGCGGGCCTACCTGGAGGGGCGGCTCACCGAGGACGACCTCCACCGCTTCCGCCAGGAGGCCGGTGGCAAGGGCCTGTCGTCGTACCCCCATCCTTGGCTGATGCCGGAGTTCTGGCAGTTCCCCACGGTTTCCATGGGCCTCGGGCCGCTGATGGCCATCTACCAGGCCCGCTTCATGAAGTACCTGCACAACCGCGGCATCATCGATGCCGGCGATCGCAAGGTGTGGGCCTTCATGGGCGACGGCGAGATGGACGAGCCCGAGAGCATGGGCGCCATCACCCTGGGCTCGCGCGAGAACCTGGACAACCTGGTGTTCGTGGTGAACTGCAACCTGCAGCGCCTGGACGGGCCGGTGCGCGGCAACGGCAAGATCATCCAGGAGCTGGAGGCGGCCTTCCGCGGCGCCGGCTGGAACGTGGTCAAGGTGATCTGGGGCTCGTACTGGGATCCGCTGCTGCAGCGCGACACCAAGGGCCTGCTGCGCAAGCGCATGGAGGAGGCGGTGGACGGCGAGTACCAGGCCTTCAAGGCCAAGGGCGGCGCCTACACCCGAGAGCACTTCTTCGGCAAGTACCCGGAGCTGAAGAAGATGGTGTCGAACCTGTCCGACGAGGACATCTGGCGGCTGAACCGCGGCGGCCACGACCCGCACAAGGTGTATGCGGCCTACGCGGCGGCGGTGAAGCATACCGGCCAGCCGACGGTGATCCTGGCGAAGACCGTGAAGGGCTACGGAATGGGCGAGGCCGGCGAGGGCCAGAACATCACCCACCAGCAGAAGAAGATGGGCGAGGACGCCCTGAAGGCGTTCCGGGATCGCTTCAACATCCCCATCTCCGACGACACGATCGCCGACGCACCGTTCTACCGCCCGCCGGACGACAGTCCCGAGGTGACCTATCTCCGCGAGCGCCGCCAGGCCCTGGGCGGCTACCTGCCGCAGCGTCGCACCCGCGCGGAGCCTCTGGAGGTGCCCGGCCTGGACGCCTTCGAGGCGCAGCTCAAGAGCACCGGGGATCGGGAGATCTCCACCACCATGGCCTTCGTGCGCATCCTCACCACGCTCACCCGCGACAAGAAGGTGGGCCCCCACGTGGTGCCCATCGTGCCCGACGAGGCGCGTACCTTCGGCATGGAGGGGCTGTTCCGCCAGCTCGGCATCTACGCCCCCAGCGGCCAGCTCTACCAGCCGGTGGATTCCGACCAGCTCATGTACTACCGCGAGGACAAGAAGGGACAGGTTCTGGAAGAGGGCATCAACGAGGCGGGGGCGATTTCGTCCTGGATCGCCGCGGGAACCGCTTACAGCAACCACGCCCTGGCCATGATTCCCTTTTACATTTTTTACTCC
>JBFHNV010000045.1:0-30149 GCA_041593595.1 Gammaproteobacteria bacterium
AGGCCATGGTGGACGGCGTCCGGCGGGACCCAGGCCCATGACTCGAGAGGGACGCAGTCGCTTGATTTCCGCGAGCCCGAGCAGCCCGGGGACCAGCTCGGCGAAATCAAGCGACTGCGTCCCTCTTGATTCTCAGGCGGCGGCTTTGTCCAGGTCGCGCAGGGCGTCGTCGAGGGCCTTGTGCCAGCGATCGAACAGGGTGTCGATCTCGTCCGCGGAGATGATCAGGGGCGGGCAGCAGGCCACCGTGTCGCCGGGCATGCCGCGCACCACCAGACCGTGGTCCAGGGCGCGATCCGCGATGCGGGCCGCGGCTTTCATCGACGGGTCGAACTGTTCGCGGCTGCGCTTGTCGGCCACGATCTCCAGCCCCCCAAGCAGCCCCACGCCGCGCGCCTCGCCCACCAGGGGGTGGTCCGAGAGCCCGTGCAGGCGATCCTGGAAGCGGCCCATGACCGCGCGCACGTGCCCGAGGATGTCGCGCTCCTCGTAGATCCTGAGCGTCTCCACCGCCACTGCCGCCGGCACCGGGTGGCCGCCGTAGGTGTAGCCCATGCCCAGCACTCCGTGGCGGCTCGCGTTGTCCGCCAGGGCGGCGTACACGGGCTCGGAGATGAGCACCGCCGAGATGGGCAGGTAGGCCGAGGAGAGCTGCTTGGCACAGGTCACGATGTCCGGCTCGATGCCGAAGGTCTGTGAGCCCCACATGCTGCCGGTACGGCCGAAACCACAGATCACCTCGTCGGCCACGAACAGCACGTCATGCTTGCGCAGCACGGCCTGCACCTTCTCGAAGTAGCTGCGCGGCGGCACGATGACGCCGCCGGCGCCCATCACGGGCTCGGCCACGAACGCGGCCACCGTGTCCGGGCCCTCGGCGAGGATGAGCTGCTCCAGGTGTCCCGCGAGCCGGCTCGCGAACTCCTCCTCGCTCTCCCCCGGCAGCCCGTAGCGGTACCAGCACGGCGCCTCCGTGTGCAGGAAGCGCCCGCTCACCGGCAGGTCGAAGTCGTTCTGCATCAGCGGAATGGCGGTGAGGCTCGCGCCGGCCACGGTCATGCCGTGATAGCCGCGCTTGCGTGAGATGATCTTCTTCTTCTCGCGCCGTCCCAGCGCGTTGTTGTAGTACCAGACGATCTTGATGGCGGTGTCGATGGCCTCGGAGCCCGAGTTGAGCAGGAAGGCCTTGCTCATGGGCGCCGGTGCCATGCGCACCAGACGCTCGCACAGATCCGCCACGGGCTCGGTGGTGCGGTGCGCGAAGGTGTGCATGTAAGGCAGCGCCTGCAGCTGGCGCACCGCGGCGTCCACCAGGCGCTGCTCGCCGAAGCCCAGCGACACGCACCACAGGCCCGCCATGCCCTCGATGTACTCGCGACCCTCGTCGTCGTAGACGTGGATGCCGCTGCCGCGGGTCACCAGGAAGGGGCCCCGCTCCTCGTGGGCCCGGGCGTTGGTGTAGCCGTGCAGGGTGTAGGCCACGTCGCGGGCCGCGATGCTGTTGGGTGCCTTGTTCATGACTTCGGTCTCCGATGCTCGATTAGCGTCGGCCTGCGATACAGCGGCTCGACCGACGGAGCGGGTGTCACCTGGCGCGGCCGTGCGCCGCAGGGCCGGGCCTGCTCCTGCCGCCCTCCGGCATTTCCGCCGTCCCTGGCGGTCCGACGCGGCGCTCGAGCCTCCAGGGACAGATTCACGGCGTGCCGCGCCCGGTGACATCCGCTGCGCCGCGCCGGCATCCGGGCGCCGCGATAGGCGGCGAGAGCCGCGCTACACGTGCTCCCCTCCGTTGATGTGCACCTCGGTGCCGGTCACGTAGCTGGCCTGGGAAGAGCACA
This sequence comes from Gammaproteobacteria bacterium, assembly GCA_041593595.1. Taxonomy (GTDB): domain Bacteria; phylum Pseudomonadota; class Gammaproteobacteria; order HK1; family HK1; genus JBFHNV01. The sequence goes on from JBFHNV010000045.1 coordinate 1,839, forward strand.
GGAAGTAGATGGTGCTGGCCACCTCCTCGGGGGATCCCAGGCGGCGCATGGGGATCTCCTGCACGAGCTTGTCGGTGCCGGGCGAGAGGATGGCGGTGTGGATCTCGCCCGGGGCGATGGCGTTGACGCGGATCCCCCGCGGTCCGAAGTCGGCCGCCATCTCGCGGGTGAGGGCAGACAGCGCCGCCTTGGAGGTGGCGTAGGCGGCGCCGGCGAAGGGGTGCACGCGGCTGCCGGCGATGGAGGTGACGTTGAGAATGGTGCCCTGGCCGCGCTCCAGCGGCTCCAGCAGCCCCTGCGCCAGCATGATGGAGGCGAAGAAGTTCACCTGGAACACCTGGCTCCAGGTGTCCATGTCGGTGTCGATGGCGCCGAGGCACTCGCCCGCCGGGCCCTTCGGCGAGATCCCGGCGTTGTTCACCAGCGCGTTGAGGGGGTCGCCGTCCAGGCGCTCCTTCATCGCCTCGATGCCCGCGTGCAGGCGATCGCGGTCTGCCAGATCGATGACCACGTGGTCCTCCGGGCCGGCCTCCCACGGGCAGTCCTCGGGGAAGGGCTGGCGCGAGCAGGTGATCACCCGCCAGCCGGCGCTGGAGAAGCGCTTCACCGTGGCGTGGCCGATGCCTCGGCTCGCCCCGGTCAGAATCAGTGTACGGCGGGTGTTCTGCATGGGTCCTACGAGCAGTGCCGCGTGAATCCGCGCGGGCGGTGAAGCATACTCCGTCGGTCCCCGGGGTGCAGGGCGGCCACCGACGGAGCGCAGCCACGTGAACAACCTCGTCGATCTCCGCAGCGACACCGTGACCCGCCCCACCCGCGCCATGCGCGAGGCCATGGCGGCGGCCGAGGTGGGCGACGACGTGTACGGCGACGACCCCACGGTGAACCGGCTGCAGGAGGTGGCGGCGCAGCGCCTGGGCTTCGAGGCGGCGCTCTTCGCGCCCAGCGGCACCCAGGCCAACCTGGTGGCGCTGATGGCTCACTGCGAGCGGGGCGACGAGTACATCGTCGGCCAGCGCGCCCACACCTACCTGAGCGAGGGCGGCGGCGCGGCGGTGCTGGGCAGCATCCAGCCCCAGCCCGTGGCCCACGAACCCGACGGCAGCCTGGACCCGGAGGCGGTGGAGGCGGTCATCAAGCCGGACAACGTCCACTACGCCCGCACCCGGCTCATCTGCCTCGAGAACACCATCGGCGGCAAGGTGGTGCCGCTGGCGAACCTGGCGGCCATGCGCCGGGTGGCCGACCGCCACGGGCTCGCCATGCACCTGGACGGCGCACGCATCTTCAACGCCTCGGTGAAGCTCGGGGTGGACGTGCGCCAGGTGAGCCGGCACTTCGACAGTGTCGCCTTCTGCCTGTCCAAGGGGCTGGGGGCGCCGGTGGGGTCGCTGCTGTGCGGCAGCCGCGCGCTCGTCGAGCGCGCGCGTCGCTGGCGCAAGGTCACCGGCGGCGGCATGCGCCAGGCGGGGGTGCTGGCGGCGGCCGGCATCGTGGCCCTGGAGCAGCACGTGGATCGCCTGGCGGAGGACCATGCCAACGCGGCGCGGCTGGCCACGGGCCTCGCCGCGCTGGACGGCATCCGCGTCGACCCGGCGGAGACCCACACCAACATGGTGTTCGTCCGGGTGGAACGCGGCACGCCCCAGGCGCTGGTGGAGCACCTGTCGCGGCACGGGGTGCTGGCCCGCCCCGGCTCGCCCATGCGCCTGGTCACGCACCTAGACGTGTCCGCCGCCGACGTGGAGCGGGCGCTGGCTGCGTTCCGGTCCTTCGCCCCCGCCTGAATCCGTCACCGGCACCCGGACCGCGAAAACGACGGCGCCCGGTCCGTCGCGGGACCGGGCGCCTCATCCAGGTTGCTGCGGGCCGGAAGGTGGTCCGGATCGATGGCGAGTGCGGCCTCGAAGCTCGCCCGCGCGTCGGGCACGCGGCCCAGTCCGAGCTGCGCGGCGCCCAGCAGGTTCAGTACGTGGACGTTGCGCGGCCGCTCGTCGCGCAGCCGGGTGGCGGTGGCCAGCGCGCCTGCATGGTCCGATCGCTTGAGCTGCAGCGCCGCCAGGGTGATGCCCACCGAGCCGTGCGCTAGCGGGTCCGACTCGAACACCTGCGCCAGCTCCCGCATCCCGTCCGCCTCGTAGCCGTTGCCGATGCGCGCCAGCGCCAGCTTCGCGCGCAGCTCCGGATGGCCCCCGCTGGCGTCCACGGCCCGCTGCAGGTGGCCCTCCGCCAGGTCGTAGCGCTCGCGCTGCATGTGCGCGGTGGCGACCAGCGACAGCAGCTGCCAGTCCCCGGGCCCGCTCCAGGGCCGGCTCCAGGACGGCGATGGCCTCGGCGGAGCGCTGCTTGCGCACCAGGATGGCGCCCAGGAGCATGCGCGGCCCTGGCTGGTGGGGAAAGCGCTCCACGTACCTGGCGAGCTGACCCTGGGCCTGCTCCAGCTCACCCGGCTCGAAGTTCGCGAGCCCCGCCAGCAGCTACTCGTACTGGCGCTGCCAGTACATCGCCTCGGCCTGCAACGGCCACACGATGTTGGGATCGGCGCCGAGGCGGCGGGCACGACGCAGGCACTCCTCGGCGGCGGCCGGCTCGGCGATGCGCAGGAACACCCGCGCCATGAGCACGTGGGCCGGCAGCAGGCCGGGATCCGCGCTCTGGGCCTCCTTCAGCGCGATCACCGTCACTTCCAGGTCGCCGCCGTTGAAGTGCCTGACGGCGTCCTCGTAGAGGCGCGGGGGATTGTCGTCCCGCGCAGCCGCCCGTGCCGGCTGCGCGAGGGCGATCGCCGCCAGGACCGCCACCGCGAGCCCCAGTGTCGCGGGGACTGGCCGGGCGCGCCCGCGGGGCCGCCGCGGCGTTGCGTCTCGGGGGCATTGCACGGGCACGGCCGTGATCGTCGTGCCGCGCGTTGCGGGCCGGACGGGCAATATACTGCCGGCTCCGCGGCCGCCGGAGCGGGCGTACCGTTTCTGTGACCGGCGCCACACCCGCGCCGGGGCGCCGGCGGGCGGCGCGGGAATGGTCCCGACCGGGTAGGTTTACGGATGCCAGCGGAGCATCCACCGGGAGAAGTCGCAATGGCCAGGCACGCACTCCACCTGCTCGCCACGGTCGCCTTGCTGGGACTGACCGGCTGCGGATCCACTACCACGCCGGTCCCGCCCTGCTGCTACCAGGGCGACGTGACCACCACCCGACTCGGCACGCTCCCGGTGCGCACCGAGGACGGGCGCACGCTGCCCTTCGCCGAGGCCTATCCGGGCTTCACCCCCCAGCAGGGCCTGTTCACCACGCCCCTGCCCCTGAACGAGATGCAGCCCCAGGACGTCATCTACGGCAGCCTGGTGCCCCTGGTGCCCCTCTACGACGCCAACGGCGACGGCCGGCTGGAGAAACCCGAATTGCTGGTGCTCTACGCCCGCGAGGCCGCCCGCGCCACGGGCATTCGGCTGGCCCACCTGGGCGGCGACACGCCGGTGTGGGCCGTGTCGGCGCCCAACGCGGACGTGGGCGGGCTGGTCACCTGGGTGGAGGCGCGCCGCGACACCATGACACCGGAGGGACAGGCCATCTTCCGCGACCTGGAGCGGCTGGGACAGGATCTCCGCACCCGCGGCAGCGAGGGGCGCGACGACAAGGCCGACGCGATCTGGATCCGCTGATGCCTGCCGCGGCCGCGCTGATGGTGCCCGCTGTTTCGCGCGCTAAACAGCTGTTCCGAAATCTGCCACAAACATCCCGTGATGCGGAGGGAGGCATGGGTCGACGCACCCCGCCGTGAACCCGTCCCTGGGGGCTCCGAGGCGGCGTCCCTGCCGCCTACGGGCGCATCGACCCATGCCTCCCTCCTCCTCGACCCCTGATCTCAGATTTCGGAACAGCCATTCAGCACGCGCGTCAGTCCACCTCGCGCGGCCTGAGATGCGCGTGCCAGCGGCTCTCCCAGACCTTGAACAGGAACACGATGAGGAAGGTCAGGCAGAGGTAGAACAGCCCGGCGGTCAGGAACGACTCGAAGGGCACGAAATGGCGCGAGTTCACGATCTTCGCCGCCCCGAACAGATCGACGATGGTGATCACGCCCGCCACGGCGGTGCCGTGCAGCATGAAGATCACCTCGTTGCCGTAGGCCGGCAGCGCCCGGCGGAACGCGCCGGGCAGGACGATGCGGCGCTGGACCTTCCCTGGCGACATGCCGCAGGCACGCGCGGCCTCGATCTCTCCGTAAGGTGTCTGCTCGATGGCGCCGCGCAAGATCTCCGCGGTGTAGGCGCCGGTATTGAGGCAGAACCCGATCACCGCGCACCAGTACGCCTCCTTGAAGATCGGCCACAGCAGCGCGTTCTCGCGGATGGCGTCGAACTGGGCCATCCCGTGGTAGAGCATGAAAATCTGCACCAGCAGCGGCGTGCCGCGAAAGAACCAGATGTACAGCCACGGCAGTCCCCACACCAGTGGATTGCGCGAGGCACGCATCATCGCCACGGGCACCGCGATCACCAGCCCCAGCACCAGCGCCAGCACAAGGAGCTGCAGGGTGACCCACAGCCCCTTGAAGTACAGCGGCAGGTTCTCGGCAATGACCCCGAAGTCCATGCCCGTCAGACCCTGCGCACGCCGGCGCTGTAGCGCCGGCTGAGCCAGCGCAGCCCGACCTCGGACACCGAGGTGATGAGCAGGAACAGAATCGCCACCACGAAGTAGAAGGTGAAGGGCTGGCGGGTGGCGCCCCCGGCCTGACCGGCGTTGTACACCATGTCCTGCAGGCCGATGACCGACACCAGCGCCGTGGTCTTGGCGAGCACCAGCCAGTTGTTGCCGAAGCCCGGCAAGGCGTGGCGCACGCTCGCCGGCAGCGTGATGCGCAGGAACACCCTGAGCGGACTCATCCCGAAGGCGTGACCCGCCTCGATCTCGCCGCGGGGCACCGCCAGGATCGCGCCGCGGAAGGTCTCCGTCATGTAGGCGCCGAAGATGAAGCCGATGGTGATGACGCCGGAGACGAACGGGTCCACGTCGATGTAGTCCCAGCCGAACCGGTCGCCCACCTGGTTGATCATCATCTGCCCGCCGAAGAAGATGAGCGTCATCAGCACCAGGTCAGGGATGCCCCGGATGATGGTGGTGTAGACGCCGGCGACCACACGCGCCACCCGCGACGAGGAGAGCTTCGCGAGCGCGCCCGCCAGCCCGAGCAGCATGGCGATGAGCAGCGACAGCAGCGCCACCTCCACGGTGAGCAGGAAGCCGCTGAGGATGAAGGGCAGGTAGCCGTGCAGTTCGAACATTCGCCTGTGCCGTAGCGGCTGCGCGCCGTCCCTCGCGGCCCGTGCGCGCCCGGCGTCGCCGGCCGGGCGCGCACGAAGTGCGGATTCAGTACGCCGCGGGCTCAGTCGCCGTAGACGTCGAACTCGAAGTACTTGTCGTTGATCGCCTTGTAGGTGCCGTTGGCGCGGATCGCGGCGATTGCGTCATTGAACTTCTTCACCAAGTCCTCGTCGCCCTTGCGGATGGCGATGCCGCTGCCTTCACCGAAGTACTTCACGTCGGTGTAGCCGGGGCCCACGAACTCCCAGTCCTTGCCCTGCTCGGTGCCGAGGAACCCGTCCTTCATGGCCACGGAGTCGGCGAGCAGCAGGTCGAGGCGGCCCGCGACCGCGTCCAGGTAGGCCTCGTCCTGGGTGGCGTAGCGCTTGATCTCCACCGTGTCGCCGAACTCCGCGGTGATGAAGTTGTCGTGGGTCGTGGCGCGCTGCACTCCCACCGTCTTGCCCTTCAGGCCCTCCTTGCTGATCTCGATGCCCGATCCCTTCTTGCGCGCGAACTTGGCCGGCGTCAGGTAGTACTTGTTGGTGAACGCGACCTTCTGCTTGCGCTCCTCGGTGATCGACATGGACGCGACGATGGCATCGTACTTGCGGGCCAGCAGTGCGGGGATGATGCCGTCCCAGTCCTGCTGCACCAGGGTGCACTCGACCTTCATCTCGGCGCACAGGGCGTTGGCGATGTCGATGTCGAAGCCCACCAGCTTGCCGTCGGCGGTCACCGAGCTGAACGGCGGATAGGCACCCTCGACTCCGATGCGGACCTTCTTCCAGTCCTTGGCGCCGGCCGCGGTGGCGGCGACGGCGAGCGCGGCAGCGCATGCGATGGCCGTGAACTTCCTCATGACTCTCTCTCCTCGTGCTTGCTGTTGTCCGTCACGTCATGACCGCCGGCACCCGCTCACTTCAGGTTGCCGGCCAGGAACTGTCGAAACCGCTCGGAGCGCGGCTGCTGGAACACCTGCGCGGGCGGCCCGTCCTCCTCCACCCGCCCCTGGTGGAGGAACAGCACCCGCGAGGACACCTCGCGGGCGAAGCCCATCTCGTGGGTCACCACCAGCATGGTGCGCCCCTCCTCCGCGAGCGAGCGCATCACCTTCAACACCTCCCCCACCAGCTCCGGATCCAGCGCCGAGGTGGGCTCGTCGAAGAGCATGACCTCGGGCTCCATGGCCAGCGCGCGGGCGATGGCGGCGCGTTGCGCCTGGCCGCCGGAGAGGTGCGCGGGGAAGTAGTCCTTGCGCTCGTACATGCCCACCCGGTGCAGCGTCCCCTCGGCCCGCTCGCGCGCCTCGCGCTTCGACAGGCCGAGCACCTGCACCGGCGCCTCCATGACGTTCTGCTCCACGGTCATGTGCGACCAGAGGTTGAACTGCTGGAAGACCATGCCCAGCCTGGCTCGGATGCGCTGCACCTGGCGGGGATCCTCGGGCCTGCGCCCGGCGGCACCCTCGCGCATGCGGATGAGCTCGCCGTGCACCGACACGCGTCCCGAGTTCGGCGTCTCCAGCAGGTTGATGCAGCGCAGGAAGGTGCTCTTGCCCGAGCCGCTGCTGCCGAGGATGGACACCACGTCGTGCTCGCGGGCCTCCAGCGAGATCCCCTTCAGGACCTCCAGGCTGCCGAAGCTCTTGTGGATTTCCTCCACCACGAGTGCAGGAACCTCTGCGGTCATGTCGTGAACGCCACGTCGGCTCGAGGAGGGCCGAAGGTAGCGGGCGGGGCGGCCGAGTGCAATCGCGGCGGCGCCGCGCACGGCCTCAGGCGGGCTCAGTCGGTGAGCAGCGCCCCGGCGCGCCGGTGCGCCAGCGGCCGGGTTCCCGCCACTTTCACCAGCACGTCGCCCGGGCGTGCCATGCGCAGATCCGTGCGCGTGAAGACCAGCCCGTCCGCGGCGCTCGTGACGGGGATGCGCACCGCCGGATCTTCGAGAGCCAGGGGATCCGCGATCTCGGCCACCACGTCGCCGGCAGTCACGGTGGCGCCCACCGCCGCCAGTCGGCAGATGACACCGGCCGCGGGAGCGCGCACCAGGTCCACCGCCTCGAGCCCGGTGGCTTTGCAGCGCGGCTCGGGCAGTGGCCCCGGATCGCCTTCCACCACGCCGCGACGCATGAGGTAGCGCAGGATGTTGTCCGCGTCCTGCCCCGCCAGGGCGTCGTCCACGTCCTGGTGGCCCCGCAGCTCCACGGTGGCGGACAGGCAGGCGGGAGGCACGGGGTGCGGAGCGAAGCGCGCCGCCAGTGCCCACCAGGGACCCGCCACCGCCTCGTCGAAGGGGTTGCCCCCGGAGGTCTCGGCCAGCAGGGTGGCGCGACTGCCGAGCTGCGCGCTCAGGTCCGCTGCCGCCGGCCACAGGGGCGTCCCCGTGTAGAGGTGCAGCAGGGCCTCCTCGTCGCAGTGCAGGTCGAGCACGATGTCCGCATCCAGGGCGAGCCCGAGCAGGGTGTGGCGCAGCCACTGGGTCTCGTCCACCGGCACCGTCTGCGCGAGGCTCTCGGCGAGCGCTGCGCGCACCGCCGCCACGTTCGCCTGCACGTCACCGGTGAGCCGGCCCTCCAGGCGCCGCGCCGCGCCGTCCACCAGGTCCGGGAACAGGCGGTTGTAGTTGCCCGCCCCGCTCAGGGCGTAGCGCCCCAGCACCCGGCCGGAGACCCACTGGGCCAGCCCCAGGGGGTTCGCCACCGGCACTGCCACGATCTCGCCGCGCACCTGGCGGGCGAGCGCGTCCAGACGGGCCAGCAACCGGTTCAGCACCAGCATCCCCGGCGTCTCGTCCGCGTGCAGGGAGGCCTGCAGGTAGGCCTTTGGTCGGGCACCGGCGTGGCCGTAGCGCACCACGGCGAGGGAGGCGGCGCTGCCGGGGCTGACCGTGGGAACGGGGATCCGCTCGACGCGGCGCGCCGGGCCGGGGACGGACATGGGAACGTGCTGCCTGCGGTGGATGCGGGAGCGCGATGGTAGCGCGCACCCTGCGCTCGCCGCACCCGGGGGCTGGCGCGAGCACGGCGGGTACAATCCGCGCCGCCCGGTCCGGGCGGCACGCCGGCGCGAGGAACACCTACACCATGAGCTCACCGCGATTCGAGGGAACCGACAGCTACGTCGCGACGGACGACCTGATGCTCGCGGTGAACGCCGCCATCACGCTGACCCGCCCGCTGCTGGTCAAGGGCGAGCCCGGCACGGGCAAGACCATGCTGGCCGAGGAGGTGGCGCGGGCACTCGGGGCGCCGCTCATCGCGTGGCACATCAAGTCCACCACGCGTGCCCAGCAGGGCCTCTACGAGTACGACGCGGTCGCGCGGCTGCGCGATTCGCAGCTCGGCGACGATCGGGTCAACGACGTCGCCAACTACATCGCGCCCGGCAAGCTGTGGCAGGCCTTCGACGCGGAGCAGCGCCCGGTGCTGCTCATCGACGAGATCGACAAGGCCGACATCGAGTTCCCCAACGACCTGCTCCAGGAGCTCGACCGCATGGAGTTCCACGTCTACGAGACCGGCCAGGTCGTCACGGCGCGCCAGCGGCCAATCATCTTCATCACCAGCAACAACGAGAAGGAGCTGCCGGACGCGTTCCTGCGCCGCTGCTTCTTCCACTACATCCGCTTCCCCGACGAGGACACGATGACGCGCATCGTGCAGGTGCACTTCCCGGATCTGAAGAAGAGCCTGCTGGACGAGAGCCTGCGGGTGTTCTTCGAGCTGCGCGAGGTGCCGGGCCTGAAGAAGAAGCCCTCCACCTCGGAGCTGCTGGACTGGATCAAGCTGCTGCTCGCGGAGGACATACCGCCGGAGGCCCTGCGTGCCGCCGACAAGAAGTCCCTCATCCCGCCGCTGCACGGCGCCCTCATCAAGAACGAGCAGGACGTGCACCTGTTCGAGCGCCTGGTGTTCCTCAACCGCCGCCAGGGGTGACACGTGATCGCGGATTCGGGGCCGTGCTCACCTCGGAGGGGTTGAGGTGTGGTGCCGTAGGGACCGTTCCGCTGCGTTTTCACGCGGCGGCCCGAGTGGCCTGACCAATGAACCACAGAGACACAGAGGACGCGGAGAAGGGGTCAAGAAGGCTCTGTGTCTCTGTGCCTCTGTGGTTGAATTCCCACCCGTCAGATGGTGCGAAGCCCCATTGCGCGCGAAGGGGTTCGGCTCCGAGTTCGCCCTTGGAACCTGCCGCACCCACCGCGTCTGCGCGGTGAGTCGAGTCCCCTGAACACGCGCTAGCGACCATGCTGATCCCCTTCTTCACCAAGCTGCGCGGCGCCGGGGTGCCGGCGAGCATCACCGAGTACCTGACGCTGATGGAGGCGATGCAGGCCCACGTGGCCGGGTTCAGCGTGGAGGACTTCTACCACCTGGCGCGGGCCTCGCTGGTGAAGGACGAACGCCACTTCGACCGCTTCGACCGGGTGTTCGCCGAGCACTTCGAGGGCGTCGAGTCACTGTTCGCGGGCCTCGAGGCGGAGCTGCCCGAGGCATGGCTGCGCAAGCAGGCCGAGCGGATGCTGAGCGAGGACGAGAAGCGGCGCATCGAGGCCATGGGCGGCTGGGAGAAGCTGATGGAGACGCTGCGCAAGCGCCTCGAGGAGCAGAAGAAGCGCCACCAGGGCGGCAGCAAGATGATCGGTACGGCGGGCACCTCCCCCTTCGGTGCCTTCGGCTACAACCCCGAGGGCGTGCGCATCGGGCAGGACGAGTCGCGCCACCGGCGCGCGGTGAAGGTCTGGGACAGGCGCGAGTACCGCAACCTGGACGACGGCGTGGAGCTCGGAACGCGCAACATCAAGCTCGCGCTGCGACGGCTTCGGCAGTTTGCCCGTGAAGGCGCTCACGAGGAGCTGGACCTGGACGAGACCATACGCTCCACGGCCCGCAATGCCGGGCTGCTGGACGTGAAGATGGTCCCGGAGCGGCACAACGCGGTGAAGGTGCTGCTGTTCCTGGACGTCGGGGGGTCCATGAACGATCACGTGGCCCTGTGCGAGGAGCTGTTCTCCGCGGCGCGTGCGGAGTTCCGCCACCTGGAGTACCACTACTTCCACAACTTCGTGTACGAGTCCGTGTGGAAGGACAACCGGCGGCGCCACAGCGAGCGCATCCCCACCCTGGACGTGATTCGCACCTACGGTCGCGACCACAAGCTCATCTTCGTGGGCGACGCCACCATGAGCCCCTACGAGATCATGACCCCCGGGGGCAGCGTGGAACACTGGAACGAGGAGCCGGGCGCCATGTGGCTGAGGCGCATGCTGGCGGCCTGGCCCGGCGCCGCGTGGCTGAACCCGGAGCCGGTGCGCCGCTGGGAGCACACCCCCTCCATCAAGCTCACCCGAGAGCTGATGGAGGATCGCATGTACCCCCTGACGCTGGAGGGCATCGACCGCGCCATGCGCGAGCTCCGCTCACGCTGACGGCGCCGTTGCGGCGAAGGGCGGAAGAAGACCGCAGAGCCGCAGAGAAGAAAATCGAGAAGAACCACGAAGTCACGAAGGACACGAAGACGTCATCAGAGGAAAGGGGTGCCCGGGGCTTGATTGACGGACTCGCAACCCGCCCGCTGGTCCCCTTCGGACAAGCGGGGAAATGAACCACAGAGGCACAGTGGGTCCTTCGACGTTTCTTCTCTGTGCCCTCTGTGCCTCTGTGGTTGAATCCCTGTCGCGCATGTCACCGCAACAACCGCCCGGTCAAGCCGTCGCGTATCCGACGTCAAGGAGGCAGCCCTTCTCCCCTCTGCACCCTTTGTGTCTTCGTGGTTTTTCTTTTCTCCTCTGCGTCTCTGCGGTAAGAAGTTCCTCGCGCTGACGAAGGCCTAGAAGAGCCCCTCCACCTCGCCCTTCGCGTTGAGGCGGATCTTGGCCGCCGAGGGCACGCGCGGCAGGCCCGGCATGGTCATCATGTCGCCGCACACCGCCACCACGAACTCGGCTCCCGCCGACAGGCGCAGCTCGCGCACGCTGATGGTGTGGCCGCTGGGCGCCCCCTTGAGGTTCTGGTCGGTGGAGAAGCTGTACTGGGTCTTGGCCATGCACACCGGGAAGTGCCCGTAGCCGCCGTCCTGGAGCTGGCGGAACCGGCTGCGCACGTTGGCCGGCGCGTCGATGCCGCCGGCGCCGTAGAGCTTGGTGGCGATGGTCTCCACCTTGTCCCACAGGGGCATCTCGTCCGGGTACAGGTACGCGAAGCTGCTGCCCCCGGCGTCGATCATGGACACCACGTGCTTCGCGAGCGCCTCGGTGCCGGCGCCGCCGTGCGCCCAGTGGGTGCACATGATGGCCTTGGCACCCTCCGCGCTCGCCGCGCCCTGCACCGCCTCGATCTCCGCGTCGGTGTCGGCCACGAAGCGGTTGACCGCCACCACCACCGGCACGCCGAAGGATTTCACGTTGCGGATGTGGCGCGCCAGGTTCGAGCAGCCGTCCTTCACCGCCTGCACGTTCTCCGCGCCCAGGTCGTCCTTGGCCACGCCCCCGTGCATCTTGAGCGCCCGCACCGTCGCCACCAGGACCACGGCCTCGGGCCGCAACCCCGACTTGCGACACTTGATGTCCATGAACTTCTCGGCGCCCAGGTCCGCGCCGAAGCCGGCCTCTGTGACCACGTAGTCCGCGAGCTTGAGCGCCGAGCGCGTGGCGATCACGGAGTTGCAGCCATGGGCGATGTTGGCGAACGGGCCGCCGTGGATGATGGCCGGGTTGTTCTCCAGCGTCTGCACCAGGTTCGGCATGAAGGCGTCCTTGAGCAGCACCGTCATGGCACCGTCCGCCTCCAGCTCCTTCGCGGTGACCGGCTTGCGATCGCGGGTCTGGGCCACCACGATGTTGCCGAGGCGCCGCTCCAGGTCCGCCATGTCCGAAGCCAGGCAGAAGATGGCCATGACCTCGGAGGCGACGGTGATGTCGAAGCCGTCCTGGCGGGGAAAACCGTTCCCGATGCCGCCCAGCGAGCACACGATGTCGCGCAGCGCCCGGTCGTTCATGTCCACCACCCGGCGCCAGGACACACGCCGGGCATCGACGCCGAGCGCGTTGCCCCAGTGGATGTGGTTGTCCAGCATGGCGGCCAGGAGGTTGTTGGCGGCGCCGATGGCGTGGAAATCACCGGTGAAGTGCAGGTTGATGTCCTCCATGGGCACCACCTGGGCGTAGCCGCCTCCGGCGGCGCCGCCCTTGACCCCGAAGCAGGGCCCGAGGCTCGGCTCGCGCAGGCACACCACGGTCTTCTTGCCGATGCGGTTCAGACCGTCCGCGAGCCCCACCGAGGTGGTGGTCTTGCCCTCGCCCGCGGGCGTGGGGGTGATGGCGGTGACCAGGATCAGCTTTCCGTCCGGGCGCTGCGCGAGCCCATCGAGAAAGGCGTAGGACAGCTTCGCCTTGGTGTGTCCGTACGGCAGCAGGGCGTCTCCCGGGATGCCGAGCTTCGCCCCGATCTCGCTCACGGGCTCGAGCGTGGCCTCGCGGGCGATCTCGATGTCTGACTTGTGCGCCACGGTGATCCTCCTCGGTTTCCAGGTGTGCGGGCCGTCACGGCGCTGGCGCCCGCACGGTGTTCGGATAATGATTCGTGGATCGTTGGTGCTGCGATGCAGCAGCAGAGTCACCCCTCGAGACGGGTTCTAACATAGAACGGATGCCGGTATTTTGCATACCAGATACCAGGCCACTCGCTGACCTGTCCGCGACAGCCCCTCGGAACCGTCCGGCGATGGTAGCCGGTGGTGCGGGCACGGCGACAATCGTCGGCAAGTCATCGCGTTCCTGGCCCGAGCGCGCCGCGCGATCGGCTTCGATTGCCGCGCCGGCTTCAATTACACTCCGGGGTTCGCCACGACGGTCCGGCTCCAGCGGGCATCGGCGTGGGAGCCGCGCCCGCCACAGACGGGATGACGGGCGCGACCTTGCGCGAGAGGGATCACGGACATGAGTCAACCTTCGGAGGACGTGCAGGCCGAGACCCCGGCCCCGGCGGGCAAAGCCACGCATCCGGCCTCCCGCGCCAGCCTCCAGGCGGTGGCGGGCGGTGACGGGGAGCGGGGCCCGCGCGCCGGCGCCGAGTCCGCACTGTCTCCGGGCTTCGTGGTGGAGGAGAGCTCGGTGGAGGAACTACTGCAGCGGGTCACGCGTCTCGAGCGCCGCATCCGCATGCACTTCTACGTCCTCGCGCTGATCATCGTCGGCGGCACCGTGTACCTCTTCAAGGGACTGGTCGTCGAGGACGTCATCGTGCGCCAGAAGCTCATGGAGTCCCGGGAGCTCACGCTGCTGGACAACGACGGCAATGCGCGCCTGTTCCTGCGCATGTACTCCAGGGTCCCGGTCCTGCAGATCATGGACAGCAACGGCAAGCCCCGCATGTCGCTCGGTCTGCGCTTCGACGACACCCCGTTCCTCGACCTCTCGGATGCCCGCGGCCGAACCCGGGCGACGCTGGAGATGACGGAGGACGATGCCCCCGCGCTGCGGCTGTTCGACGCCAACGGCAATCCCACCTTCAACATCAACTGACCGAATCGACAAACCGGCCTGGCCGGGCGCGGCGCCCACCGCCGGGCCACGCCGCCGGACAGCCGGAGGACCGCGGACATGGGACGGTGGACTCGACTGATGGTGGCGCTCGCGGTGGCCGCCGCCGCCGGGTGCTCGGACGACGGCGCCCGTGTCGAGGAGCACCTGCAGCAGGCAGACCGGTACGTGGAGCGCGGAGATCTCCGCGCCGCCACGATCGAGCTCAAGTCGGCGCTGCAGCTCGTGCCCGACAACGCGCGCGCCCGCACCACGCTCGGACGCCTGTACCTGGGACAGGGTCTGGGCGCCGCCGCGCGCAAGGAGCTCGAGCAGGCGCGCAGGCTCGGCTCCCCGGACCGGGGCCTCGCCCTGGACATCGCCCGCGCCATGCTCCTCGCCGGTGCCTTCCGCGAGGCGTCGGACGCCGTCGATCGGGACGGGGACGGCAGCGCCGAGTGGAAGGTGGTGGAGGCCCGGGCGCGGCTCGCTCTGGAGGACCGCGCGGGTGCCCGCGACGCCTTCGCGCAGGCGCTCGCGCAGGATCCCTCCAACACCGAGGCCCGCCGCGGGCTGGCGCGCGTCGACCTGCTGGAGGGGGACGCGGGCGGCGCCCGGGGCCACGTGGACGAGGCGCTGGCCGCCAAGCCGGAGGAGGTGCAGACGTGGCTCCTGAAGGGCGAGCTGGAGCTGTCTCTCGAGGATCTGGCAGCCGCGGAGGCCTCCTTCGCCCGGGCGCTCGAGCTGTCCCCGGGTCTGCCGGCCGCCCGGGTGGGCCTGGCCCGGGCACTGCTGGCCCAGAACAAGACCGAGGCAGCCGCCGAGCACCTGCGGGCGCTCGAGAAAGTGGCGTCGCAGGATCCGCTGGTCCACTACCTCAAGGCCCTCGAAGCGCGCCAGAACAACGACCTGGAGACGGCCCAGGAGTCGCTGCGCGAGGTGCTGCGTGTGGCGCCGAACCACGCGCCCAGCCAGCTCCTCATGGGCCAGATCCACCTGCTGCGCCGGGAGCTGGACCAGGCCAAGGGCATGCTCACCGGTCACGTGCGCCAGGTCCCCGGCAGCGTCTCCGGACGCAAGCTGCTGGCGGCGGTGCAGGTGGAGCTGAACGAGCCGCGCGAGGCCATCGCCACCCTGCAGCCGCTGCAGCAGGCCACGCCTGACGACCCGCAGGTGCTGAGCCTGCTCGGCACCGCGCACATGAAGCTGGGCGACGTGGAGCGCGCGCGCGAGTATCTCGACCGGGCGGCTCGCGAATCGCCCGAGACCTCCGCCATCCGCACCCAGCTCGCCATCGGCCACCTGGCCGCGGGCGACACCGCCCGCGCCGCCTCGGAGCTGGAGGCGGTCATCGAGCAGGACGCCGACTTCGACCGGGCGGACTTCCTGCTCGTGCTCACCCGCTTGCGTGAGGGCAACACCGACGCGGCGCTGGCCGCCGCGCGTCGGCTCGTGGACAAGAACCCCGAGCGATCCGAGGTCCACAACCTGCTGGGCGCGGTCCAGGAGACCCGCAAGGACCTGGCCGCGGCGAGTGCCGCCTACCGCCGTGCCGCCGAGCTCGACCCGAGCGCGCGCGCGGCGCCCCTCAACCTCGCGCGGCTGGACATGGCCGCCAACCGGCCCGATGCGGCCCGCACGCGCTTCGAGAAGATCCTGGAGCAGCACCCGGACGACGAGATCGCGCTGCTCGGTCTCGCGAAGCTCGCCGCTGAGCAGGGCAACGTGCAGCGCAGCCTGGATCTGCTCGAGCAGGCGCGGCGGGCCCACCCGGACTCGGTGCGGGCGCGGATGGTGCTGGCGGACTACTACCTGCGCCGCAGGCAGGCGAACCAGGCGCTGGTGCTGGCAGAGGAAGCCGCGCGCACGGCACCCCAGGTGCCCGCCGTCCAGCTCATGCTGGGCCGCGCGCAGCTCGCGACGGGCAACGCCCGCGAGGCGGAGCGTACCCTGGCAGCGCTGGTGGAGAAGGTGCCCGACTCGGCGCTGGCGCACTTCAACCTGGCCATGGCCCAGCAGGCCGGTGGGCGCACGGATGCCGCCCGGGCGTCCCTGGAACGCACGCTGGAGCTCCAGCCCGGCAACCACTTCGCACGCGCGACGCTGGGTCAGGTCCTGGTGCGCGCTGGCCGTCACGACGAGGCCCTCGCGATCGCCGACCGTCTCGAGCAGGACCTTCCGAAGGCTGCCGCGGCGCACGTGCTGCGCGGCGACGTGCACGCTTCGCGCGGCGACGCCGCCACCGCGGTAGCGGCCTATCGCACGGCCTTCGAGCGCGACGCCAACAGCGCGCTGCTGCTCAAGCTGTTCCTCGCCGAGCAGCGCGCCGGGCGGATGGACGAGGCACGGGCGCTTGCGCAGCGCTGGCTCGAGGAGCATCCCGACGATGCCCAGGTGCGCAGCGTGCTGGCCGCCAGCGCCCACGAGCAGGGCGACGAGGAGCAGGCCATTCGGGACTACGAGCGGGCGCTCGAGACCAATCCCCGCAACGTTATTGCGCTGAACAACCTGGCGTGGCTCTACGACCAGCGCGGCGACGCACGTGCGCTGGACCTGGCCCGGCGGGCGTACGAGCTGCTGCCGGCGCGGCCCGAGATCGCCGACACCTACGGATGGCTGCTGGTCAAGTCCGGCAGCGTCGAGAAGGGCCTCGCGCTCATCGAGCAGGCGGTCGAGAAGGCTCAGGGCAACGGCGACATCCGCTATCACCACGCCGCGGCGCTGCACCGCGCGGGCGACGTGGCCCGTGCCCGCGAGATCCTCGAGGAGCTGCTCGCACAGCAGCCTCGGTTTCGCGAGCGCGGCGACGCCGAGGCGCTGCTGGAGCTAATCCGCTGAGCGGCGACGGCGCGCGTCCGGCGGCGGCCGTGCCCGGTGGCGCCGGCCCGCCGTGCTATGGTCCCGATGTGGGCAAAGCACCGGCACGGCCCCCGGGATTGGTGCGCTGCGGCAGAAAAAGTGCTTCAAATACCGTAGCTTGCCGCAATATTCGTGTTGCCCCGCAATAAAGCAACAGACTAGAATCGCGCCATCCGCTGCACGCCGGGCCGGCCGTGCCCCGCGGCGGATCGCCCACCGAAGCAGCCGCGGTATCCACTCTTGAACGCTCCACGCCCCGAAGACGCCTTCGTCCGCTTCGTCAACGTGCAGAAAAGCTACGACGGCGAGACGCTGGTGGTGAAGAACCTCAACCTGGACATTGCCAAGGGCGAGTTCCTGACCATGCTGGGGCCGTCGGGCTCCGGCAAGACCACTTGCCTGATGATGCTGGCGGGCTTCGAGACCGCCACCCACGGCGACATCGTCCTCGACCAGCGCCCCATCAACAACGTCGCTCCCCACAAGCGCGACATCGGCATGGTGTTCCAGAACTACGCGCTGTTTCCCCACATGACCGTGGCGGAGAACCTGGCTTTCCCGCTGAAGGTGCGCAAGGTGGGCCAAGCCGAGATCCAGGAGCGGGTGAAGAAGGCGCTGGATATGGTGGAGCTGGGGGCCTTCGGCGGGCGGCGCCCAGCGCAGCTCTCCGGTGGCCAGCAGCAGCGCGTGGCGGTGGCCCGCGCGCTGGTGTTCGAACCGAAGCTGGTGCTCATGGACGAGCCGCTGGGGGCGCTGGACAAACAGCTTCGCGAGCAGATGCAGTACGAGATCAAGCACATCCACGAGAACCTGAACGTGACCGTGGTCTACGTGACCCACGACCAGAGCGAGGCGCTCACCATGTCGAACCGCATCGCGGTGTTCAACGACGGCGTGATCCAGCAGCTCGCGTCGCCGGAGGATCTCTACGAGCTGCCCATGAACGCCTTCGTCGCGCAGTTCATCGGCGAGAACAACCGCCTGATCGGCACGGTGACGGCCATCGACGGCGACGTGTGCACCGTGGACGTGCCAGGGGGCGATCCGATCAAGGCGCTGAAGGTGAACGTCAACGGCTCCGGGGAGCGCACGACCCTGTCGTTGCGCCCCGAGCGGGTGACCATCCGCCCCGAGGCCGGCAGTCTCGAGAACGTCTACGAGGCGCAGGTGGAGGAGCTGATCTACCTGGGGGACCACATGCGCACGCGGGTCCGGCTGCTCGGCCACGCCGACTTCGTCATCAAGGTTCCGAACTCGGCAGGCCACCAGCACCTCCGGGTCGGAGAGACCGTGCCGGTGGGCTGGCACGCCGCGGATTGCCGGGCACTGGACTGCGACGACGCCTGACGGCGCCGTGCGCTCCGGACTCCCGGGGAAGGGAAGCGAGATACAACAGGGACGAATGCGGGGCCGCGCGGCCCCGAAGCCACGATAGATTTGCTGCTAATCGGAGAGAGGTATCCATGAAGAGCTTCAAGAAGACCCTTTGCACGGCCGTCGCGGGCACCGCCCTCGGCATGATCGCGGCAGGGCCGGCGCTGGCCGACTCCCTGACCGTGGTCTCGTGGGGCGGCGCCTACACCCGCAGCCAGGTCAAGGCATACCACGAGCCGTGGGAGGCCAAGACCGGCATCAAGATCAACTCCGAGGACTACAACGGCGGGCTCGCCCAGGTGAAGGCCCAGGTGGAGTCCGGCAACGTCACCTGGGACGTGGTGGACGTGGAGCTGTCCGACGCGACCCGCGGCTGCGACGAGGGCCTGTTCGTGCCCATCGACCACTCCATCCTGCCGCCTGCGCCCGACGGCACCCCGGCCAAGGACGACTTCATGTCGGGCACGCTCACCGAGTGCGCCGTGGGCGAGATCGTGTGGTCCACCGTGTACGCCTATGACGCGACCAAGTTCAAGGGTGCCAAGCCGAAGACCATGGCCGACTTCTTCAACGTGAAGCAGTTCCCGGGGAAGCGCGGCATGCGCAAGAACCCCAAGGCCAACCTGGAGTTCGCGCTCATCGCCGACGGTGTGCCCACCAGCGAGGTCTACGACGTGCTGTCCACCGACGAAGGCAAGGACCGTGCCTTCGCCAAGCTGGACTCCATCAAGGACTCCGTCGTGTGGTGGGAAGCGGGCGCCCAGCCGCCGCAGCTGCTGGCCGACGGCGAGGTGGCCATGACCACCGCCTACAACGGCCGCCTGTTCAACGCCATCGTGAACGAGAAGAAGCCCTTCGTGATCGTGTGGGACGGCCAGGTCTGGGATCTGGACCTGTGGGCCATCCCCAAGGGCACCCGCAACCTGGACAACGCGCTGAAGTTCGTCGCGTTCTCCACCGACACGGTGCGCAACTGGGATCAGTCCAACTACATCTCCTACGGGCCGGTGCGCAAGTCCGCGCAAGCGCTGCTCGCGCCGGAGATGGTGCCGCACATGCCCACGGCACCCGCAAACTTCAGGAACGCGCTGCAGAACGACTACCTGTTCTGGGCCGACAACCAGGACGAGCTCAACGAGCGCTTCAACACCTGGCTCGCCAGGTAGGCGCCCCCGGGCAACGCCGGCCCGGGGCGGCAGTCGCCGCCCCGGGCTCCCGGTGAGAGGAGGAGCAGCACGCGTATGGCAGCGAACGCGCAGGCGGTATACGAGGTCGCGGACGGCCTCTCGCTGAAGCAGCGACTGGCCAAGTCGGAGCGGCGCAACAAGGTGCGGGCGTTCCTGCTCGTGGTGCCGCTGCTGCTGTTCATCGGATTCACGTTCATCGCGCCCATCTGCTTCATGATGGTGCGCAGCTTCTACGACCCCCTGGTGGGTGAGGTCTACCCCGAAACCCTGAAAATCCTGGAGAGCTGGGACCCGGCGAAGGACGAGCTTCCCTCGGACGCCGCCTTCGATTCCATCGCGCTGGAGACGGCCAGGGCCTACGAGACGCGCGAGCTCGGCCGCGTGGCGACGCGGCTGAACTACGATCAGAGCGGGATGCGCAGCCTGAACATGAAGACGGGCCGCCGTACCAGCCGCATGATCAAGGGCAACGAGATCCCGTCGAGCTGGCGCGAGACGCTCATCGGCATCGACAAGGACTGGGGAAAACCCGAGTACTGGGCCACCCTGAAGTACGCCGGTGCCACGATCACGCCCACGTTCTACCTGAAGTCGCTGGATCTCGAGTACAGCGTCACCAAGGACATCGTGCCGGTTCCGGAGAGCAAGCAGCTCTACCTGCTGCTCGGCTGGGATTCCGTGTGGATGCGCACGCTGTGGATCAGCTTTCTGGTGACGGCGTTCTGCGTCCTTCTCGGCTACCCGGTGGCCTACCTGCTCGCGAACCTGCCGCTGCGCACCAGCAACCTGCTCATGATCCTGGTGCTGCTGCCCTTCTGGACGTCGCTGCTGGTGCGCACCACCGCGTGGATCGTCGTGCTGCAGACCGAGGGCGTTCTCAACGACGTCATGATGGTCCTCGGCATCATCGACGAGCGCATCCAGCTCATCTTCAACCGCTTCGGCGTCATCGTCGCCATGACGCACATTCTGCTGCCGTTCATGATCCTGCCCATCTACAGCGTCATGAAGACCATCCCGCCGAGCTACGCCCGCGCCGCGCGCTCGCTGGGAGCGACGCCCTGGACCGCTTTCTGGAAGGTGTACTTTCCGCAGTCGCTGCCCGGGATCGGCGCCGGCGGCCTGCTGGTGTTCATCCTGGCGCTGGGCTACTACATCACCCCCGCCCTGGTCGGCGGTCCGACGGATCAGCTGGTCAGCTACTTCATCGCCGACCACACCAACCGCTCGCTGAACTGGGGCCTGGCCTCGGCGCTCGGTGGCCTGCTTCTGGCCAGCGTGCTGGCGGTGTACGTGCTGTACGACCGCCTGGTGGGCATCGACAACATGAAGCTCGGATGACGGCCACGTGACGCGACTGATCATCTACGCCCTGCTCGCCATCGTTGCGGTGGTGGTGGTGCGGTGGGCCGTCCGGGAACTGCGCGCCCTGCCCACCTACGTGGGCCCGCTCGGGCGCACCTGGCACATCGGGTTTCGCGTCGTATGCGGCCTGATCCTCCTCTACCTGATCAGCCCCATCCTGGTGATCATGCCGCTCTCGTTCAACGCCGAGCCCTACTTCACCTACCCGATGCCCGGGTTCTCGCTGCGCTGGTACGAGGACTTCTTCATCGGCGAGAAGAGCGACGTCTGGCACCTGGCCATCAAGAACAGCGTCATCGTCGGCATCTTCTCGACCATCCTCGCGACGACGCTCGGGACCATCGCCGCGGTGGGTCTCAGCAACAGCCGCCTGCCCTACAAGACGCTTCTCATGGGGATCCTCATCTCGCCGATGATCGTGCCGCTGGTGATCACGGGCGTGGGGATGTACTTCTTCTACACCCTCGTGGGCATCACCCCGGCGCAGGTGGCGGAGTACGCGAGCTGGCTGCACCTGGTGCCCATCATCCTGGCCCACGCGGCGCTCGGAACCCCCTTCGTGGTGATCACCGTGACGGCGACGCTGGTGGGCTTCGATCACAGCCTGACACGGGCCTCGGCCAGTCTCGGGGCGGACGGCGTCACCACGTTCTTCAAGGTGACGGTGCCGCTGGTGCTCCCCGGGATGATCTCCGGCGCGCTGTTCGCGTTCATCACCTCTTTCGACGAGGTGGTGATCGTGCTGTTCCTGGCGGGCGCCGAGCAGTACACCATCCCGCGCCAGATGTTCTCCGGGATCCGCGAGCAGATCTCGCCCACCATCCTCGCGGTGGCCACGGTGCTGGTGGCCCTGTCCATCGTGCTGCTCACCGTGCTCGAGCTGCTGCGCCGGCGCAACGAGCGCATGCGGGGCATGAGCCCGGGTTGAGCCCCCGCAGCGTGGCGGCGCGGCCGCAGCGGTGAAGGCACTGGGCTATGCGTCGGCGCTGCTGTTGGCGCTGCTCGCCGCCACCGCGCTGCGCTGGGCGACGGAGCACTTCACCGACGCGCCGTCGCGACCGCCCGTGTTCGACGACCCCCGCCTGAGCCACCACCAGGCCGCCCACCTGGCGCGCGCGGCGGTGCGCGCCTGGCGCGAGCTGCCACCCTACGAGCGCAGGGCGCTCGCCGAGGCTCTCGCCGCCAGCACCACCGGCCTGGACCGCTGGGCGGCGCAGACCGCCGCCCGGGCCGGCCTGGTGTGCCTGGGGGAGCGACACGCCGATGCGACGCGACGCTTCGTGGCACGCAAGATCCTGCCGCGCCTCGCGCCACAGACGCTGATGCTCGAGACGGGCGCCCCGGATCTCGCCGCGATCCTGGAGCGACATCGCCGCGGCGAGCCCGCGACCCTCCTGGGGGCAGACCTGGGTCCGATCCTGGACGCCGCCGCGGACCTTGCCGGTCGCCCCCTGCTCGTGGGCATCGACGAGTCGGCGGCGGAGCGCAAGCGTCGCGCCCACGCCGAGGATCCCGGCACCAGCCGCGAGGACATCCTGGTGGCGCGGGTGCGGAAGCACTGGCGCGACGGCGCCCAGCACGTGGTGCTGTTCGGCGCGTTGCACTGCCGCGACCTGCCCGGCTGGATGTTCCGGCGGATCGCCCGCTCCGACCCGCGCATCGCCGGTGCCGGGATGCTGGGGGTCACGCTGCTGGAGCGCGACGAGCAGCCCGGCGCCCAGATGCTGTTCTACCTGCTCGAGGAGATGGGGCTGGACGCCGCCGTGGTGGTCATTCCCGACATCTCGCGGTTTCCGCGCCAGATCCAGGCCTGGCTGCCGCCGGCCGCCGGCGCGCTGGCCGGCTTCGACAGCGCCATCCTGTTCGACGCCGGGGTCGCCGTTCGCTGACTCCGGCGCGGCGTTTCGCAACGGCCGTCCGCTGGACGATAATTGCCGGCCCGCAACGACAATCCACAACGACCCCACGAGGAGAGCGACCCATGCGCAGCACCTTCCTGACCGCCGCCGCGTGCCTCGCGCTGGCCGGCGCCGTGCAGGCCGCGGAGCCGGTGAAGATCGGCATGATCACGACCCTGTCCACCAAGGCCGGCTACCTGGGCGAGGACATCCGGGACGGCTTCAAGCTGGCCGTGGACCAGGAAGGCGGCAAGCTGGGCGGCGTGCCGGTGGAGGTGATGGTGGAGGACGACGGCCGCGAGCCGGAGCGCGGCAAGCAGATTGCCGAGCGCTTCATCCAGCGCGACGGCGCCCGGATCCTCACCGGCATCGTGTTCTCGAACGTGGCCATGGCGGTGGTGCCGAAGGTGGTGCGCGACGGGGTCATCTACGTCAGCCCCAACGCCGGGCCGTCCAAGCTGGCGGGCGACGGCTGCCACGAGAACTACTTCAACGTGGCCTGGCAGAACGACAACCTGCACGAGGTCACCGGCCAGTACGTGAGCGAGGCCGGGTACCGGAACGTCTACATCCTGGCCCCCAACTACCCGGCCGGCAAGGACGCCCTGGCGGGCTTCAAGCGTTACTACGGCGGCACCCTGGCGGGCGAGGTCTACACCAAGCTGGGCCAGTCGGACTACGCCGCCGAGATCGCGGCGCTGCGCGCAGCAAAGCCCGACGCCGTGTTCTTCTTCCTGCCAGGCGGCATGGGCATCAACTTCATCAAGCAGTACGCCCAGGCGGGCCTCAACCAGGAGGTGCCCCTGTTCGGGCCGGCGTTCTCCTTCGACGAGCGGCTGCTCAAGGCGGTGGGCGACGCGGCGCTCGGCGTGGTGAACGGCTCCCAGTGGTCCCACGATCTGGACAACCCCGCGAACAAGGCGTTCGTGGCGGCGTTCCGGGCGGCCTACGGCCGCACGCCCACCCTGTACGCCAGCCAGGGCTACGACGCGGCCCGCCTCATCGGCAGCGCGCTGGCCGCCACCGGCGGCAACGCGGGCGACGCTGCCGCGCTGCGCGCGGCGCTGCACAAGGCCGACTTCCAGTCCGTGCGCGGCGCCTTCCGCTTCGGCCCGAACCAGCACCCGATCCAGGACCTCTACGTGCGCAAGGTGGTGAAGACCGACGGCGGCGAGCTCACCAACCAGATCGTGAAGAAGGTGTTCTCGAACCACGCGGACGCGTACGCCAAGGACTGCAAGATGTAATGGGGCGCATCCCGCGCACGGACGGACGCCCGTGCATTCGCCGAAGCGGCGGGTGCCGGGCGGCGCGGCCGTCGGCGGCAGGGATGCCGCCGTCGAGCGTACAGGGACGTATTCACAGCGGGCCGCGCCGTCCGGCGCCCGCCTCTGCGACGACCCCGACGGCGAACCGCTCTCTGTCAGTGCGACCGGTGCCCCCTCCCGCCAGCCAGATCGGATGACGAATCGACCTCGCGGGCGCCGCCCCGTCCCCTGACCGATGCTCCTGTTCCTCGAGCAACTCCTCAACGGGCTGCAGCTCGGCGTCACCCTGTTCCTGATGGCGGCGGGGCTGACACTGGTATTCGGCATCATGAACCTGATCAACCTGGCGCACGGCTCCATGTACATGGTGGGCGCCTACGTGGGCGCCACGGTGACCGCCGCCAGCGGCAGCTTCGCGCTGGGCGTGCTGGCGGCGCTGCCGGCGGCGGCGCTGGCCGGCGTGCTGGTTGAGACCATCGTGATGCGCCGGCTCTATCCCCGCGAGCACCTGGACCAGGTGCTGGCCACCTTCGGACTGGTGCTGTTCTTCAACGAGCTGGTGGTGATCGTGTGGGGGCGCCAGCCCCTGTTCATGAACGTCCCCGACGCCCTCGCGGGCACGGTGGAGATCATCCCGGGTGCGCCCTACCCGGCCTACCGGCTGGCGATGATGGCAGTGGGGCTCGCGGTGGCGCTGCTGCTGTGGGTGCTCATCACCCGCACCCGGCTCGGCATGCAGATCCGCGCCGGTGCCAGCAACCGGGAGATGGCCGGGGCCATCGGCATCGACATCACCCGCCTGTACACCCTGGTGTTCGCCCTGGGCGCGGCTCTCGCCGGGCTCGCCGGCGTGATGGTGGGCCCGATCCTGGCGGTGGAGTCGGGCATGGGCGAGAGCATCCTCATCGTCACCTTCGTGGTCATCGTCATCGGCGGCATCGGCTCGGTGCGCGGCGCCCTGGTGGGCGCGCTGCTGGTGGGGCTGGTGGACACCCTGGGCCGCGCGTTCCTGCCGGTGGTGCTGCGTGCCGTGATGGGGCCGGCCCAGGCCGACAGCCTCGGGGCGGCGCTCGCCTCCATGGCCATCTACCTGCTCATGGCCGCGGTGCTGGTGTGGCGCCCCCGTGGCCTGTTCCCGGCGCCCGGCTGAATGCCCGCGCCGCGTACCCGCCGGATGCTGGTGGTCACGGCAGGCGCCGTGCTCCTGGCGCTGGTGCCGCCCCTGGCGACGGCGGCCGGTGAGCCGTTCCTGCTGTCGCTGTTCAGCCGCGTGCTGATCTACGCCCTCGCCGCGGTGAGCCTGGACCTGATCCTGGGCTACGGCGGGCTGGTGAGCCTGGGCCACGCCGCCTTCCTGGGCGCCGGGGCCTACACGGTGGGGATCCTGGCGCACCACGCCGAGGACGACAGCCCTGTCCTCAGCTGGCCGCTGGAGGTGGCGGGCAGCACCGAGGCCCTCGTGGCCTGGCCCGCGGCGGTGGCGGTGGCGGTGCTGCTGGCCGCGGTCATCGGGGCACTCTCGCTGCGCACCCGCGGCATGCACTTCATCATGATCACGCTGGCCTTCGCGCAGATGCTGTTCTTCCTGTTCGTGTCGCTGGAGGCCTACGGCGGCGACGACGGGCTCAGCCTGTGGAGCCGCAGCCGTGCGCCGGGACTGGATCTCGGGGACGACACCGTCTTCTACTACCTGTGCCTCGCGCTGCTGGCGGCGTACCTGTATCTGGCGTGGCGCATCACCCGCTCGCGCTTCGGCATGGTGATGCGCGGCGCGCGCCAGAACGAGCGGCGCCTGCGCGCGCTGGGTTTCCCCGTGTTCCGCTACCGCTGGGTGTGCTTCATGCTGGGGGCCGCCGGCGCGGGCCTCGCGGGCGCGCTGCTCGCCAACCAGACCGAGTTCGTGAGCCCCGCCCTGCTGCACTGGACCCGCTCCGGCGAGATCATGGTGATGGTGATCCTGGGCGGCATGGGCACCCTGTTCGGGCCGGTGCTCGGGGCCGCGGCGCTGCTGCTCGTGGAGGACGCGCTGGCGGCGTACACCGCCCACTGGATGGTGATCCTGGGGCCGGTGCTGGTGGCGGCGGTGCTGTTCATGCGCCGCGGGCTGTTCGGCGTCCTGTGCGGAAGCGACCGCGATGACGCCTGAGCCGGTGCTCGCCGCCAGGGGCCTCACGCGCCACTTCGGCGCCATCGCCGCCACCGACGACTTCGGCATCGAGGTGAACGCCGGCGAGCTGCACGCCCTGATCGGACCCAACGGCGCCGGCAAGACCACCGTGGTGAACCAGCTCGCGGGCGAGCTCGCCCCCCACCGGGGCCGCATCCGCTTCGCCGGGCGCGACGTCACCGCGCTGTCCGCCGACGCCCGTGCCCGCGCCGGCCTCGCGCGCTCGTTCCAGGTGAGCTCCCTGTTCGACGAGTTCACCGCGCTGGAGAACGTGATGCTGGCGGTGCAGGCCCACCAGGGCCACAGCTTCCGGTTTCTCGCGCCCGCCGCGGGCGATGCGCGGCTGGAGGATCCGGCCCACGCCCTGCTGGAGCGCACCGGGCTCGCCGGCAGCGCCGCTCGGCGCGCCGCCACGCTGGCCCACGGAGAGAAGCGGCGCCTGGAGCTCGCCATGGCGCTCGCCGGCGAGCCCCGGGCGCTGCTGCTGGACGAGCCCATGTCCGGCGCCGGCCCCGAGGCCGCCGGCGAGATGGTCGCACTCCTGGACTCGCTCAAAGGGCGCGTCGCGCTGCTGCTGGTGGAGCACGACATGGACGCGGTATTCAGCCTCGCCGACCGAATCACGGTGATGGTGTCGGGGCGGGTCATCGCCTGCGGCACGGTGGCGGACATCCGCGCCGACGCCCAGGTGCAGGCCGCCTACCTGGGCGGCACCTGAAGCCGTGTGAGACGATCTGGCGCCATGTCCGCCACGCCCCGAGCCACCCCTGTCCCCGCCGTCGACGATGCCGTGCGGGTGGTGACCCTGGTCAGCGCGGCGCACTTCTTCAGCCACTTCTACATGCTGCTGCTGCCGCCCCTGTTCCCGCTCATGCGCGAGGACTTCGGCGTCGGCTACACCGAGCTGGGGGTGGCCATCACCGTGTTCAGCCTCACCACCGGCCTGACCCAGGCCCCGGTGGGATTCCTCGTGGATCGCTTCGGCGCCCGCGGGATCCTCATCGCGGGGCTCCTGGCGCAGTCCGCCGCGGTGGTGCTGATCGGGCTGTTCCCGGGCTACGTCACCCTGCTCGCGCTGATGGTCCTGTCCGGCCTCGGCAACGCGGTCTACCACCCCGCGGACTACTCCATCCTCAACGCGCGGGTGGACCCGAGGCGCATCGGGCGTGCCTTCTCCGTGCACACCTTCTCCGGACTGCTGGGCGCCGCGGTGGCCCCACCCCTGGTGGTGGCGCTGGCCGCCGCCTTCGACTGGCGCACGGCGCTGATCCTGTGCGGCGCCGGCGGAGGCGCGCTGGCGCTGCTGCTGGCCGTGAACATGGGCGCGCTGCGCGACGTGGCGCCGACGCGCGGCCACGCCGCGCGTCCCGCCACACCCACCGCCTCGGGCCTGCGGGTGCTGTTCACCGCGCCGCTGCTGCTCGCGGTGCTGTTCTTCGTGGGCCTCACCCTCTACGGCCAGGGGATCTCGGCGTTCGGGATCTCGGCGCTGGAGCAGGCACACCCGGGGGAGCTGGGCGCGGTGGCCCTGGTGCTGTCCGCCTACCTGTTCGCGTCACCGGCGGGCGTGCTGCTGGGCGGGCGCATCGCCGATCGCATGACCCGCCACGACCTGTTCGTCACCGGCTGCCTGGTCACGGTGGCCCTGTGCGTCTTCGCGGTGGCGGCGCTGCGCCCGCCGCTGATGGTGACAGGCGCGCTGTTCGCGCTGGCGGGGCTTGCCAGCGGCTGCGTCGCGCCGTCGCGGGACATGATGGTGCGCGCGCTCACCCCGCCGGGCCAGAGCGGGAAGGTGTTCGGCTTCGTGTCCACGGGCTTCAACATCGGCGGCGTGATCGCGCCGCCGGTGTTCGGCCTGATCCTGGACCACTCGGCTCCCGATCACGTGTTCTGGCTGGTGGGCGTGCTGGCTCTGCTCACCGTCGCCACCGTCCTCGCCACCGGCCAGTCCACCCGCCGCAGCGCGGGCGCCGTCGCGGCGGCACCCGGGGACTGATCGCGCTTCGGACACTCGGTCGCGGCGGGTGGCTTCCGGGAATGAACCACAGAGGCACAGAGGGCACGGAGAAGAACTCAGGAGCTGACAGGGTTCTCGGTCGTCCCGGGTGACCTGACGTCCTGAACGCTCAGAGCGGCACGCGGCCGCTTTCCGCGCCTCTGTGCCTCTGTGCCTCTGTGCCTCTGTGGTTGAATTCCCTGCGACCGGCCGTCAGGTGCCGACGACGAGGGGGGAGGCGAAGCGGCGCAGCGTCGCCATCACGCTCTGGGCCACCAGGCGACCGGTGCGGGGGTTCTCCTCGGTGGGAACGTTCTCGATGTGCAGGGTGAACGACGCCGCGTCGGCCTCCACGCGGATGTCGTGCACG
>JBFHNV010000046.1:0-29877 GCA_041593595.1 Gammaproteobacteria bacterium
CCCCAGGCGTCCCTCCCACCCCGGCTGTCTTGATCACACACGACCAGGACGCAGGCAACATACAAGCCCCCAGGGCCGGGTTCACGGCGGGGCGCACCGACCCATGCTTCCCTCCGCATCACGAAATGTTCGTCGCGGAATTCGGGACAGCTATCTGGCGCACACGCAAACGATTTCTGGACAGCGCCCTCCCGGGACACCGCGAGGGGGCGTTCGCGTCTTGAGGCACACATGAAAGCAATGGGCCTCACCATCTCGAGAGCCGTGCGCCGCATGCTGGCCGAAGGGTACCTGGACCGTGGGCCGGCCCCCGCGACGGCCGGCAGGCGCGCTTGCATCTCTCCCGAGGGTCGCGCCCTGCGCCAGAAGATCGCCGCCCGGCCCGCTCATAAATTGGTTTGAATTCCGGAGGCCTTGAATTAAATTAATTTCATGCACCTCAAGCTTTCCCAGCTCGAGGTCTTCAAGGCCGTGATGGAGACCGGCTCCATCTCCGCGGCTGCGGCGCGCCTGAACCGGACGCAGCCCGCGGTGAGCATCGCGCTGTCGAAGTTCGAAGACGAGAGCGGGATCGCGCTCTTCGACCGCAGCCGGGGCAGGTTCACGCCTACACCCGAGGCGGAGCGTCTCTACGAGGAGGTGGAGCGCGGGCTGCTGGCCATCGAGCGGGTCGCGAGCACGGCCCGGGACCTGCGCGAGGGCGGGGTCGGCCACCTGCGAGTCGCGGCCGACGGTGCGCCCTCCATCAACTTCCTGCCCGGGGTCATCGCCGGCTTCGCCCGGGACCATCAGGACGTCCGGATCGACCTGCACACCCGCAGCTCGAAGCAGATCGTCGCGTGGGTCGCGGGCCGGCAGATCGACGTGGGAATCGTGGAGATGCCAGTGCACTGGCCGGGCGTCGCCTACGAGCCGTTCTCCCAGGCCTGCGTGTGCATCATGCCCTCGCGGCACCCGCTGGCGCGATGTTCCGTGGTCACCCCGGCGGACCTCGAGCAGTACCCCGTCATCTCGATCCTGGAGAACCACCCCATCGACACCCAGCTCGAGGCGGCAATGGCCTGCGCCGGCTGCCGGCTGGACTCCCCGATTCGCGGCTACTTCTTCGCCACCTGCCGCAGCCTCGTGGGCCGCGGTGCCGGGCTCGCCATCGTCGATGCGATCAACGGGGACGACGCGCTCGGCGGCGGCGTCGTGTCGCGCCCGTTCGAGCCGACGATCCGCTACGACATGGCCATCGTGTACGCCGCGCGCCCGGCTCCCTCGCCACTCATCAGCTCGTTCGTCGAGGCGCTGCGAAGCGCTCTCGCCCCGTACCGGCTGGACTGATCCCGGCCACCGCGCGCCGGGCGGCGGCGGCCCGGCGCGTGCCAGAGTTCAATTGTGCTTAAATTCAGTTTTCGAGAATTAAATCGTGCTCATGGTGGCTCGCCGGTAGTCTCGGGCACCCGTAGCGGTGATGCGCCCGCTTCGCCGCGGCGGCGGGGCAACGCGCGCAGCGCGCAGGCACGGGGCCATGGCAGCAGCCGGTCGCATCCTCCGTCTCGCGGCCGACCCCTGGGTCGGCTTCTCCACGCTGGTGCTGGTGGCCTGGGCGTCGCTGTTCGCGGCCGCGTCCGAGCTCGCCCGATTCAGCGGCATGGCGGCCCTCGGGCCGGGCATGTCCGGCTTCGCGCCGATCACGGGCGCGCTCGCCGACCTGGCGGTGCTCTGCGGCCAGCATGCCCCCTCGGGCCTCGTCACGACCATCGCCATGTGGTGCCTGATGTGGGTGGCGATGATGGCACCCACGGCGTTGCCGCTGCTGCGCACCTACCGGCACATGGCCGCAGGCAGCGGCGGCCGGATCCCGCGGGCCGGTTTCCACGCGCTGCTCGCCGGATACCTGGTCGTCTGGGCCCTCTTCTCGGCCGGCGCCGGCGCCGCGCAGCACCTGCTCGCCGCGGCCGGCGCCGTCACCGACACCGGTGTCAGCGCGGCCCCCTGGCTCACGACCGGCCTGCTGGCGGCCGCCGGCCTCTACCAGTTCAGCGCCCTGAAGCACGCCTGTCTCAGCCGCTGCCGCTCCCCGATGGCGTTCTTCCTCTCGAGCTGGCGGCCCGGCGCGCGGGGCGCGCTCGCCATGGGGCTGCGCCACGGCGCGGACTGCGTGGGCTGCTGCTGGGCGCTGATGGCGCTCGCGTTCGTCGGCGGGACCATGAACCTCGCGTGGATGGGCGTCGCGATGGTACTGATGATCGTGGAGAAGCTGCCCATCGGGCGCCGGCTGACGGCGCCCCTCGGGGCCGTCTTGATTGCCGCGGCGGGATTCGTCGCGGCGTCCGACCCGCTCCTGCACTAGATCGATAGAGGAACCATCTTGGATACCTGGAACCTGAAGGGCGAGCTCATCCTGAACTGCAACTGCACCGTGTTCTGTCCGTGCGTGGTCTCGCTCGGCAAGCACGCGCCGACCGAGGGCCACTGCCAGGCCGGGCCGGCGTGCGGATCGACGAGGGCCGCGCGGGCGACGTGGACCTGGGCGGCCTCAACGTCGCGCTGCCGCTCGACATCCCGGGGTCGATGGGGCGCGGCAACTGGACGGTGGGCGCGTGGATCGACGAGCGTGCGAGCGATGCCGCCTGCGCGCGCCTCGTCGACATCTCCAGCGGCAAGGTCCGCGGCACGACGGGGCTGTTCTCGATCCTGGTCAGCCGGTTCCTGGGAGCCGAGCGTGCGCCGGTCACCTTCGAGACCGGAGGCAATCGCCGGCGGCTCGTGGTGCCGAAGAAGATCGTGGGCGAGGTGGAGCCGATCGAAGGCGCGACGCCGGGCGAGCCGGTGATGGTGAGCAACACCGGCTACCGGATGGGGCCCGACATCGTCATCGCGCAGGCCACCCGGTCGCGGGTGCGGGCCTTCGGGCGGGTGTGGGACTTCGCCGGGCGCAGCGCCGAGATCTGCGCCATCGACTGGGCAGGGCCGTGACCGAGGTAGTGCTCGCGACCGGTGAGGCGGGCGCGCCGGGCGCGCTGGCGCCAAGTCTCGTCACCAACACCCGCATCCGGCGCTCGCCCTACACGCCCCGCGTCGAGTCGGCGGGGGTCAAGGCGTACACGGTGTACAACCACACCCTGCTGCCGGTGATGTTCCGCTCCCTTGCCGATGACTATCGCCATCTCAAGGACCACGTCCAGCTCTGGGATGTGGCCGGCGAGCGCCAGGTGGAGATCCACGGGGCCGACGCGGCCCGGCTCGTCCAGCTCATGACACCGCGGGATCTCTCCCGCGCGGCACCGGGCCGCTGCCTGTACGCGCCCCTGGTCGACGAGCGCGGCGGGCTCGTCAACGACCCGGTGGTGCTCAAGCTTGCCGACGACCGCTACTGGCTCTCCATCGCGGACTCCGACGTCCGCCTCTGGGCGCGGGGGCTCGCCTACGGGCTCGGTCTCGACGTCGCGATCCAGGAGCTCGACGTGGCGCCCCTCGCGGTGCAGGGGCCGAAGGCCGACGATCTGATGGCGCGGGTATTCGGCGAGGCGGTCCGCGCCATCCGCTTCTTCCGCTTCGAGACTCTGTCCTTCCGCGGCCACCCGCTGATCGTGGCCCGCTCGGGCTGGAGCAAGCAGGGCGGGTTCGAGATCTACCTGGACGAGCCGGCGCTCGGCCTCGACCTCTGGGACGCCCTGTGGGAGGCGGGGCAGGACCTCGAGGTCGGCCCCGGCTGCCCGAACCTCATCGAGCGCATCGAGGGGGGCCTGCTCTCCTACGGCGGCGACATGACGCGCGCGAACAACCCGTTCGAGTGCGGGCTCGATGCCTACTGCAACCTCGACCGGCCCATCGATTTCATGGGGCGCGCCGCGCTGGAGCGGATCGCCAGGGAAGGGCCCGCGCGCCGGGTCGTGGGTCTGCGCATCGACGCGCAATCGCTGCCGCTTTGCGTCGAGCGGTGGCCGGTCCGGGCGCAGGGGACGCAGGCCGGGCGGGTGACCTCCGCGGCGGTCTCGCCGGACCACGGGTGCGGCGTCGCCCTCGCGATGCTGGAGCGCGGCCACTGGGACACCGGCCACCGGGTCGAGGTCGAGACGCCCGACGGCCCGTGCACGGCCACGGTCTCGCCGCTGCCCTTCCCGCCGCCCGGCCGCTGACGCCTCTGCACGGTGCCGACGCTCCACGGCAACGGCCAGGGTCATGGCTGGACATTTTCGGCCGTCGCGGGCACGGTGATGCGCTGCCGACGATCACCGCTAGGAACGTCTTCCACCCGTCCGCCGAAGGCCGCGTCACGCACTTCGGCAGCCCCCGGCTCGTGCCGGGGCTGCCCATCGCCCGGGCGAGCTGAGCGCGCGGTCGGGCAGAACCGAACTCACGAGGAGCCAATCGAATGACCTTCAGGGCTGCGTCCTCTCGAGAACCGGCTCGAAGCCTGGCGGCGCCACCGAGCTTCCGATGAACGAGCTCGCGGCGATGATCCAGCCTGCAACGCTCGCCGACCTGCCGGCCCTCGGCAAGTCCATCCTCGAAGGCGGCGTGAAGGGGCGTGTCGTGGTCGACGTGAACGCATGACCCGCTGAAAGCACTCGAAAGAGGCAAAAGACCTCGACCATTCCGAAGGAGGAGACATGAACGATCCCCAGAATCTGGTAGCCCGCAAGGGATTCTTCTCGGGCCTGCACAGCGGCATGGGCATCGCCTCCAAGGTGATGGTCGTCGTGTTCGTGGTGTTCACCGCGCTGAACGTGGAGTTCGCCAACGAGATCTACTCCGCGATCCGCGGCTGGATCGAGTCGACGCTCAACTGGTACTACATCACGGCGGTCACCGTGATGCTGTTCGTCTGCTTCTACCTGATGTTCAGCCGTTTCGGTTCGATCAGGCTCGGCGACGACGACAGCACGCCGGAGTTCAGCAACTTCTCCTGGTTCGCGATGCTCTTCTCGGCCGGCGTCGGCATCGGGCTGCTGTTCTTCGGGATCGCCGAGCCCATCTTCTACTTCGACAATTCCGCGCCCTGGGGCTACCCCAACAACCCGTTCGCCGACCGGGCCGGTGTGACCGAGATGGACGCCCAGCGCGGCATCCTGGCGATGCGCGTCACCTACTTCCACTGGGGGTTCCACGGCTGGGCGGTGTACGTGATGATCGGGCTCTGCCTCGCCTACTTCGGCTTTCGCAAGAAGCTCCCCCTGACGCTGCGCTCGGCGCTCTACCCGGTCATCGGCGACCGCATCTACGGCCCGATCGGCCACGCGGTGGACCTGCTCGCGGTCTTCGGCACCGTGTTCGGCGTCGCCACCAGCCTCGGGCTCGGGGTCAGCCAGATGGCAACGGGTCTCAACGTGCTCACCGGAGTCGACCCCGGAACGACGACCCAGATCGTGCTGATCGTGGTCATCTCGATCGTCGCGACGTTCTCGGCGGTGACCGGGGTGGGCAAGGGGATCCGGATCATCTCCGAGTGGAACATCTGGCTGTCCATCGTGCTGATCGCCTACTTCCTCTTCGGCGGACCGGCGAAGTGGCTCATGGGCTTCTTCGTGACGACCTTCGGTGACTATCTCTGGCACTTCATCCCGATGGGCTTCCAGACCTTCAACTCCGAGGGGGCGGCCGCCTGGCAAGGCGGCTGGACGATCTTCTACTGGGGGTGGTGGATCTCCTGGGCGCCGTTCGTCGGCATGTTCATCGCGCGCATCAGCCGGGGGCGGACCATTCGCGAGTTCATGGTCGGCGTCATGTTCGTGCCGACGACCATCGCGTTCTTCTGGCTGTGCATCTTCGGCGGCAACGCGATCCACATGGAGCTGAACGCGCCCGACGGCGTGGGCACGGCGGGCATCGCGCAGCTGGTGCGCGACTGGAACCTGCCCGCGGCGCTCTACGGCACCATCGAGCGGCTGACGGACGTGAACTGGCTGAACCTGGCGATGGCCGCGCTCGCCACGTTCCTGCTGGCGACCTGGTTCATCACCTCGTCGGATTCGGGGACGCTGGTGATCACGACCATGCTGAGCATGGGTGACGACAACCCGCCGCAGAAGTTCCGCATCATCTGGGGGCTCGGCGAGGGCTTCGTCGCCGCGG
This sequence comes from Gammaproteobacteria bacterium, assembly GCA_041593595.1. Classification (GTDB taxonomy): domain Bacteria; phylum Pseudomonadota; class Gammaproteobacteria; order HK1; family HK1; genus JBFHNV01. Next base: position 6,067 of record JBFHNV010000046.1, read on the forward strand.
TGCTGCTGCTGGCCGGCGGCCTGAAGGCGTTGCAGACCGCCTCCATCGCCGCGGCCCTGCCGGTCAGCATCATCATGCTGTTCATGGCCTGGGGCATCGTCAAATCCCTGAGGGAGGACTCGAGTGCCGTGGCCGTGCCCGCCGAACCGGTCGCACCGGACGGCACGAGCTTGCGGGGAGACCTCCGCGGCTGACCGCGGCAGCGTCGAACGCGACCGGCAATCGCAGGGGAGGAGATACAGATGAGGCAGATTCACCGGCTTGCAGTTGCCCTGGCGGCTGCTTTCGTGTCCCTGGGCTTGCACACGGCGGTGGCGAGTCCACAGAAGGCGTTGACCGTGGTGTCCTGGGGCGGGAGCTATACCCGCAGCCAGATGCTGGCCTACGTGATCCCGTACCGGCGCAAGCTGGGCGAATGGGTGGAGATGGAGACCTACAACGGCGGCCTGGCCGAGATCCGCCGCCAGATCGAAACCGCCAACGTGGTGTGGGACGTCGTGGACTTCGAGCTCGCGGATCTCATCCGCGGATGCCGGGAGGGACTGCTCGAGAAGTTCGATCACGGCACCTTGCCACCCGGAGACGACGGGACGCCGGCGAAGGACGATTTCATCCCGGGTGCGTTCACCGAGTGCGGGGTGGGACAGACGGTGTGGTCCACCGTGGTCGCGTACAACACGCAGCGCTTCGGCGCCGAGCGGCCGACGAAGATCGCGGATTTCTTCGACGTGAAGAAGTTCCCGGGCAACCGCGGCCTGCGGCGCGATCCACGGGTGGTGATGGAGTGGGCGTTGCTGGCCGACGGCGTCCCGCCCGACAAGGTGTACGCGACCCTCGAGACCGAGGAGGGTCGTGACCGCGCGTTCAGTGTCATGGAACGGATCAAGACGAAGATCGTCTGGTGGAAGTCCGGCGAGGAGCCCGTTGCCCTGCTGGACTCCGGCCGGGTCGCCATGACGTCGGTGTGGAACGGGCGCACGCACCGCCCGATCGCCGAGCAGGGCAAGCCGTTCGTCGTCGTGTGGGACGGCCAGGTATGGGACATCGAATCCTGGGGGATCCCGAAGGGCAGCCACAACCGCGACAAGGCGATGGACTTCATCCGCTTCTCCACCGGCTCCGGCCCACTCGCCGAGCAGGCGAAGCACATCACTTACGGGCCGGCGCGGCGGTCCTCGCTGGCGCTGGTGGCCGACGAGACCAAGCGCCTGCTGCCCACCGCCAAGGAGAACATGGCCAGGGCCCTGCAGACCGACGCGGCCTGGTGGGCGACGAACCACGTGGCACTTCGCGAGGCGTTCGAGAAGTGGTACGCGACCGGTCGCGGGCTCTCGGGGACGGCGCGGTGAGTGAACGGGCGGACTTGGAGGTCATCCCCGCCGGTGGAACGGTGCGCAAACGCGACCAGGCGGTGACCGGACCGGCCGCCGCGGACTCACGAGGTGCTTCAGGGTGAGCTGCGGGATATCCGGTATCGGCACCATCGACGACGACGGCGGGCTGCTCGACTACGCGTATCGCGATCTCCCATTCTCACGGGCCGCGACGGAGAATTCGCGGCGGCGGTTCCTGGTGATGGACCACGGCAAGTTCGACGGCGACGCGATGACGCGGGCAGGTCGCGTCTCCCGGATGGACACATTGTTCATCAGTGGCCGCCCACCCCCTGCCGTGTGCCGCACGCTGCGCACCCACGGCATGCGGCTCCACGTGGCAAGGGGGTAGTGGGCCGTGTCGGACATCCGGCTCGAGGGCGTGACCAAGCGCTGGGGCCAGGCGGCTCCCGCGGTCGACGACATCTCCTTCGAAGCGCCGGCGGGCCAGTTCGTGGTCCTGCTCGGACCCTCCGGCTGCGGCAAGTCCACCACCCTGCGGGTGATCGCGGGCCTGGAGTCGGTCTCCAGCGGGCGGATCCTCATCGGCGGCCGGGACGTCACCGCGTTGTCGCCCTCGGCGCGGAGGATCTCGATGGTGTTCCAGTCCTATGCGCTGTTCCCGCACCTGAACGTGGCCGAGAACATCGTCTTCGGTCTCAAGGTGCGCCGCGTGCCGAACGCGGAGCGCGCCGAGCGGCTCGCAAGAGTCGCCGATCTGGTCGGGCTCACCCAGTTCCTCGAACGCAAGCCGGGGCAGCTCTCCGGCGGGCAACGCCAGCGCGTGGCGCTGGCGCGGGCCATCGTGGCCGAGAACGCCATCTGCCTGATGGACGAGCCGCTGTCCAACCTCGACGCGAAGCTGCGCAACGCGATGCGCATCGAGATCCGGGCGCTGCAGCGCCGGATCGGCATGACCGTGGTCTACGTCACCCACGACCAGACCGAGGCGATGAGCATGGCCGACAAGGTTGTGGTCATCCATGACGGGCGCATCGACCAGGAGGGCTCTCCGGACGAGATCTACAACCGGCCGCGGACCACCTTCGTGGCGCAGTTCGTGGGCGCGCCCCCGATGAACCTGTTCGAGCCGTTCGCGGACGCGGCCGGAGACGGCGTCGCGGATCACCCGCTCGTGGCAGGCTGGTCCAGCGGGCGCCGCTTCGGCGTGCGCCCGGAGGACATCGAGATCGACGCCGGCGGCGTGCCGGCGCGCGTGATCGCCGCCGACTACCTGGGCGCGGACAGCGTGCTGGAGGTGTGCATCGGCGGCCAGCAGGCCCACGTGCGCGTGCCGGGGCACGCGGCGTGCGCCGAGGGCGACGTGGTGAACGTCGGGTGGTCGCCCGCGGCGGTGCACGTGTTCGATACCGGAACGGGAGTGCGCATCGACGAGCCGTGACGTGACGGGTGGCTCACCACGAGCGCCCGCAGCGATTAAGAAGAGAAGGGCGCAATCGCGCCCCCACCCAGAGGAGGCATGTAGATGAAGACATCCATTACGAGACTCGCCGGTGCGTGCGCGCTCGGCGCGACCCTGGCCGCGGGCTCCGTGCCCGTGGCGCAGGCAGCCACCGAGCTGACCATGTACTACCCCGTCGCGGTGGGCGGGCCGCTCACCAGTATCGTCGACGGCCTCGTCGCCGATTTCGAGAAATCCCACCCGGACATCAAGGTCAACGCGATCTACGCCGGCAACTACAACGACGCGCGCATCAAGGCGCTCGCGGCCCTGAAGGCGGGCGATCCGGCGCAGCTCTCCGTCATGTTCGCCATCGACATCTACGAGCTCATCGAGCAGGACGCCATCTTCGCCTTCGACGACATCGTCGAGACCGACGAGGAGCGTGCCTGGCTCGAGGCCTTCTACCCGGCGCTCATGGGCAACGGCATCACCCAGGGCAAGACCTGGGGGATCCCGTTCCAGCGCTCGACCATCGTCATGTACTACAACAAGGACGCTTTCCGCGATGCCGGGCTCGACCCGGAGAAGCCGCCAGCCACCTGGGACGAGCTCGTGTCGATGGGCAAGACGCTGGTGAAGAAGGACGCGAGCGGCAACGTCGAGCGCTGGGGTGCGATGATCCCGTCCACCGGCTACCCGTACTGGATGTTCGGCGCGCTCACGATGCAGAACGGCCAGGTGCTCATGAACGGCAGCGGCAACGAGACCTACTTCGATTCCCCGGCCGTGGTGGAGGCGCTCGAGTACTGGCACGCGCTGGGCAGCGAGCACGGAGTGATGCCGTCGGGCACCATCGAGTGGGGCACGCTGCGCCAGAACTTCCTCGAGGGAAAGACCGCGATCATGTGGCATTCCACCGGCAACCTGACGGCGGTCAAGGACAACGCGAAGTTCGACTTCGGGGTCGCCATGCTGCCTGCCAGCAAGCGCCGTGGCACGCCTACCGGCGGCGGCAACTTCTACATCTTCAAGCAGACGACCCCGGCGGAGCGCAAGGCCGCGATGACGCTGATCCGCTGGATGACCGAGCCGGAGCGTACCGCCGAGTGGAGCATCAAGACCGGCTATCTCGGCGTGCGCCCGGACGCGTACGAGACGCCGGCACTCCAGCAATACGTGAAGGAGTTTCCGGCAGCGGCGGTCGCCCGCGACCAGCTCGAGTTCGCGACGGCGGAGTTGTCCACCTACCAGACCGGCCGGGTGCGCAAGCTCCTCGACGACGCGATCCAGTCGGTGCTCACCGGCGCCAAGGCGCCCGCCGAGGCGCTGGGCGCCGCCCAGAGCCAGGCGGACCGCCTGCTGAAACGCTACCGCTAGAGCCCGGCACGCGGGGCCGGCCGGTCGCCGGCCCCGCGCACGGACCACGAGACGCGAGCGCGCAAGATGCACGGCAGGAGCATCAGGACCCACGTCTACGGCTGGCTGCTGCTCACACCCGCCGCGATCCTGCTCGTCGCCTTCACCCACTACCCGACGGTGGCGACCCTCGCGCAGAGCTTCTTCACCACCGGCACGGCGACGCGGCCCAGCAAGTACGTGGGCCTCGAGAACTACGAGCTGATGCTCGGCGACGAGGTGTTCTGGAAGGTCGTCGACAACAACCTCTGGTACGCGCTCGGGACCATTCCCGCCAGCATCGCCATCGCGATCCTGATGGCGCTGTGGGTGAACGCGAGGTTACCCGGCCGCGGCCTGGCGCGCATGGCGTACTTCACGCCGACCGTGCTCCCGATGATCGCGGTGGCGAACATCTGGCTGTTCTTCTACACGCCCGAGATCGGCCTCATCGACCAGGTCGCGTCGGTCTTCGGCATCCCCGGCCACAACTGGCTGGGGGATCCGGACACGGTGCTCGGCTGCATCATCGTGATGACGATCTGGAAGGAGGCGGGGTTCTTCATGATCTTCTACCTCGCCGCGCTGCAGTCACTCTCGCCTGAGCTCCAGGAGGCCGCCCACATCGAGGGTGCGAGCCGCTGGTACTTCTTCCGCCGGGTCACCTTTCCGCTGCTGATGCCGACCACGCTGTTCGTGCTGATCAACGCGGTGGTGAACTCCTTCAAGCTGGTCGATCACCTCTTCATCCTCACCAAGGGTGGTCCGGACAACGCGAGCTCGTTGCTCCTGTACTACATCTACGAGGTGGCCTTCAGCTTCTTCGACGAGTCCTACGCGGCGACGCTCACCGTCGTGCTGCTGGCCGTCCTGGCGCTGATCTCGATCGGCCAGTTCCTGCTCCTCGACAAGCGGGTCCACTACCGGTGACCTCGACCTCGCCCCTGGAGCGTGTCAGCCACTGGGAGACCGCCGGCGCCTGGCTGCTCGCCCTGCTCTGGGTGCTGCCGCTTCTGTATGCCTTCTGGAGCGCCTTCCACCCGCCCGAGTACGCGACGCGCTTCGACCTGCTGGCGCCGCTCAGCCTCGAGAACTTCCGCACCGCCTGGAGCCAGGCGCCGTTCGCGCGCTACTACCTGAACACGTTCATGCTCGTCACCTCGGTGCTGGCCGCGCAGTTCGTCCTGTGCACCCTGGCCGCCTTTGCGTTCGCGCGCTTCGAGTTCGTGGGGCGCGACCTGGCCTTCGGGCTGGTGCTCGTGCAGCTGATGATCATGCCCGAGGTGCTGATCGTCGAGAACTACACGACCATGAGCCGCCTCGGGCTCGTCGACACCATCACCGCCGTCGGGCTCCCCTACATGGCCAGCGCCTTCGGCATCTTCCTGCTGCGCCAGACCTTCAAGACGATTCCCAAGGAGCTCGAGGAGGCGGCGCGGGTGGAAGGGTGCTCTCTCCTGCAGATCCTGTGGAAGGTGTACATCCCGCTCGCCCGCCCGACCTACGTCGCCTACGGGCTGGTGTCGGTGAGCTACCACTGGAACAACTTCCTCTGGCCCCTGGTCATCACCAACTCGGTGGAGACCCGGCCGCTCACGGTGGGGCTCGCGATCTTCGGCGCGCCCGAATCCGGCGTGAACTGGTCGGTCGTCACCGCCGCCACCCTGCTGGCGGTGGCGCCCCTGCTGGTCGCCTTCCTGCTCTTCCAGCGCCAGTTCGTGCAGTCGTTCATGCACGCGGGCGTGAAGTGATGGAGATCCTGACCTGGAACGTCCAGGCGGCGCGGGGGGTGGACGGGCGGGTGGACGTGGCACGGGTGGCGGGAGTGATTGCCGCGGCGGGCGTTCCCGACCTGATCTGCCTTCAGGAGGTGGCGCAGCACTACCCGGAGCTCGACGGCGGGCTGGGCGCCGATCAGGCCGCCGCGTTCTCGGCCCGTTTCCCGCAGCACACGGCGTTCTTCGGGCCGGCGCTCGACCGGCTGGGCGCCGCCGGACCCCGGCGCCGCTTCGGCAACCTCGTGCTCGCCCGGCCGCCGGTCGAGCAGTGCTTCATGCATCCCTTGCCGCAGCCCCCCGAGGCGGGCATCCGCCACATGCCGCGCCAGGCCATCGAGGTGGTCGTTCGCGACGGGAATCGTGCGCTGCGGCTGGTGACGCTGCACCTGGAGTATCACGCGCGCAGCCACCGGATCGCCCAGGTGGAGCGGCTGCTCGCGCTGCACCGGGAGATCTGCGGCCACGTGGAGCGGCCGCCCCTCGCGGACGACGCCGGGCCGTATGCGGCCACGCCCCGCCCGGCGACGGCGGTCGTGTGCGGCGACTTCAACTTCGAGATCAGCGACCCCGAGTATGCCGCGATGATCGACCCGGGCGCGGACCCGCGCGCCGGCCTCGCCGACGCCTGGGCCCACCGGCACGGCCCGGGCACCCACCGGCCGACCTGCGGCGTGCACGACCACGTGCAGTGGACCGAGGGCCCGCACTGCCGCGACTTCTTCTTCGTCACGCAGGACCTGCTGCCGCGCGTCGAGGCGGTGGAGGTCGACGAGGTCACGGACGCCTCCGACCACCAGCCCGTGCGACTCAGGCTCTCGCCGTTGCAGCAGTGAGGCGCCGCCGGCGACGCCGCGCGCCGTGGTGACACATGCGGGCTACAATCGGGCACCCCGCCGCCCGCAGGACACGCCCCATGCCCGACCACGATCTCGTCATCACCGGCGCCAGCGTCATCGACGGGACCGGCGCGGCGCGCTTCACCGCGGACGTGGCCGTGAACGGCGATCGCGTCAGCCGCATCGGGCGGATCGATCCTGCCTCGGCGGCACGCCACGTGGACGCCGCGGGGCTGATCCTGGCACCGGGCTTCATCGACGCCCATACCCACGACGACCGCGCCGTGCTGAGCGGCCCGGACATGCTGCCCAAGGTGAGCCAGGGCGTGACCACGGTGGTGGCCGGCAACTGCGGCGTGAGCCTCGCGCCGCTCACCGGCACCGACCCGCCGCCGCCACTGAACCTCCTGGGTGGTCGCGACTGGTACCGCTTCCCCTGCGTGGCAGCCTGGGTCGAGGAGGTGGAGCGCACCCGCCCGGCGGTGAACGTCGCCCTGCTGTGCGGCCACTCCACCCTGCGTGCCGGTGCCATGGACCGGCTGGACCGCGCCGCGCGCGCCGACGAGATCGACACCATGGGCGAGCGCCTGGACCGCGCCCTGGAGGACGGCTGCATCGGCCTCAGCACCGGGCTCGCCTACCCGCCCGCGTTCAACGCGCCCACCGAGGAGGTGATCGCGCTGGCGCGGCGCTCCGCCCGGCACGGCGGTCTCTACGTGACCCACATGCGCAACGAGAAGGAGGGCCTGCTGGACTCGGTGCGCGAGACCCTTCGCATCGGTCGCGAGGCGGAGCTGCCGGTGGTGATCTCCCACCACAAGTGCAGCGGCCGGCCCAACTGGGGCATGAGCCGGGAATCCCTCGCCCTCATTGCCGAGGCGCGCAGGACCCAGAGCGTGAACCTGGACGTGTACCCCTACACCGCCAGCTCCACGGTGCTGCTGGCGGACTGGGTGCCGTCGGCGGAGAAGGTGCTGGTGACCTGGTCCGATGCCCATCCGGAGATGAACGGTCGCGATCTCGCCGACGTGTGCCGGGAGTGGCACGTGGACACCGACGAGGCGGTGGCGCGCCTCAGTCCCGCTGGCGGCATCTACTTCCAGATGGACGACGCGGATCTCGAGCGCATCATGGCCTTCGACGACGCCATGATCGGCTCCGACGGTCTGCCCCACGACCAGGTCCCCCATCCCCGCCTCTGGGGCACGTTCCCCCGGGTGCTCGGCCGGTACAGCCGCGAGAAGAAGCTGTTCGGCCTCGAGGAGGCGGTGCACCGCATGACCGGTGTCACCGCCAGGGTGTTCGGCTTCGCCGACCGCGGCGAGATCCGCGAGGGGGCGGTGGCCGATCTGGTGCTGTTCGATCCGCAGCGCGTGATGGACGCCGCCACCTTCGAGAGCCCGAAGCAGGTGGCGCGCGGCATCGAGCGCGTGTGGGTCGCCGGCACCGAGAGCTACGCCGATGGCGCGGTCACCGGCGAGCGGGCAGGTACAGTGCTGCGACGCACAGGGGGGGCCGCTTGATGACCAACGGAACGTGGATCCTGCTCATGCTGGCGGCGGTGCTCACCGTCGGCTACCTCTGCTACCTGCTGGGGCGCAGGAACTCCACCCAGCAGCAGGAGATCGACCGGCTGGAGGCGGAGCTCGCGCAGGCCCGCGAGAAGGCCGATCAGGTCAAGGCCGGCGTGAGCAGCCATTTCGAGCAGAGCGCGGTCCTCTTCGGCACCCTGGCCAAGGACTACCGGGCGTTCCTGGACCACTTCTCCCAGAGCGCGCGGTCCCTGGGGCTGTCGGAGGGCCGCACGGAGGAGCTGATGGAGCAGGTGGTCCGGCCGCTGCTGGGCCGGAGCCGGGACCCTGATCCGCCGGCGCGAGTCGCGGCGCCGGCGTCCGGATCACCCGGGCCCGAATCGCCCCGGGCGGGCGGCGCCGCGGCCTCGGAGGATGCTGACGCGGCAACCGCGGAAGCGGCGTCGGCCGGCGAGGTGGCGCGGCAGCCGGGCGCCGGCAGGGAACCACCGCGGGAAACGGCTCGCGAGGCGAGCGCCAAGGCAGCGCCCCCTGAACGGCCGCCGGGAAACGGCGACGGCCAGGACCGGCAGGCCGGCGCGACCACCGAGCCCGCCGCGACCGCGGACCCCCCCCGGCGCAACGGCGCCAACGGCGATCAGGCGAAGCGGCCGGAGGCTCGCGGAGGCTGAGATCGCGGTCTCGCACCGACACACCCGCGCCTGTGCGCGCGGCGCGCCGCGACACGATGCCGCTCAGTACGCCGACTGCCGCCCGGCAAGACCAGCCAGGAACCCGGGGATGATCTGCTCGAGATAGAGCCGGCCGTAGCGCTCCAGGAACGCCTCGCGATCCCACGGCTCGGCCAGGTGCGGGCGGGACGCGGGGCCGGCCACGTAGGCCTGCACCGCGCGACGGCGCACCGCCCCGGTGCGCACCACCACCTCGCGGCGCAGGTACAGGCCCGCGTGGCTGAGCTCGAAGGCGTCCAGCACGCGCAGCGCCTCGCCGTCCAGGCCATCCACCACCTGTCCGGGCACCGACGCGTCCGGGCGCGGCCGGATCGCGGGCACCGGCGGCAGGTCCGCCATGCGCAGGGTCAGGCGCTCGTATCCGCCGAGGGTCGCGTCCTCGCCGCTCAGCGCGCGCCCCACCAGCGCCTCCAGCATGGGCGGATGAGTGAGGGTGCCGTACACGAACAGGTCCACGGTCCCGGGGTCCGCGACATCGCGCCGGCGTGGCGCGCCGGCCGCCGTCACCGCACCTCCCGGTGCTGCCGGATGCCGTGATTCACCACCGGATCCGGGCTACGATGGCCGCCACGGGGCAGCACGACGTGTGGAGACGCAATGTGGTCACGGGCATCGCACTGATCAACGTGGAGCACGGGGCGGTCAACTCGGCGGCCCAGGCGCTGGCCGACATCGACGGCGTCAGCGAAGTGTACTCCGTGAGCGGCAACTTCGACCTGGTGGCGCTGATCCGCGTGCGCGACAACGAGAACCTGGCGCGGCTGATGACGGAGGAGATCGGCAAGGTCTCCGGCATCACCCACACCCACACCATGCTCGCCTTCCGCGCCTTCTCCCGCCACGACCTGGAGAGCATGTTCTCCGTCGGCGTGTGATGGAACGCTGACGCCCCCTGTCCCGGCCCGCGGCCAGAGGGTGGGAACTCCCGCGCGAAACTGCCCATCGTGACCCCTTCTCCCCGCACGCGGGGAGAGGGGCGGGGTGAGGGGCCGGGAAGGTCGTGTACGATCGTCGCCGCCCTCATCCCGGAGCGACACGACCATGTCCAGCACCCCGTTCCACGTGGGCCTGTTGCTGTTCCCCGACGTCACGCAGCTGGACATGACCGGGCCGTACGAGGTCTTCACCCGCATGCCCGGCGCGAAGGTGGACGTGATCGCGAAGGACCGCGAGCCGGTGCGCTCGGACCAGGGCCTCACGTTCCTGCCCACCGCCAGCTTCGCCCAGGTGGTGCGGCTTGACCTGGTGTGCGTGCCCGGCGGCCCGGGCGTCGGCCCGTTGCTGGGGGACGCGGCGACGCTGGCCTTCCTGCGGCGCATCGCTGACGGCGCGCGCTACGTCACCTCCGTGTGCACCGGTGCCCTGGTGCTGGGCGCCGCCGGCCTGCTCAGGGGCCGGCGCGCCACCACCCACTGGATGTCCCTGGACCTGCTGGCAGCCTTCGGCGCCACGCCGGTGAGCGAGCGCGTGGTTCGCGACGGCAACCTGTTCACCGGCGGCGGCGTCACCGCCGGGATCGACTTCGCGCTTACCGTGGCCGCAGAGGTGGCGGGCGAGGACACCGCCCGACGCATCCAGCTCGCCATCGAGTACGACCCCGCTCCGCCGTTCCGCTCGGGCTCGCCGGCATGCGCCGATCCGGCCCTGGTGGACGCGATGCGCCGCGCCGGCGCGGAGCGCCAGCGCCAGCGCGCCGAGCTGGTGGCGAAGGCCGCGGCGGCGCTCTAGGAGGGGGCGCCCGACTGCTCCTCTAGGAGCGTCCGAGCCACGTCATCCGGCGGCAGGCAGAAGGCGGGCGGGATCGCGGTCTCGAGCACCCGCACGGCGCGGCTGGCGCACGCGAGCAGGTGGCCGCCGGCGCGCACCACCACCTCGCGGAGATCCGCGACGACCCGCCGCGGGCGCGGATGGTCCCACACCGACTCCTGGTCCGGTCCCGGCTCGACGGCGCCGGGCGCCCGGTGCCCCGGAAGCGCCAGCCGGCGCAGGCGGCAGCCATCGTCGCCGTGTCGTCACCGGGGCTCATGGGCATGCCCCCGTGCCATCGTCGCCGACGCCTACCCCCGCGTTGACGCGCGCGCGGCGCCGTGCGAGGTTCATCGCCCCGCGGCGCCGCGCCGCGCCATCGCCGGGGCCCAGCATGAGCGCGAGCACCCGCTTCACCATCGCCGTGGTCGCCGGCGACGGCATCGGACCCGACGTGTGCGACGCCGCGCGCCGGATCCTGGATGCGGCGCAGCGACGCGTGGGCGGATTCACGCTCGACTACCAGGAGCTTCCCGCCGGCGCGGCCCACTACCGCGACACCGGCGAGGACATGCCCCAGGCGGCCTTCGACGCCGCCGGCGAGGCCCACGCCATCCTGCTCGGTGCCATCGGGCTGCCCAGCATCCGCTACCCGGACGGCACCGAGATCGCGCCGCACCTGCGCATGCGCGACGTGTTCGGGCTGTACGCGGGGGTGCGCCCGGCGAAGGCCTATCCCAACATCGCGCCGAAGCTGGCCGACCCGCGTGCCGCGGACATCGATCTGGTGGTGCTGCGCGAGTCCACCGAGGGGCTGTTCTACTCCCACGGCCGCGGCGAGATCATCGGCGACACCGAGGCGCGCGAGACGCTGCGCATCACCCGCGCCACCACCGAGAAGCTGCACGACTTCGCCTTCCGGCTGGCACGCAGGCGCAAGGCCCGCGGCGGCAAGGGCCGGGTGACCTGCGTGGACAAGGCCAACGTGTTCCGATCCATGGCCTTCTTCCGCAAGATCTACGACGAGCGTTCCGCTGCCTTTCCGGACATCGAGAAGGCCTACAACTACGTGGACGCCCAGGCGCTGGATCTGATCCGCAAGCCCTGGGAGGCGGACGTGCTGGTGATGGAGAACATGTTCGGCGACATCCTGTCGGACCTGGCCGGCGGCCTGGTGGGCGGCATGGGCATGGCGGCCTGCGCCGAGATCGGCGACGCCCACGGCCTGTTCCAGCCGGCCCACGGCAGCGCCCCGGACATCGCGGGACAGGACAAGGCCAACCCCATGGCCACGGTGCTGTCCGCCGCGCTGATGCTGGACTGGCTCGCGGAGCGCCACGGCGTCGCGGATCTCGAGCGCGCCGCGCTGCTGGTGAACGCCGCGGTCCAGGAGGGCTTCGCCTCGAAGCGCACCCGGCCCATGGAGCTGGGCGGCGACCAGGGCACGCAGGCGGTCACCGACGCGCTGCTCGAGATCGTCGAGACGATACCGGTGCCGGAGGCCGGCACGACGTGAGCGAGACGCGGCTGCGCGAGCGCATCGCCCGCCTGGGCGAGTCCATGTACAGCCGCGGGCTCACCTTCGGATCCAGCGGCAACATCAGCGCGCGTACCGATGACGGCGGATGGCTGATGACGCCCACCGGGTCCAGCCTCGGCGAGCTGGATCCGGCGCGCATCTCGAAGCTCGACCCGGACGGTCGCTGCGTCGCCGGCGACCCGCCCACCAAGGAGAGCTTCCTGCACCAGGTGATGTACGCGGAGCGCGCCGGGAGTCGGGCGGTAGTGCACCTGCACTCCACCCACTCGGTGGCGGTGAGCATCCTTGCCGACGTGGATCCGCGCGACGTGCTGCCGCCGCTCACCGCCTACTATGTGATGCGCGTCGGACGGCTGCCCCTGGTGCCCTACTTCGCGCCGGGCGACACGTCGCTCGCGGAGGCGGTGCGCCCGCTCGCCGGGAAGCACCACGCGGTGCTGCTCGCCAACCACGGCCCGGTGGTGGCCGGCGACTCGCTGGACGACGCCGTCTACGCCACCGAGGAGCTCGAGGAGACGGCGAAGCTGTTCCTCATGCTGCGCGGCCAGCCGCTGCGCCTGCTCAGCGAGGCGCAGGTCGCGGCGTTACGGGCACGCTTCGGCTGACGGCGCGCGACGACCCGCGGAGGGAGACAGCCATGTACGTGATCACGGTCCTGTTCCAGGTGAAGCCGGGCCACGTGGACGACTTCCACCGGGCGATGGCGAAGCAGGCGGAGAACTCCCTGAGCCTGGAGCCCGGCTGCCACCACTTCGACGTGTGCGTGGACCCCGCGGATGCCCACCGGGTGTTCCTCTACGAGATCTACACCGACGAGGCCGCCTTCAAGGCGCACCTGGCCAGTGCCCACTTCAAGACCTTCGACGCCACCGTCAGCCACTGGCTGGAGTCCAAGCAGGTCAACGCCTGGGCGTTAATCAAGCGGGACGCAGTCGCTTGATTCCGTACCGCGTCCGACCGGCCCGCGCGGAATTCAAGCGACTGCGTCCCGCTTGAATCAGGAGAGGAGGGCCTCCAGCCAGCGCATCAGGGCCGGGAGTCGGGGGTGCACCACGGTGGTCCACAGGCACCCCAGCACCGCCAGGGCGATGAAGAAGCGGAACACGACGTCGCCGCTGGCGAAACGTTCCACGGCGGGCTTCTCACGAAAGGTCGACGACGGCTTGAGAACCATGACCCGGGGTCCAGAAGGCTCGGTGTGGGAATGCTAGTGGCATTCCAGGAAGCGAAGGCGTGATGCACTTCGCATCATCGGCACGAGACGGCCGGACTTTAGGACTTTCTCGGGCCCACCTGCCCCTGGCGTACGGAGCGTGGCGGTCCGACGTGCCGCGGGCGGGGCGGGACCGGACACGGAAGAATCCCCCGGGCGAGGGCCGTGCGCGACCGTCACACCTCCCGGCCCAGCAGCGCCTCCTCGAAGGGGAATGCCGACATGAGCTCCCAGCCGTCCTGGGTGACGTGCACCTGCTGCTCTAGCTTCACCCCCTCGCCGCCGTCCTCGGCGCCCACGTAGCTCTCCACGCACAGCACCATGCCGGGCTCGATGACGCCGTCGTAGCCACCGGCCGCGAAATCGTCGTGGTAGAGGATGTAGGGGTACTCGCCGGTCATGCCGATCCCGTGGGCCAGCAGGTAGTAGCGGTTGCGGTGGTAGCGCGGCGGGATGCGCCAGCCGCGCTCGCTCAGCTCGCGGAACCCCAGCCCGGGACGGATCAGCTCCAGGTTGTGGTGCACCTGCTCCCAGGCGAGCCGGTAGAGGGTGCGCTGGGCGTCGCCGGCTCGCCCGCCGCCGCACACGAAGGTCCTGGAGAAGTCCGCGTAGTAGCCGTGGCGGCCCACCACGTCGGTGTCCAGCGCCACCAGGTCGCCGACCTGTAGCACCCGGTCGGAGCACTCCTGGAACCAGGGGTTGGTGCGCGGGCCGGAATTGAGCAGGCGCGTCTCCACGTAGTCGCCGCCGTGGGCGATGACGTGGCGCCACATGACACTCCACAGCTCGTTCTCCGTGATACCGGGGCGGATGCCGTCGCGCAGCGCCTGCACGGCGGCGGTGACCGCATCGATGGAGTCCTGCATCAGCGCCACCTCGCCGGGCACCTTGATGGCGCGAGCGCGTTCCACGGCGGCCTGGGCGTCGCGCACCTCGAGCCCGCGTCGCGCCAGCGCGAAGGCCGCGGCGGCGCCGAAGCGCTCCACGCCCACGCGCCGGTTGCCGCCGCCGTGGGCGCGTACCAGATCCGCGATCTCGTCGGCCCACCGCCCGGTGGCCTCGTCCAGACGCTCGGCCGCCGCCACGTAGCTCGCGGTGGTGGCGATACGCACCTCGTCCACCGTGTCGAAGCCCGCGGCCAGGTGGGCGCAGCCGGCGAACTCGAACAGGATCACCGGCCCGTCGGCGGCGACGAACACGTAGCGCGCCGGGTTGCGGGCGCTGAAGATCTGCATGTTGCGGGTGCCGGTGGCGTAGCGCACGTTCACCGGGTCCACGAGCACCACCGCAGCCAGGTCCCGCGCCGCGATCTCGCCGCGCAGGCGCGCCAGGCGCGCGCGGCGGACGCGGGCGACCGTGCCCGCGTCCGCGGCGGCCGTGGTGGAGCTCAAGCGCTGCGCCGTCGCGACGCCGCGATGCCGCCCAGGTGCAGGCTCACGCTATGGGACTCAACGTCGAATCCGTCCGGGTCCTCGAGCCACGCGCGGAAATCGGCCTCGTCGCGAAACAGCAGCACCCGGCGGGCTCGCGAGTCCGGCGCGTCGTGCTGGATGGCCTCGGCCCAGGGCTCGATGTAGTGCTCCGCCGGGATGTTCCAGTAGCGGCACACGATCTCTGCCAGGTCCATGGTGGCGAAGCCCGCGTAGGCCACCCGGCGGCGCCCGATCTTGATGCGCATCGGGCCGCCGTAGGCCATTCCCGCCACGTGCCGGAGCGGGGTGCGGATGAGGTAGATGGGCGTGGTCATGGCGGCCAGGCAAAACCTCGGCGCCTGGCCTGCGCCGGGCGCGCCGCCATCATAGTCGAGCCGGCCCGCCGCTTCACCGCCCGCGGCGCCGCCCGCCGGGGCGTCGCGCCCCTCAGCCCACGGCGCCCAGGATGCGGGCGTGGTGCGCCAGATGCTCCGCCACGAAGGACTGGATGAACCAGTAGCTGTGGTCGTAGCCGGCGTGGCGCCGCAGCGTGAGCTCCTGCCCGGCCTCCCGGCAGGCGGCCTCCAGCAGGTGGGGGTGCAGCTGCTCGGCCAGGAACTGGTCGTTCTGGCCCTGGTCCACCAGGATCTCCGTGTCGATGGTGCGCTCGACCACCAGGGCGCACGCGTCGTAGGCCTTCCAGGCGTCGCGGTCATCGCCCAGGTAGCCCGAGAACGCCTTCACGCCCCAGGGGCACTGGGTGGGCGCGCAGATGGGCGCGAAGGCGGACACGGAGCGGTAGTGGTAGGGGTTCTTCAGCGCGATGGTGAGCGCCCCGTGCCCCCCCATGGAGTGGCCGAAGATGCCGGTGCGCTCGCCGTCCACCGGGAACGAGTCCTCCACCAGGGCGCGCAGCTCGTCGGTGACGTAGAAATACATGTTGTAGTGAGCCGACCAGGGCTCCGTCACCGCATCGAGATAGAAGCCGGCGCCGGTGCCGAAGTCCCAGTCGTCGTCCTCTCCCGGCAGTCCGGCCCCCCGCGGGCTCGTGTCCGGCATCACCAGGGCGAGGCCCAGGCGCGCGGCGTGGGCCTGGGCGCCGGCCTTGATGGTGGCAGTCTCCTCGGTGCAGGTGAGCCCGGCCAGGTAGTACAGCACCGGCACCGGCTCCCGGCGCGCCCGGGGCGGCAGGAACACGGCGAAGCGCATGGGGGTGCCGGTGGCCTGGGAGGCGTGGCCGTAGAAGCCCTGCACGCCGCCGTGACATCGGTGCTCGCTGATCGTCTCCAAAGCCATCCCCTCGCCTCCCCGGCCCGTCGCGGATGGGCCGCGATGGTATCGGCGCCCGCCGGCGCGCGCCAGGGCGCGGCGGGCGCCGGCGCGAGGCTGAAGGAACAGGGCGCGTTGCCGATACAGTCCGATGAGTCGCACGCCCGGAGCGCCGGGAATGACCTGCGTGGGGCGCAGGGACCAGGCCAAGTCATGAGCAAGCCCACCCGCGAGACCAGCGCACGGCCGCGCATCGGCCGCTTCGAGCTCACCCGCAAGGTCGGCCGCGGTGGCCAGGGCACCGTGTACTCGGCCGAGGACCCGCACCTGGAGCGGCGGGTGGCGATCAAGATCATCCACTCCCACTCGGTGCACGGGAACGCCACCAGCGGCGCGCTGCCCGACGAGGCGCGCATCGCGGCCCGCCTGCAGCATCCCAACATCGTGTCCATCCACGACGTGGGCCGCTACCACGGGCGGCCGTACCTGGTGTTCGAGTACGTGGAAGGCCGCACCTTCCGCCAGATCCTCGAGACCGACGGCGCGGTGCCGGCGCGCCGGGCACTGGCACTCATGCGCCCGGTGCTGGAAGGCATGGCCCATGCCCACGAGCGCGACGTGCTGCACCTGGACCTGTCGCCCGGCAACATCCTGCTGAGCGATCGCGACGTGCCACGGATCATGGACTTCGGCCTTGCGCGGCTGGTGAACACCGTGCGCGACACCACCGCGGTGCCGGTAGGGACCCTGCTCTACATGGCGCCGGAGCAGCTCGAGGAGAAGCCGCTGGGCGCGTACACGGACGTGCGCTCGCTGGGGCTCATCCTGTTCGAGATCCTCGCCGGCCGCAGCGCCATCACCGGGCGCACGCTCACCCTCGCGGCGCGCCAGATCGTGGAGGAGGACATCGACCTGTCACCGGTCGACACGGGGCCGGACATGGCGCCGGTGGCGCAGTTCCTGGCCGGCGCGCTGGCCCGCGACCCGGCGGCCCGCTACGCCAACGCCACCGCCATGCTCAACGCCTTCGACTCGGCCCTGGAAGCCCGCGCCCGGCTGGCGGCGGCGACCGCCGCCGAGCCCGCCCGGGGCACGGTGGAGTTCCTGCTGCGGCGCATGCAGCGGCGCGAGGACTTTCCGGTGCTGTCGCGCTCCCTGGTGGAGGTCAACCGCATGACGTCCCGCGAGAGCACCGCCACGGCGAGCCAGCTCGCGAAGGTGGTGCTGCGCGACTATGCCCTCACCAACAAGCTGCTCAAGCTCGCCAACTCCGCCTTCTACGGCGTGTTCGCAGGCGAAGTGAAGAGCGTGTCCCACGCCATCAGCCTGCTCGGCTTCGAGCAGCTGCGCGTGACAGCGAACTCGCTCACGCTGTTCTCGCACCTGAAGGACCGCACCCGCAGCGCGGTGCTGAAGGAGCTGCTGATCCGCTCCTTCATGGCGGGCCTGCTGGCCCGCCACCTGGCCCAGCGCGAAGGCATGCGCAACGCCGAGGAAGCGTTCATCTGCGGCATGTTCCAGACCCTGGGAGAGACCCTGACCATGTTCTACTTCCCCGAGGAGCACGCCGACATCGAGTCCCTGGCGGCCCGCGACCACACGGGGATCGACCTGGCGGCGCGGGAGGTGCTGGGGATCGACTACGCCACCCTCGGTGCGGCGGTGGCGCGGGAGTGGCGCTTCCCGGAGGACATCGTCACCGCCATCGCCGGACTGCCCGAGGACGGCGAGGTGCCGCCCCCGGCCGGCGACGGCGAGCGGCTGCGGGACGTGGCGGTGCTCGTGGACCGGGTGTGCCGCATCCTCGGCCGGGGCCCGGGCGGCGGACCCGAATTCGAGGCGCTGCTGGTGCGCTTCCGCAACAGCGTGGCCCTGGACGCGGACGCGCTGCCCGCCCTGGTCGCGGCCGCGCTGACCCGCCTGGACCAGCACTCCGGCATCCTCGGCGTCGACACCCGCCGCAGCACCTGGTGCGGCGCGGCGCGGGAGTGCATCGCGAAGCTGATGCCGGAGCCGGTGGACGAGGCCGGCGGCGCGCAGGCGGCCGTGTCACCGGAGGTGGCCGCCGGCGCCGGCCACTGATTCGCCGCCGTTACAGCACGCTCTCCAGCTCCGCCACGCTGTCGATCACGTGATGGCACAGTGGGGCCAGGACATCGTGGCCGCTGGCCCCGCTGAGCACGCCCACCACCAGCGCGGCACCGGCGCGCGCGCCCATCTCGCAGTCGTGGGTGGTGTCACCGATCACCGCCAGCTCCGCCACTGGCACCGCGACCCGGGCGCTGAACGCCTCCACCATGCCGGCGCCCGGCTTCTCCCCGAAGCCGCTGTCGCAGCCGCACACGAAGTCGAACAGCTCCCCGATGCCCAGCCGGGCCAGGGTGTCGCGGGCAGCGCGCTCCGTGTCCATGGTCGCGACCCCCAGTGCAACGCCCCGCTCGCGCAGGCGCACGAGCACCGCATCCGCGCCCGCCACCGCCACCGGCGCGGCGCGCACGTCGCGATCGAAGGCAGCCTCCAGCCCGGCCTCGATGGACGCCGCGTCGGCGCCGGGGATCGCCTCAGCCCAGGCCGCGGCGAGCTCGCGGGTGGTACCGCAGGCGATCAGCGCACCCGGGGTCCAGCTGCCGCGACCGGCGTCGTAGCCTCCCAGGGCGAGCAGTCGCGCCACTTCCCCGGGCGGCAGACGCCGCTCCGCGCACAGGGCATGGGCGGCACGCTCGAAGGCGGGGATCCAGGTCGCGCGGAAGTCCACCAGGGTGCCGTCCTTGTCCAGCAGCACCGCCCGGATCGGGCCGGCGCGCCGTACCCCCGCGGGCGGCGGCACTAGGCGCCCTCCTCAAGAGCCGACAGGGTGGACAGCAGGCCGTCGCGGTCCGCGTAGCACCCCTGCAGCCAGCGCCGGCCGCCCGCGGAGAACGCCTCGCGCGCATGCAGCACGCGGGTGTTGTCGACGATGAACAGCTCGCCGGGCGCGAGCCGGAAGCGCACTCGCAGCGCGGGCCGCGTCAGGATCTCGGCGAAGTGCCGCCGGGCCTCGTA
This sequence comes from Gammaproteobacteria bacterium, assembly GCA_041593595.1. Taxonomy (GTDB): domain Bacteria; phylum Pseudomonadota; class Gammaproteobacteria; order HK1; family HK1; genus JBFHNV01. The sequence continues at coordinate 25,339 of JBFHNV010000046.1, forward strand.
CCAGGCCGTCATCGCCTCGTAGGGGACGTCGACGACGGGGGCGGCCGAGCGATCGTTGTGGCGCACCGCGATCAGCTCGCCGTCCGGCGCGAGCTCGAGGATCGGGCGCCGGGCCCGCAGCCGCACGCCCGGCGACCCGGCGTACTCGAAGCGCGCGCAGTGGTCCGCAAGGAGGTCGAAGTGCGCCGGCGACTCCTCGTGCAGCACCGCCGCCGCCTGGAAGCCGTCCACCACCACGGAGGCGCCGCCCTCGGCGGTGCTCTCGAGGCAGGCCAGGAGCTGCAGCGTGGGCACCGGGTCGCGGTACGGGTTGTCCGTGTGCGCTGCCAGCGCGAGGGCGGTGTAGGCGAGGTTGACCGGGTCCACCTCCGCGCGCACGTCGAAGCAGCGCCCGTAGTTGGTCTCGCGCACGTGGCCGAACAGGTCCACCACCGCGCACACGGCGCCCGCCTCGCGAGGCACCCCGGTGAGCAGGGCGAAGCCGTGGCGGCGCACGGCGCGGAGCCATTGCGCCAGAGCGCGCCGGTCCGCGCGCAGCGCGTCGAGCGTGGCGGCGGGCAGCGCGTCGCCCAGCTCGCGACCCCAGCGCGCGACGTGTGGTCCGCACCACCCGCGCGCACGCTGCCGGGGCAGGTCGTAGGCGTGAGCGCGCAGCCAGGCGCCCGGGAAGCGCGTCTCGTACCCGTCCGGCGAGAAGCGCAGCCGCAGCGTGTCGCCGTCCGCGATCGCGGCCTCGTCGAGCCGCGTGTTGGCGGGGAGATCCAGCGCCGTGCGCAGCCGCTGGCCGTTGCGTGGGTCGCGGGCCCGTGGGTCGAGGGCGTTGTCCCGCAGCCACGCCGCATGGAAGCGCGCCTCGTGGCGATCGCCCCAGGCGAGCGCGAGCGCGGTGCCCGCATCGAGGATGCGGACCCCGGCGAGGCACGGCCCGGACTTGAGGCTCACGGCGATCGCCCGGCGCTCCGGCTCAGCGGTCGATGCGCAGCCGCTCGAGCAGCGCGCGGAAGTCGGCGAAGCGGGCGCCGGCGGCGCCCACGTGCTTCGCGTCCTCCTCCCACCGACGCAGCCGCACCGCGTCCGCGTGCCGGGGGCTGGCCTCGAAGGCCGCCACCTGGGCGGCGCCCATGGGCCCGCCCTGGCGCTGCAGCGTGTGCACGGAGGCGTCGGACAGGAGGTGCAGGTAGCCCGGCTCCACGGCGCACAGATAGCGCTTGGCGGCCACGTGCAGCCGCACGGGCTCGACCACCTCCGATCCGAAGTGCCCGGCGAGGAAGGCCGCGCCGACCTCGTCATGGCGCCGGTGCCAGTCGCCGGCGTCGGCGTCCGGCTGAACCAGGTGGCCGATGTCGTGCAGCAGCGCGGCGGCCACCAGGTAGTCCGGGGCGTCGTCGCGGCGCGCGCGCAGCGCAGTCTGCACCATGTGCTCGGCGATGGTGACCTCCTCGCCCAGGTACTCGCCGGCTCCCTCGCGTTCGAAGATCGCCTCGAGGGCGTCGAGGAAGTCGCCGTCGACGCGGCGCAGCGCCGGGCGATCCGTCCCGCGTGTCCCGCTCACCATCGCGTGCTTCCCGGCGGCACCGGCTCAGCGCCAGGGCAGCGAGAAGGTCTTGATGGTGGTGTAGCTCTTCATGGCCTCGAGCACGCCCTCCTTGTAGCCGAGCCCGGAGTCCTTGATGCCGCCGAACGGCGACATCTCGATGCGGTAGCCCGGCACCTCCCACACGTTCACGGTGCCCACGCGCAGCTCGTCGACGAAGCGGGTGATGTAGTCCAGGCGATCGGTGCACACGCCCGAGGAGAGCCCGAAGGCGGTGGAGTTGGACACCTGGATCGCATCGTCGATGTCGCGGCAGCGGATCATCGGGATCACCGGGCCGAAGGTCTCCTCCATCACCAGCTCGCAGTCCCGCGGCACCCGGTCCACCACCGTCGGCGGGTACAGCGCGCCACGCCGGTCGTTGCCGTGCAGCAGCTCCGCGCCGCGGCGCACCGCGTCGTTGACGCGCGCCTCGAACAGCCGCGCCGCCGCCTCGTCGATCACGGTGCCCACGTCGGTGTCCGGGTCCATGGGGTCGCCGCAGCGCAGCGCCTTGGCCCGCTCCAGCACCCGGTCCCGCAGGCCGTCGGCGACGGCCTCCACCACCAGGATGCGCTTGACCGCCGTGCAGCGCTGGCCGGAGTTCTTCGTCGCGCCGGCGACGGCGAGCTCGGCGGCGCGGTCGAGATCCGCGTCCTCCATCACGATCAGGGGGTCGTTGCCGCCGAGCTCGAGCACCGTGCGCCGGTAGCCGGCCTTCGCGGCGATGTACTTGCCCGCGGCCACGCCGCCGGTGAAGGTGATCAGCTCCGCGTGGGGGTCGGTGATCATGGCGTCGCCGATGTCGCCGGGCAGCCCGGTGACCACGTGGAACATGCCGGTGGGCAGCCCGGCTTCCGCGAGCACGTCGGCGAGCAGCAGCGCCGTGAGCGGGGTCTTCTCGGTGGGCTTCAGCACCATGCAGTTGTTGGTGGCGATGGACGGCGCCACCTTGTGGGCCACCATGTTCAGCGGGTGGTTGAACGGCGTGATGGCGCTGATGGCGGTGAGGGGCTCGCGCTGGGTGAAGATCTTGCGCCGCTTGCCGTGGGGCGTGAGATCGCAGGAGAAGATCTCCCCGTCGTCGAGGATCGCGAGCTGGCCGGCCAGGTGGAACACGTCGAAGGCACGCCCCACCTCGTACAGGGAGTCCTTCTTCGACAGCCCGGACTCGGCGGTGATCAGGTCCGAGATCGCCTCCTTGCGCTCCACCAGGATCTCGGCGGTGCGCATCAGGATGCGCTGGCGCTCGTAGCGGGTGAGGGTGGGCCGGCAGGCGCCCGCGAGCTCGAAGGCCGCGCGCACGTGCTCGGCGCTGGCGCGGGGCACGGTGCCCACCAGCGAGCCGTCGAAGGGATTGCGCACCTCGATGCGCTCGGCGGCGTCCACCCGCTCGCCGCCGATCCGCAGGGTCTCGTGGCGGGGCTCGGCCAGGGCGGTTGCAGGCATCATGGGGCGCTCCTCTCGCGGCCGCCGACGGCGAAGGACTGCGATTCTCCGGCGGCGCCGGATGCATGTCGAATCCTTGTGCATCCGGTTCGACCCGTCAGGCCTGCGCGAAGGCGACCGGCGGCCGGTGGTGCGCGACTCTCGGGACCGGGCCCCGGGGCGGGCCGCGGGCCGCCCCCTCCGAGGCGTGCCGCGGGCGGCCCCCCTGAGGCGTGCCACGCGCCGGACCAGACAAGGAACGCCGCTCCTCAGCCGGGGACCCTGGCTTCGCGTCGCGGCGAGGACTTATTCTTCCGCCGGGTCGACGGTGCCGACGCCCACGCCGCACGGGGCCCGCTGCCCGTCGACCCGGGGGGCATTGCCGCTTCCGGCGGCGCCCTGCCGGGTTCACTCAGCCAGTGCGGGAGGAGACCGATACATGAGATTCACGACGAACCCGCGCCGGGCACTGCTCGCCGCCCTCGCGTCCTGCCTGTGCCTGGGCGCCGCCTCGCTCGCAGCCGCCGAGAGCCTGACCGTCTACACCGCCGTCGAGGCGGAGGACCTGAAGAAGTACGCCGCGCGCTTCAACGAGGACCACCCCGGCATCGAGATCAAGTGGGTGCGTGACTCCACCGGCATCGTCACCGCCAAGCTGCTGGCGGAGAAGGAAAACCCGCAGGCCGACGTCATCTGGGGGCTGGCGGCCACCAGCCTGCTGCTGATGAAGAGCGAGGGCATGCTGATGCCCTACGCCCCGAAGGGGCTGGAGCAGCTCGACCCCCGGTTCCGCGACAAGGCCGATCCGCCGACCTGGGTGGGCATGGACGCGTGGGTCGCGGCGGTGTGCGTGAACACCGTCGAGCAGGCCAAGCACGGCTTCGCCACGCCCCGCTCGTGGAAGGACCTCACCAAGCCCGAGTACAAGGGCCACGTGGCGATGCCCAACCCCAACTCATCGGGCACCGGCTTTCTGGACGTCTCGAGCTGGCTGCAGATCTTCGGCGAGGAGGAAGGCTGGAAGTTCATGGACGCCCTGCACGAGAACATCTCCCACTACACGCATTCGGGCTCCAAGCCCTGCAAGCAGGCGGCCAGCGGCGAGGTGCCCATCGGCATCTCGTTCGCGTTCCGCGCCGCGAAGTCGAAGGCGCAGGGCGCCCCGCTGGACATCGTCATCCCCTCGGAGGGCATCGGCTGGGACATGGAGGCCACCGCCATCGTCAAGGGCACGAAGAAGCTGGACGCGGCGAAGACCCTGGTGGACTGGTCGGTGAGCGAGAAGGCCAACCAGATGTACAACGAGGGCTACGCCGTGGTCGCCATCCCGCGGCTCGCGAAGCCGGTGGAGCACTTCCCCTCCGGGATCACCGAAGCGATGATCGAGAACGACTTCGAGTGGGCGGCGAACAACCGCAAGCGCATCCTCGCCGAGTGGCAGCGCCGCTACGACACCAAGAGCGAGGCCAAGTGAGGCGCGGCGCGCCACGCGAGCGGCGCGCCTCCGACCTGGTGGGCGTGCGGCCCGGACCGGTGCC